>JASMTK010000026.1:0-20433 GCA_041694355.1 Arcobacteraceae bacterium | reverse complement strand
TTGGGAGTGTTCATAATTCTGTGTCATCCTCGGGTAGTTGTAAAATCATATCATAAATCCAGTGCGTTATCAAGTCTGCCTTCGAAATGGATAGCTAGCTGAGAAATAGTCAGGCTCCAGTTTCTAATAGGCATAGTCCATTTTTGCTCAGCGTTTTTAATTCCCATAAACAGCAGTTTCAGTAGGCTTTCATCATTGGGAAAAGCACCTTTAGTTTTTGTGAGTTTACGAAACTGTCTATGCACAGATTCGATCACATTGGTTGTATAGATCACTCTTCTTATATCAGCTGGGTATTGAAAGTATACGGAGAGGTTTTCCCACTTATTACGCCAAGATTGAAATACTATAGGGTATTTATCTCCCCATTTTTCTTCAAGCTTATCTAGTTCATATTCAGCTTCTTCTTTACTAAAAGCTTGGTATACGGCTTTTAGCTCTTTGGCAAACTGTTTTTGGTTTTTTGATCCGACATATTTGAGGCTGTTTCTTATTTGATGTACCACACACAGCTGTACCTGCGTATTTGGAAATACTGAGTTGATAGCTTCGGGAAAGCCTTTTAAGCCGTCAATGGAAGCTATCAAGATATCTTCCACCCCACGGTTATGTAGATCAGTCAGTACCTGCAACCAGAACTTCGCTCCTTCACTTTCACCAAGGTATAGACCAAGTACCTCTTTTTTGCCGTCTACTCTCACACCAAGAACGGTATAAAACGCTTTTGAGATATAACGGCCATCTTCTTTGACCTTATAATGAATAGCATCTAAAAAGATAAAGGGATAGACCGCTTCAAGCGGTCTGGTTTTCCACTCATTTAGCATAGGTATGATCTTATCCGTTACGGCACTGATAGCGGCTTTAGAAAAACCTACACAGTACATATCCTCAATATGTTTAGAGATCTGGCTGTAACTGTTGCCAAGAGCGTATAAAGATAAAATTTTACTCTCTATCTCATCAGTCATGGAGGTTTGATTCTTTTTAACGATACCAGGTTCATAACTGCCGTTTCTGTCTCTGGGAACTTCAAGCTCAAATGATCCATGATCACTTTTCATGGTCTTTGAACTATAACCGTTTTTACGGTTACTCTCAAGATCATTAGCCAAATGAGAATCAAGCTCAGCAGCAAGTGCTGTCTCAGTCAGCTCTTTTATCAAAGAACTCAATGCCCCATCTGCACCGCCTATACTCTTGCCCGCTTTTATATCACGGGCAAACTGCTCTACGTCTACTTCTACTTTTTTCATGTGTCATTCCTTTGGGTTGTGTTATTCTACCCGATTGACACAGAATTTGGAACGGTCCCGTAGGGTTTGATTATGACTTAACAACAAGTTTAGATGCTGATAACTCAATCTTTGGATTTACTGCGTATACTTATAATGTGGATAATTACTCTCATCCAACAAAAAACAACGCATTAGCACCTCAATATGATGTGAGTGTATATGGGGTTGAATCTGTATTTAAATATAAAAAAGGGAAATTAGGTTTAAGTCTATCTCATTCATATTCTGATGGTGAAGAGAAGAGTTTGACAGATGGAAGTATAAAAGATCCTAAGACTGCAAAGATACACTCTTTTAAAACAGGTTTAGATTATGATTACTCAAGTGCATTAAAGCTTTCTTATGATGCACAGTATGTTTTAGGAAATAAATATAAATATAAAGAGGATCAAACAGTTCAAAGAAGTGGTTATGCAGTTCATAATCTTAACTCAACTTATAAGTTTACTAATGGCTCTTTAAAAGGTGCTACATTAAACTTTGGTATTGATAATATCTTTGATAAGAAGTATGCTCAGCATACAGCTTTTGGAGTATACTTTGATAATCCAACTTATACTGATTATGAAGTTGGAAGAAACTTTAAAGTTAAATTCTCTTATAAGTTTTAAGGGATTAGATGAAATCACTTGAGAAGAAAGTTAGAGCATTACACCGAGACTTAGGCTATTTTGTTATTGGAATTACTTTGATTTATGCGATTACAGGGATAATTCTTTCAGGTAGGGGACTTGGTTGGTTAAAAAAAGAGTTTGTTTCAATCAGTGTGATTGAAACAAATATAAAAAAAGATGAGTTTGAAGATACCTTTAAAAAGTTAATTTACAAAGGTGAGTTTGAAGAGGTTTTCCCTAAAGACTCATATAAAATGGTAAAAAAACATCTAAATTTGAAATTAGTAAAACAAGAAAATCAGATGTTTCATTATAAAGCGTGGCGAACACTAAAGGTACAATATAATAGTTTAGATGGAAATATTGATGTTAGGTATGTAGGTTATCCAGCTTTTATTGAGTTATTTATAGATGCTCATAAAGCAGCCCATAATAAAGCATGGTTTTATTTAGCGATAATTTACAGTGTAATTCTATCCTTTTTGGCACTATCTTCTATTGTCATGGTAAAAGGAAAAAAAGGCTTTAAAAGAAGAGGTGTTTACTTTATGCTAGCAGGCTTTGCAGTTGTAGCACTCTTTTTGTATATCTAACAAAATTTTAAAATTAGGCAATAAGTTTTGCGATTTCTTATTGCCTAAATTTGAAGTTTCTAAAATCATTTTTCACTTTTATCAATATTTGCTTTTAAAACGGTATTTTCTAAATCTCTTTGGTGTAACTCTTTGACTTTTGTACTTGTATTCTAAGTCCATCTTTTATATAGGTATTTTGAACTTCTTTCATCCTTAATCCACAATCATATATAAGTTGATAAATAACGCTCATATTGTAATATATTATTTATTACTTTATTTAAGTTAATATCATAACATTAAAAATGTATCCATATTAAGTAATTTTATGGGTAATTAATATATAATGTATTACTAATAAATAGTTAGGTTATAAACTAATAAACTGTAAGCGTTGATAATAATTTATATATTTAAGACAATGTATAAAAATTTTGTGTATAATGTATTATCAATAAATAGTTATATTTAAAATTAAGAAAGGAATAATATTATGGGACAGCAACTAAGAGCTTTCATTAATGGATATTCTAATGTTTTAAATCTTTTTCCTAACTACGATATTAATAATCAAGAAAGTGATTGGGAAATGGTTGGTGTTGATATAAAAACTTCAATTATAAATTATTGCCATATAAATGAAATGGAAAAACTATGTCAAATGAAGAAGAAATCGAACAAAGACAAGAAATTGAAGTAGTTGAAAATAGTATAAAAGAATTAATTCAGGAAAAACCAGAATTACTTCAAAAAATAATGATGGATTTACAACAAGATCCTAAATCTCGGATAGCTTTTCAACAAATGAAAATTCATTCTGGACCACTTCCAGATCCATCAACGCTAAAAGAATATGGAAAAGTTTATAAAAGTGCTCCTCAAGACATTGTCAAAATGGCACAAAAAGAACAAAGTTTTAGGCATATCAGCACATACTTTGGTCAATTTAGTGCATTAGCTATTGGTGTGGGTGGACTTACAGTTACCGCATATTTAGGAGTAAATGGTCAGCCTTGGTTAGCTGGAATAATTGGCTTTGGTTCTTTAAGTACACTAGTTGGTACCTTTTTATATAACTCTAAAAAGCCTAACAAGTCGTAGGATTTAACAAGGTTTCTTTTCTCTAATATTTAATTTTAATCTCCAAAACTAGTTGTATGAAAATTAAGTTATTTAAGAAGAGTAACACCTTGTAATTCAACTCAAACGTTAGTCACTATAAATTTATTATACGAGTCTTTTATATTTTATTAATATATGTCTATTTATAGGATTTTGTCTAATTTAATATCATAACATTAAAAACGTATTCCTATTAAGTAATTTTATGGGTAATTAATATATAATGTATTACTAATAAATAGTTATACAATAAACACAGAGGTAAAGCTTTGGAACAATTTGATATATCATTAATAGCCATATTAAGAATAGTTTTGGCTGGTATTTTTATTTATATAATAGCCCCTCTTCTCTTGGTCTTTAGTGATATGTTACTTTTAAAATGTATAGAAAAATGGATACTTACAAGTGATCTGAACTTTGATATATATCGTTGTGAATCTGAACGTTGGAAGTTAAACAATATATCAAAAAAAAAGAAACCATTAACTTTCCTATGTCAGGTAAGGAACCCCAATATCAGTTAGATGGGGGGGAACAAGTTTCTAAAGAAGAGTACGATAAATATTTGACCCTACGGCTCAAATATTTCTCAACTCAAACTTTATATATACAAAAATAATTTAAACAAATCAATAAGAAAGAAATATGCAAAGTATTGAAGAAATAAAAGAAGATATAATTCAGGTAAAACTTGAAATAAGTAAATACAAAGAGTTATATCAAAGATTAGCCACAAACTCTAATTTTGAATATGCCTATTTGTAAAAGAATAGGATAAACTTAATTTGGAGATTTTAAATGAAGAGATTGATTTTAGTGGAAAATATACAATGGTTGATATGTATAAAAAAGCTTGGACAATAGCCAGTGATGTAGGTGGTTCTAGAAAATTTATAATTGTTTTTGAAAAATAATCAATTACATTTAAAGATAAAATATATATTATTTTGCTAAAATGTTGTATGTTTAAATATTGGAGTTTAATATGACAGCACCAAAACAAGAAGCAAAAAAAATAATTGATTCATTACCAGAAGACACATCTTATGATGAAATATTAAAAGAATTAGCTTTTGATAGAATGATTCAAAGAGGTTTAAAAGATTCTCAAGAGAATAAAACTATTTCAAATCAAGAGATGAAAAATAGAATCAAACAATGGTAAATATTAACTGGACAGATGAAGCAGAGCTTTGGCTTAAGGATATATATACTTATATAGCTTTAGATGAAAAAGAAATTGCAAAAAAAGTTGTAACAGAAATATATCAAAAAGTTCAAATACTTCAATCATTTCCAAGAATTGGTTATCTATATGAAAATAATGAGCATAAAGAAATAAGAATATTACTTTATGGTCATTATAGAATTGCATATCTCATTAAAAATGAAAATACAATAGATATATTAGGTGTATTTCATGGAGCTTTGGAGATAGAAAGATACTTAAATAACTAGCAGTTGATATAACAAATCGTAAGAAAAAAACAGGGTAACCTGCAAAAAATTAAATCTTTTATTTCTTAAAGTTAGTCAGAAAAAAGACCAAAATTACATTAGTTAATATTCCCTTATTTTTCGACTCAAACGTTATCAAAAAATGAAAATGAAAAGAATCACAGAAAAACAATATCAAGATACCTTGAATTATTCCTATGCAAAAATCACTTAAACAAAAATTAAACTTCTCTTAGATAAAATCACGATTCTAATTTTTATATTAGTAATGTCACATGTGTCAATATCCTGTTCTGGGTTGTGCTGGAATTTTAGGCATTAAGGGGCACAGAGGCAGAAAACCCAAGTGAAAATAATTTAAGGAGATAACCAATGGTTACAATGAAAGACCTATTAGAGTGTGGTGTACACTTCGGACACCAAACAAGAAGATGGAACCCAAAAATGAAAAAATTCATTTTCGGTGTAAGAAAGAATATCTATATTATTGATTTACAAAAGACATTAAGATACTTCAGATATACATACAATGTAGTAAGAGACAAAGCTGCTGAGGGACAAACTGTAATGTTCGTTGGTACTAAAAAACAAGCTTCTGAAGCTGTTAAAAAAGCTGCTGAGTCTTGTGGTATGCCATACGTTAACCATAGATGGTTAGGTGGTATGTTAACAAACTACGGAACAATTAAAAAATCTATTAGAAAATTAGAAGTTATCAAAAAAATGAGAGAAGAGGGTCAATTAGACCTATTAACTAAAAAAGAAGCTTTAATGCTTTCAAGAAAAGAGCAAAAATTAGAGTTATACCTTGGTGGTATCAAAGATATGACTAAGTTACCTGATATTATGTTCGTAATTGATGCAGTTAAAGAAAGAATTGCTATTAAAGAAGCAAGAAGATTAGGAATTACAGTTGTTGCTCCATTAGATACTAACTGTGACCCTGATTTAGTTGATTATGCAATTCCAGGAAATGATGATGCGATTAGATCAATTCAATTATTTTGTAATGAAATTGCAGCAGCTGTTAATGAAGGTAAAGCTGCATTAGCTGATGAGCAAGGTGAAGAAGAGCAAGCAGTTTCTGAGCAAGAAGCTCAAGAAGTGGTAGCTGAAGCAGTAGCTGAGGGTGAAGCTGAAGCAAACAACGAAGAAGCAAAAACAGAGGAAGCGTAATTATGGCAGGTGCAACTCCAAAATTAATTAAAGAATTAAGAGAGATGACTGGTGCAGGTATGCTAGATTGTAAAAAAGCTTTAAATGAGACTGAAGGTGATTTAGATAAAGCAGTTCAGTACTTAAGAGAAGCTGGATTAGGTAAAGCTGCTAAAAAAGCTGGTAATGTTGCTGCTGAGGGATTAGTTTCAATTTTAGTAAATGATGATCATTCAAAAGCTACTATTTTAGAATTAAACTCTCAAACAGATTTTGTTGCAAAAAATGATAACTTTATTGCATTAACAAAAGAGATTACAAAGCATGCTCAAGATAACAATATCGCTGATGCTGAAGCTTTAGCTGCTTCTACAATCAACGGACAAGATTTCCCAACATTCTTAAATGAAAAGATTGCTGTAATTGGTGAAAACCTAGTAGCAAGAAAATTAGCAAATGTTGAAGGTCAAGTTGTAAATGGTTATGTTCACGCAACTGGAAAAGTTGGGGTTGTATTATCTGCTACTTGTGCTAGCGGTGCTGAAGAGAAGACAGCTGCATTATTAAAAAATATTGCAATGCACGCTTCTGCTATGAAACCAACAGTTATTTCATACAAAGATTTAGATCCTAAATTTGTTGAAGATGAAACTAAAGCTATTAGAGCTGAAATTGAAGCTGACAATGATGAGTTAGCTAGATTAGGTAAACCATTAAAAAATGTACCTGATTTTGTTTCTAAATCTCAATTAACAGATGAAGCAATTGCAAATGCAAAAGCTAAATTTGAAGAAGAGTTAAAAGAGCAAGGTAAACCAGAAAAAATTTGGGATAAAATTATTCCAGGTAAATTAGAAAGATATATCACTGATAATACTCAATTAGACGGTAGAATGGCATTATTATCACAAGCTTACGTTATGGATGATAAGATGACTGTAGAGCAAGCAATTGCTGATACTGATGAGTCTATTGAATTAGTAGAGTACATCAGATTTGAGCTTGGTGAAGGTATCGAAAAGCAAGAAGAAGAAGATTTTGCAGCAGAAGTTGCAAAACAAATGGGTAAATAATATCTTTTATTTATCAAACAACAAAGGAGCATAATTATGAGTGTACAAGAAGAGAATACACTCTCTTGTGCTTCTTTACTTGAAGCTACAAACTTATCTCACGAATTTGATTATAAACTATTTTCAAATATCAACTTAACTTTAAAACCAAAAGAGACTATTGCTATAATTGGAACAAGCGGTAGTGGAAAATCAACACTTTTAAATATCTTATCCTCTTTATTAAAACCTTGTAGTGGTGAAATTATTTATAATAATAAAAGCCTATATACACAAAAACAAAAAGAGCTTTTAAAGATAAGAAGAGAAGAATTTGGTATAATATTTCAAGCTCACTATTTGTTTAGAGGGTTTAGTGCAAATGAGAATTTAGAAGTAGCAAGACTTTTGAGTAAAAACAGTATAGATAAAGAGCTTTTAAAAAGTTTGAATATTGATTATGTGTTAAATCAAGGGGTTGGAGAACTAAGTGGTGGACAACAACAAAGATTGTCAATAGCTAGAGTTCTTACAAAAAAACCAAAGGTTATTTTTGCAGATGAACCAACTGGTAATCTTGATAAAGATACAGCTTTTGTTGTTATGGATACACTGTTTAATTATGTTAAAGAAGAGAATGCAGGTTTAATACTTGTAACCCATGAAAATGAGTTAGCAATGAAATGTGACAAAGTATATAAGCTTGAAGATAATAAGTTGCAGGAGTTAAAGTGAATTTATTATTGATATGTGATACAGCAATAATAGAACAGATTTTTTCACTTGTGTGTAAAAAACTGAATTTAGAATTAACCATTAAAGACAATACTGACGTAAAAGAAAATTACGATTTAATAGTTGTTGATCAAAGTTTTATTGATGACAAATTTAACATAATTAAGCAGTTCTCAAAAAGATTAGGTGCTATTTCAAGTGAAGAGTTACCTTTTGATAAATCTAGAGATTTTTTAATACCAAGACCTTTTTTACCTACTAAACTACAAGAGTTATTAAAAGATGAATTAGAAGATATTAAAGAGCAAGAAAAAGTAGTGCAACAACAACAAAGCTACACAACAACTTCTAATAATTTTGGTGAAGATGAATATATAGAAGATGAGGAAGTTACTATTCCAGTTACTAATTATGTTGAGTCACTTGCAGACAATGTGTACTCAGATATAGAAGATTATAATGACGAAAGCATAGTAAATGCTGCCACATTAAAAGGTGGTGGAGTACTTGATGATGATGAACTTTCAAAGATCGATACGATTTTAAGAGAAGATAATATCAAGCAAGAGCTAGACTCTATGAACCAAGAAGATTGGAAAGACATAAACGATATCATTGATGATGCACTTGAAGAGGTTAAGGATTATGAGTTTAACTTAGATAAGGGGCAAGGAAAATCAGAAATATTGCCTTTTAAATTGGTTTTAAATGATTACAATATTGATGAATTAAAACCTTTTTTGGAGAAGTTTAATCAAGATGTTATAGATAGACTTTCAAGTGGTGAAAGTGTAGATATTAGATTAGTTTTAAAGGAAGATTAATTGGATAATAAAGGTGGAATATTAATACTATCTGGACCTAGTGGATGTGGAAAATCAACTTTATTAAAAGAGGTGTATAACCATATTGATGATTACTACTTTTCAATTTCAACTACTACAAGACAGCCAAGAGTTGGTGAGCAAAATGGAGTTGACTACTTTTTTGTTACAAAAGAAGAGTTTGAGAAGGGAATAGAAGCAGGTGAGTTTTTAGAGTATGCAAATGTACACGGTAATTATTATGGAACTTCTTTAAAGCCTATACAAAAAGCTTTAGAAGAAAAGAAACTTGTGATTTTTGATATAGATGTACAAGGTCATGATTTAGTAAGAGAGGTGTTAGACTCAAAAGTAACATCTGTATTTATCACTACTCCAAACTTAACTGAGTTAGAAAACAGACTAACAAGTAGAGCAACTGACTCACAAGATGTAATTGAAAAAAGAATTAAAAATGCAAAAGAAGAGATAAAGTCTTTTGATAAATATGATTACTTTATTATAAATGATGATTTACAAGAAGCAGCAAAGCAATTAGTTTCAATAGCTAATATAACAAGAAGAAAAGCTAAGCTTTTTGAAAATGAGACTATAGTATCAAATTGGCTTAAATAGTTTTAAGCCTACTTGATACAGTCGTAACTTATTGGTTTCTCAAAGTAGTAACCCTGACAATAATCGATTTCCAACTCTTTAATTTTTTCATAAATCTCTTTTTTAGATACAAATTCTGCAACTGTTTTTACTCCAAACTCTTTTGAGAAGTTAGCAATTGTTGTTACAATAATTTCTAAATCTTTAGAGGTATTAATATTTTCAATTAGCGATCCATCAATCTTAACAAAATCTATATTTAAAAGTGTAAGAAGATTGAAGTTTGAGTATCCAGCACCAAAGTCGTCAACCCCAACTTGACAATCAAATTTTCTAACATTTGAGATGAATTTTGTAACTTCATCAAAATCAGAAATCTCTTCAGATTCTAAAATCTCAAACTCTAATAAGTGAGAGTAATCTTTGTTTTCTTCAAGAGTTTCATAGATAAATGCTGTTGTTTCTTTATTTGAAATATCATCAAAAGAGATATTAACTGAAACTCTTTTATTCTTGTTTTTAATTAGTTTAAAAGAGTCATCAATCACAATTTTTATAATATTTGGGTATAACTTTGTTCTTTTTGCCACATCTAAGAATTTAAAAGGAGAGATTTCCTCACCCTCTTTAGTAACATATCTAATTAAGGCTTCATATTTATATGTCTCTTCTGTATAGCTATCAACAATAGGTTGAAAATATGCTTGGAATAAGTTCTCTTTAAATCCAATTTTTACTTGCTTAACCCATTTTATATTCTCTTCAAATGACTCTTGAATATTAAATGAATCATCGTAAATCATAATTCTTTGCATTTTATTTCTTGCATAGTTAATAACTCTTTGAGAGTATTTAAATGCTCTTGAACCATTTCCTTTAGCAATACCAATAGTTACATTGATATCTATCTCATCATCATTGATAAATAGTGAGTCTTTTTCAATTTTATCAGCAAAAGATTTACATAATTCATAAAAGTAGTTCATATCAAGTTCACTATCTTTGGATAAGATTACAAACTTATCTGCTTCCATTCTATAGATTTTAAAATCATTTGTATTGAAATGTGATTTTATAGTTTTTGCTAGTTCGACTAAAATAATATCACCATTTTTCTCTCCAAAAAGGTCATTTATAGTTGAAAAATCATCAATATCAAGCAATGCCATTAAGTCATTTTCTGTAGTTTCTAAATCTTTTTTAAGTCTATTTCTATTTGGTAAGTTTGTTAGTTTATCAATATATAAGTCTTTTAATTCATGATAAAGTAGTGATTGAGACATAACTTGAAGTAGTTTTGATATATCAATTGGTTTTAACACATATTTATCAACTCCAATATCAATAGCTTCTAATAAATACTCTTTATTTGAAAAAGCAGTTGCTACAATAATTGGAATATTCATATTAATCTTTTTTATCTCTTTAATCATCTCTAAACCATTTAAATTAGGCATATTAACATCAGTGATGATTAAATCAATTTCATCTTGATTCTCTTTGAAAAGATCAAGGCCTTGTTGTCCATCTTCTGCAATAAACTGCTTTTTTGTAAAACCTTGCAAAATCTGGCTTGTCACATCTCTTAAATCTTTTTCATCTTCTGCATAAAGAATTGTGATATTTTTTAGTATTGAAATATTGTTATTTACCATTAAGACTTACTCCATAAATATTACGATATAATATCATAAATAAGTATAAAGTTAATTAATTTAATAAATTATTTATGTTGATTAGAAAATTATTTTTTTAAATTTACGTTGTGAAAGTGAGTAATAACTAGTGTCAAAAGTTAAATGTGATCATTGTCATCTAAGTTTTGATGATGAAGTGATGATTAAAGAGGGTGATTTAAATTTTTGTTGTAATGGTTGTCAAGGAGTTTACCATCTGTTAAAAGATGATGGACTAGATTCATTTTATGATAAATTGGGAAATAAAACTATAGCCCCACCTTTAAAGCTTGATAATGATGATTTAGAAAAGTTTGATACTAAAAGTTTTTATAACTCCTATGTGACTAAAACAAATGAGGGGTTTAATCAAGTTGATTTGATCATTGAGGGAATTCACTGTGCAGCTTGTGTGTGGTTAAATGAAAAGGTGCTTTATGAAACAGATGGAATAATCGAAGCAAATATCAACTTTACTACAAACAAAGCAAAAATCACATGGGATGAAGAGGATATAAAACTCTCAGAAATTATTTTAAGAATTAGATCTATAGGATACAACGCTTACGCATACGACTCTTCAGTGGCAGATGAAAAAGCAACAAAAGCAAAAAGAGACTACTTTATAAGAATGATGGTTGCCGTTGTTGGTAGTATGAATATTATGATGTTAGGTGTTGCTAAGTATACTGGCTTTTTTACAGGTATGAGTGATGAAGTTAAGTGGATGGTTCACTTAGGGGAGTTTATACTTTCAACTCCTGTTTTATTGTATTCAGGTTGGGTTTTCTTTAAAGGTGCATATTATGGACTTAGAAATAGAGTTTTAAATATGGATTTTTTGGTTGCTTCAGGTGCTACACTTACTTATATTTATTCTCTTTTTATTCTTTTTGGTGCAAAAGGTGAGAGTTATTTTGATTCGGTTGCTATGATTATAACTTTTGTATTAGTGGGAAAATATTTAGAGGTTATAGGTAAAAAATCAGCTGTTGATACACTTGATAAGATTAAATCAACACTACCTTTAGAAGCTACAGTTATAAAAGATAAACAAAGAAAATCAATAGCTTTAAATAATATCAAGATTGATGATATAGTAGAGCTTCAAGCTGGTGATAAAGTTCCAGTTGATGGGGTACTTTTAAATAGTGAAGCAACTTTTGATGAGTCTTCTTTGACAGGAGAGTCTATACCTATTTATAAAAAGAGTGGAGATGAACTTTATAGTGGTACTATAAATACTGATAGTTTAGTACAATTTAGAGTAACAAAAGATTTTAAAAACTCAACTTTCTCTTCTATTGTTACCCTTTTAGAAGACTCTTTAAACTCTAAACCAAAGATTCAATCAAAAGCAAATGAAGTTTCTAAAGGCTTTACTGTAACTATTCTATCTTTAGCAATACTTACTTTCATAGTTTGGTATTTTTTTGGGGTTGATTTAGGTTTTGATTATGAGGGAACTAATCATTTTGAGAAGTCATTTATTGTGGCTATTTCTGTTATTGTTATAGCTTGTCCATGTGCCTTAGCTTTAGCTACTCCAATGGCTAGTTTAATAGGTATTTCCCAGTTATCAAAAAAAGGTTTATTATTTAAAGAGGCGAAGTTTATTGAGTCTTTAGCCTTAACAAATAAAGTTGTTTTTGATAAAACAGGAACATTAACAAAAGGTGAGTTAAGCGTAGTAGGTGCAAGTTTTTTAGATAAAAGTACCAATAAACTTGATTTATTATATTCATTAGTAAAAGCCTCATCTCATCCAGTTAGTAAATCAATAAAAAGATATTTAGAAGATGAAAAGAGTTGTACTTTAAAAGAGTTAGATGAGGTTAAAAGTGTTCAAGCAAGAGGATTAAAAGCAAAATATATTCTTGAGGGTAAAGAGTATGAACTATTAGGTGGAAACTTAGAGTTTATGAAAGAAAATAGTGTAGATTATGAACTTGATACAAATAAAACAGTTTTTGTTTTTGCTGTAAATAAAGAAGTTGTAGCAACTTTTGAACTTGAAGATGAGATAAAAGAGAATGCAAAAGATCTAATAGAGTATTTAAAAGCAAAAAATATAGAAGTGATTATGCTAACAGGAGATAATAAAAGTGTTGCAAAAGAGGTTTCAAATAGACTTAAAATAGATAAATTTTATGCAAATCAAACTCCTCAAACAAAAGCTGAATTTATAAAGCAGTTAAGACAAAAAGATGAAACTGTTGTGATGGTTGGGGATGGAGTTAATGACTCAGTTGCCTTATCAAATGCAAGTGTTGCAGTTGCTATGGGTAACTCAGCAGATGTTACTCTTCAGGTTTCAGATATTGTTCTTCTTAACTCATCTTTGAACTCTTTAAAGAACTCTTTTGAGATTTCAAGTAGAACATATAAGTTTATAAAGCAGAATTTAGGTATATCTTTAGTTTACAATATTGTGACAATACCATTTGCAATGTTTGGTTTTGTAATACCTTTAGTAGCAGCATTATCTATGAGTTTGAGTTCACTAATTGTGGTATTAAACTCATTTAGAATTAAAAAATAGGATGTAAAATGATTAATGATACACTTTTTATGATGTTAATTGTGGGATTGATTATCTCTTTTGGTCTTTTATTACTTTTTATTTGGGGAGCCAAAACAGGGCAGTTTGATGACTCAAATAAGATGGTTGATGGTTTACTTTTTGATAGTGAAGATGATTTAAATGATGCTATAAATAAAGAAAAAAAAGTTAAAGAGGCTAAAGAGGAAAAGTTAAAGAAAAAAGAAGAGAGTGAAAAAGATAAAAGCTAGTCAAAAAAGACTAGCTTTTAAATCTAAAAGAACTGCTTAGAATGAAGCAATTTTTTTAGCTAACTCTTGAATGTCAGCATCAGAAAGTCTAGCAACTTGACCTTTCATAACACCTTTCATTGCTCCACCGTAAGAACCGTCTTTGTATCCTTTTAATGCAGCGATAGTTTTAGCTTCATCCCAACCTTTAATGATTGCAGATTTACCTAAAGCTTTTTTCTCACCGTTTGCACCGTGACAACCAGCACATGTTGCCCAGTTAGCAGCAGATAATGTAGCAGCAGTTGCTGCAGCGAATAATGTACTTAATACAAGTTTTTTCATTTTTTCTCCTTAAATTGAAATAAATATTTTAGCTAGTTTTTCTTTTTATAAGCTTAATACTTATTGTTATATTGTTTTATAAATATAAGTGTTACCTATAATTGTATACTAATTGTGTAAGAGAAAAATGATAATTTTGCTTATTTAAAGTAATGTTTTTATATAGTTATATTTTATTTATAGGAATAGTGATGGAAAAAAGTGAAATAGTACTTAAAATTGAAAAATTATCTTTTTCATATAATAAAAAAGATTACCTTTTTAAAGATTTTTCTTTGGAGTTAAAAAAAGGTGAACTATTTTCAATTTTTGGAAGAAGTGGTATAGGAAAAAGTACACTTTTTGAATTAATAGTAAATAATTTAAAACCTATAAATGGAACAATAGAAGCAAAAAAATATAGTATGATTTTTCAAGATCCTTATACCTCTTTTCATCCAACTTATAAAATTATTGAGCAAATAAAAGATGTGGTGGCTTACGACTTTTCAAGTGATTTAAAAAAATATATAAAAGAGTTAAGCTTAGATAATAAGCTACTTGAAAAAAAGCCTCACGAGTTAAGTGGAGGACAGCTTCAAAGATGTTCTATCTTAAGGGCACTTTTAATGAAGCCAAAACTGTTGTTAGTAGATGAACCAACATCAGCCCTTGATAATATTATTGCGTATGATGTAATGAAACTACTAATAAAATATCTAGATTCATGTGCAATACTTTTAATAACACATGATATAGATTTAGCTACTTGGTGTAGTGATAAAATAATAAGATTGGAAGACAATGCAAAAAACTAATAAAGCCTTAGTTCTACTAAATATGGGTGGAGCTAGAAATAAAGATGAATTAAACCTTTTTTTGAAAAATATGTTCAATGATAAAAATATCATAGCAGCCCCAAAACTAATAAGAAAGATGATTGCGTTTTTCATAAGAACATCAAGACTTAATAGTGCTTGGGAAAACTATGAAGAGATTGGTGGCTTTTCACCCCTTAATCCAATTACTGAAAAGTTAGTTGAGAAAGTAAATGAGCAAATAAAAGAGTATAAAACTTATCAAGTTATGAGATATACTCCTCCTTTTTCTAGTGAAGTAATAAAGCAGATGAAAAAAGATGGAATAGAAGAGGTTGTATTACTTCCTTTATACCCACAGTTTTCAACAACTACTACAAAATCATCTGTTGAAGATTTTAAAGAGAATGCAAAAGATTTATTCAAGATAAAAACTGTTGGTACTTTTTATAAAAATGAGAAGTTTAATAACTGTATTATTGAAGAGATAAAGCAAAAAGCAAAGGATGGTGCTAGTGAGTTAAATCTAGTATTTTCAGCACACGGATTACCTCAAAAGATTGTAGATAAAGGTGATCCTTATGAAAAACAGATGAAAAAACATGTGAAGATTTTATCTGATATGCTTGAAAAAGAGGGATATAATTTTAAATCTATAAACTTAGCTTATCAATCAAAAGTAGGACCTATGAAGTGGTTAGAACCATCACTTGATGATATGCTTAAGAACTTTAAAGATGAAGAGGTGATTATTTATCCAATAGCATTTACAGTTGATAACTCAGAGACAAATTTTGAACTTGATATTGAGTATAGAGAAATTGCCGAAGAGATTGGAGTAAAAGAGTTAAGAGTTTGTAAATGTGTAAATGATAGTGATATGTTTATAGATGCAATTAAGGATATAATTAAGAAAAAGTAAGGATTAAAAATGCAAATTAGTGTAGAACAAGTGCTTTTAGAAGTGGCAAGAAATAGTATATTAAGTGAGTTTAATGATGCTTTTAATATTGATAGGGAAAAACTTTTAGATAAGTATCCTGTATTAAAAGAGCAAAGAGCTTGTTTTGTTACACTAAATTTAAATGGTAGATTAAGAGGGTGTATTGGTTCACTTGTAGCTCATCGAAGTTTACTTGATGATGTAATTTCAAATGCTTATAATGCAGCTTTTAGTGATATGAGGTTTGATAGATTAACACCAGTGGAGTTTAAAAATATCCAAATAGAACTATCTGTTTTAACTCCTGCTGTAAAACTGCCTTACGAAGATGAAAATGATTTAAGAGATAAAATTAAAATAAATGAACATGGAGTTATCTTAGAACTTGAAGGTAAAAGAGCAACTTTTTTACCTCAAGTTTGGGAACAGCTTCCAACTTTTGATGAGTTCTTTACACAACTTTCAAAAAAAGCTGGATTTTCTCAAAACTGTTTAGAAAACAAACCAACTATTTATACATACACAGCAATAAAGATAAAGTAATGAACTTTTATAAAAAGCAAAATGACAGATTAGTTTGTCAATTATGCTCTTACTATTGTAAATTAAAACCAAATCAAACTGGTATTTGTGGGGTAAATAAAAACACAGGTGATAAAATAGAGTGTTTGGTTTATGGATATCCTGCTGCTATGAATATAGACCCAATTGAAAAAAAGCCTTTATATCATGTACTACCAACATCAAAATCATTTTCAATAGGTACTGTTGGATGTAATTTTAGATGTTCATTTTGTCAAAATCATGGAATATCTCAAGAGCATAATATAAATAAAGCTGTTTATTATAGTCCTAAAGACATAGTGAAAATGGCAAAACATTATAAGTGTGATACTATCTCATACACTTACAATGAACCAACTATTTTTTATCCTTATGCAAAAGATTGTGCAATAGAGGCTAAAAAATATGGAATAAAAAATGTTTATGTTTCAAATGGCTTTGAAAGTAGTGAAGTAATTGATGATATGAAAGGCATTATTGATGCTGTGAATATTGATCTTAAATGTTTTAGTGAAAAATACTATAAAAAAAGTTTAGGTGGAAGTTTAAAACAGGTTCTAAAAAATCTAAAGCATTTTAAGAAAAATGGTATTTGGGTTGAAGTAACTACGCTTATAGTTCCTACAAAGAATGACTCAAAAGAGGAGTTAACTAAAATTGCTTTGTTTATAAAAGAAGAGCTTGATGAGTTTACGCCTTGGCATGTTTCAGCTTTTCATCCTGATTATAAAGAGATGGATTTACCAAATACTTCTTTTGAGTCTTTAAAACTAGCAAATGATATAGCAAAGGAAGTGGGACTAAAGTATGCATATATTGGAAACATAGGCTTTGATAACCATACCTATTGTCCAAACTGTAATAAGAGTGTTTTAAAAAGAAATAGGTTTGAGGTTTTAGAAAATAGGCTTAAAAATGGTAAGTGTCCAAACTGCAATTATGAAATACAAGGAGTTTTTCCTAAAATGAAAACAATAAGAAAAACAGGATTTAGTGGTAGATTTTATCCTGAAAAAAAAGAAGAGATTTTAAAATATATTGATGAGTTTAATAAAAACTTTCAAGTAAATGGAACATTTGATACTAAAGCTATGATAGTTCCTCACGCAGGTTATGTGTTTAGCGGTTTTACTGCAAATATCGCTTATAATATTTGTAAAGATAAAAAACCAAAAAGAGTAATAGTAATAGGCCCTACACATAATGTTTATTATGAAAAAGCAAGCGTAGCTTTATATGATGAGTATGAAACACCTTTTGGAAATATAGAAATTGATAAAGAGTACTCAAAACAACTTATTGATAAATATGAAATTTTAGATTTCAATGAAGAGTTACACCTAGAACACTCTACAGAAACACAAGCACCTTTTACAAAACACTATTTTCCAAACTCTTCAATAGTTGAAATAGTTTATGGAAAAATAGATTATAAGGAGTTATCAAAAGTAATAGATGAGTTTTTAGAAGATGAAGATAATCTTATTTTGATTTCAACTGATTTAAGTCACTTTCACAATCAAGAAACTGCAAATAAGTTAGATAATATTTGTCTAAATGCTATTGCTAAAAAAGATATGAACCTTTTTGATAAGGGCTGTGAAGCTTGTGGAAAGATTGGAGTAAAAGCTGTGATTAATAGTGCAATCAAAAAAGAGCTTGATACAAAGGTTTTACACTATTGTACTTCCTATGATAGAACAAAAGATGCCTCTAGGGTTGTTGGATATACATCAGCATTGATAGGAAAGTAGATGTTTTTACTGAAAAAGTTTGTTTCGTCTTTTTTACTTCCTTTGCCTATTGGACTTTTTTTATTTGCTTTGGGAGTTTATCTGCTTTTTAAAAACTCATATACAAAAGCAAAGATAGTTCTTTTTTTCTGTATCTCATGGTTTGCACTTCTCTCATATTCACCAATAGCAAATGCAATAATTGCACCTTTGGAGAATTCACATAAAGCACTTATTCAAACGCCAAAAGTTGAGTATGTACTTGTTTTAGGAAATGGTCACATCTCAAATGAAAACCTAAGTATAACTTCTCAGCTAAATCAAACAGCAATAAATAGATTAACAGAGGGAATTAAGCATTTTAGAAGATTAGAAGCTGCAAAACTTGTAGTATCAGGCTATAAGGGGTTTGATAAAAATACTCACGCATTTATGCAGCAGTTATTAGCAACCTCATTAGGAGTTAAGCAAGAAAAAATTGTGAGGTTTGATACTCCAAGAGATACACAAGAGGAGGCTATACAGATGAAAAAACTTGTTGGGGATAAGAAATTTATTTTAGTCACAAGTGCTTCACATATGAAAAGGGCAATGATGATTTTTGAAAAGATGGGTTTAAAACCTATTGCTGCACCAACTAATCATATGAGTTTAGAAAGTAAAAGTCTTAATAGCTACATCTCAGCTACTAACTTAAGAAAAGTTGAACTTGCATTTCATGAGTATTTAGGTATTTTATGGGGAAAAATAAAAGGTTTTATCTAATTTAAAAAAGTTAAAGTTTATTATTGATACAATTGCAACTTTGTTGCAAAAGAGGTGAAATTGAAAATAATTGAAATAAATAACTTATCATACAAATATAGTTCAAGTCCTAAAGTTTTAGAGAATGTAAATTTAGAGATTGATAGTGAAGATTTTCTTGCTATTATTGGTCCAAATGGTGGTGGAAAATCCACTTTACTAAAACTAATATTAGGCTTACTATCTTTAGAAGAGGGTAAGATAAAAAAATATATAAACAGTGATGAAATAGGTTATGTACCACAAAATACTAACTTAAACACATCTTTTCCTATTACTGCCCTTGAGGTTGTACTAATGGGACATATAGGAAGTAAAAAAAGACTTTTTGGACACTCTAAAGAGGATATAGCTTGTGCAAAACACTCTTTAAAACAAGTGGGAATGCAAGGTTATGAAAATAGAAAAATTGGTGATTTAAGTGGTGGACAAAGACAAAGAGTCTTTATAGCAAGGGCTTTATGTGCAAATCCAAAAGTTATACTACTTGATGAACCAACTGCTAGTATTGATGTAAAAGGTCAAAATGAAATATATGAATTACTTAAAGAGTTAAATAAAAATATATGTATAGTTGTAGTAAGTCATGATATTTCAGTACTTTTAAACTATGCAAAAAAAGTAGCTCACGTAAATAAAAACTTAGTTTATCACTCACTTGATAATATAAAAAATGATATTGATACAACAGAAGAGCATCTATGTGAAGTTGAACTTTTATCGGCTTTAGGTCAAAGAAAAGATTGTTGTGAATATACACTGCATAAGGCTGAGAGATGATAGAAGCATTACAATATGAATTTATGCAAAATGCATTATTAGCTGGGATACTAATATCAATAGCAGCTGGAATTATAGGATCTTTAGTTGTTGTAAATAGATTAACTTTTCTAACAGGGGGAATTGCTCATAGCTCTTATGGTGGAATAGGACTTGCTATTTACTTAGGACTTCCTGTGTTATTAGGTGCAACATTTTTTGCAGTTTTAACTGCTGTATTAATTGCTATAATTACCTTAAATAATAAAAGTAGAATAGACTCTATAATAGGCCTTATGTGGGCTTTTGGTATGGCTGTTGGAATTATCTTTGTAGATATTACCCCTGGTTATAATGTGGACTTGATGTCATACCTTTTTGGTTCTATTATTGCTGTATCTAGCGGTGATGTTTTATATATGACTATTTTAGATATTTTTATTATCTCAATAGTTGTAGTTTTTTACAAACAGATACTTGCAGTATCTTATGATAGTGAGTTTGCAAAACTAAGAGGTATAAATACTAACTTTTTTTATACATTGATACTTATACTATCAGCACTTTGTGTAGTTGCTGCAATTAAAGCTGTAGGATTGATACTAGTAAT
>JASMTK010000025.1:0-130015 GCA_041694355.1 Arcobacteraceae bacterium | reverse complement strand
CAGTTTATTTTATACTCAACTTGCTGGTGGCTATAGAGAAGTGGAAATACCCGGCTCCATTCCGAACCCGGAAGTCAAGCGCTTCATCGCTGATAATACTGCAGGTTTCACTTGTGGAAACGTAGGCCGCTGCCAGCTCTTGAGTATTTATTGTTTCTCAAAAAGATCTTATCTTTTTAAGGCATATATTTATTTGAAGCCAAACCTTGTTTAACTCCCTAGAGTTATCCATGGTTTGGCTTTTTTTTAGCTCGTTTTTAACGCTTTCTTTAAAAGCCAGAAATTAATCTGACTTTACTCTTTTGATTCATATATTTCTATTGATACAATTTCATCATCTTGTCTAATACTATCTAGAACTTCAAAGCTTTCTTTATCATTTTGTTCAATTTCACCAAATACTGTATGTTGTTTATCTAAATGAGGTTGTGCTTCAAAACATATAAAAAACTGACTACCACCTGTATTTGGCCCAGCATGTGCCATTGATAAAGAACCTTTTTTATGAACTTGTTTTTCTTTATCTGTTTCACATTTTATAGCCCAACCTGGTCCACCTGTTCCTCTTTTTTCTGGACAACCACCTTGTGCCATAAACCCTGGTATAACTCTATGAAAATTTAAGCCATTGTAGAATTTATCATTTGCTAATGTAGCAAAGTTAGCAACTGTATTTTTTGTTGTATCATTAAATAGTCTTAACCAAATTACACCTTTACTTGTAGTAACCTTTGCATAGTTAAACTTATCTAACTCTAAACTATTTAAATCGTACTCTTTTAACTCTTTTTTTTCAAAACCAAACATATTTATTTTCTCCTTTATTTTTTTGATTTATTCTCTATCTCATCTTTATTCATTTCTAAATAATTTAATTTCACTAGTGTTTTAACAGTCTCTTTAAAAACTGGTACAGCTGACCATGCGGCATAATAGTAATACCAGTTTTTACCTCTTGAAACGGGTTCTCTTACTGTAACACCAATTGTATATGATCTTCCTTTGTGATCATTAACGAATCCAAAGAAAGATGATATATATTTTCTAAGGTATCTTCCTTTTCTAGCTATTTGTGCAGTACCTGTTTTACCTCCTATTTCTAAGCCTTGTATTTGAGCACTTCTTCCTGTACCTTTTTCAACGGTTTTAATTAGTAGGTTTTTAATTTTATTTGCAGTCTGTTTTGAAATTACTTGTTCAGGAGGAATATCATTTGGTTTGTATAATTTATTATTATGGATCAATTTAGAGACTATTTTTGGTGTACTCATATATCCATCATTATTAAAAACTGTGTAAGCCTTTATCATCTGCATAAAGGTTGAAGTCATTCCTTGCCCATATGAAACTGTAGCTTTAAATACATTGTCTTCACCTTCATCATCATTTGCAGCAAATTGCCATACTTTTGGCATAATACCTTCTCTTTCATATGGTAAATCAATTCCTGTTTCTTTAGTAATACCAAACTTTTTTAATCCATTGTAAAACTCTTGACCTGATAGTCTTTGAGCATACTGTAAAGTACCTATATTTGATGAGAATATAACAATATCTTCTAAAGTTAGATATTGTTTTTTAAATCTATGATCATCTTTTATAGTAAATCTATCTAGTTTATATCTACCTTTTGGATATTCACCTTTTTTATTTTTTCTTCCCTTGTTATATGCATAAAGCTTTTCATCTTCATCAATTTTACCTTTATCCATTACAAGTGCAATAGATAAGGGTTTTAAGATAGATCCTGGTTCAAATTGATATTCAATGGGAGTTACATTTAGTGATGGTATATCTTCTTGTCTAATATTCTCTGGATCGAATCTATTTGAAGAGGCTAAGGTTAAAACTTTCCCCGTTTTACTCTCCACAATTGAAACCATAATTTCAGCAGCTTCCAATTTCTTTTTATAATGATCAAGTGTAAGTTCAACATTTTTTTGAAGTTTCAATGGAATATTAAGTTTTAGTTGTGCTCCATCAACTCGTTTTCTAATAACAGAGTTTTTATCAAATGATATATATGAAAGTACATCTCTATTTCCTTTAAGTATTCCATCTTTAGATTCATTTAGTAATGTATCATAACTTTTTTCAAGTCCTTTGATACCTTTAACTCTAGTTTTGCCTTTTTCACTTTCATATTTTCTTACGTATCCTATAACTGGAGTTAAAGTGTCTTTATATGAAAAAATTCTTTTTTCTCCACTCTCTACAATACTTAAACCTCTAAGTATTTTACCTCCATGAACTCTTCTTGCAACAAAAACATCAAGTTTCCTTAACTTAAAAGCTAGTTCTTTTAAGTTTTTAGCAGTTCTTGAATCAATACTATAACTTAATACTAAATTCCCAGGTCTTTTTTTATTTTTTAATCTTTTTTCTAATTTTTTATAAGGAATCCCACTATATATAGAAAACAGTTCTAAAAACAGTTCTTCTTTATCTTTTGCAAGATGCCTTGTATCAATTGATGCTTTATAAAGTTTCTTTGAGGTTGCTATCTTAAAATTGTCAGCACTTATTATTTCACCTCTAACTGACATTTCATGTTTTGCACTATTTAGTGTGGGTAATCTTCTATAATCAGCTATAGTTTTTGATACTGAAATAAGTAGTATTATTAGTGCTAGAAGAATTATTATAAATAAAATTGCAATTTTTTTAGTTTTGTTAATTTTTTCAGTATTTTTTGAAGACATATTTATCCATGATGTTATATAATAGCCCATGCATTTTACCAAAAACAATATTAAACCAAAACAAAATTTTATCGATGATTATAAAGCTGATTATCCATTATTCATTTTAGTATCATTATTAATAATTATAAGTATCATATTTTCATATTCACTAACAATTTACACAGTTGAATATTATGGATATAATCAGTTTCATTTTTTTTTAAGACAGGCATTAGTGGGGATTTTTGGGATTTTTCTAATGTGGGGTTTTTCACTGGTTGATCCTGATAAGGTCGTTGGAAAAATTGGAATGAGTCTTTTTGTTTTATTCTTTATTATCATGGCAGTTATGCCCATACTTCCATCTTCTTTAGTTACACAAGCAGGTGGTGCTAATAGATGGATTAGGTTACCAGGCTTTTCATTATCACCTGTTGAGTTTTTTAAAATAGGTTTTATATATTTTTTATCTTGGTCTTTTCACAGAAAAGTAATTGATAAGCCTAAAAAAATAAGTTTAAAAGATGAAGCTTTATTGCTTGCACCTTATTTTCTTACTTTTTTTATTGTAGTTTTTATAATTGCTTTTTTACAAAAAGATTTAGGGCAAGTAGTTTTATTAGGTGTTATTTTAATAGTTCTTTTGATATTTGCAAATCGTTCATTTAAAATATTTTTAGTTTTAGGAGCGGCTGCATTGATGGGAGTTGTAGGATTGATTTTAGCAGCACCACATAGAATTCAAAGAATTTACTCTTGGTGGGCAATGGTACAAGATGGTATTTTATCAATCATGCCTGCTTGGGCAGAAAAACATTTAAGAATCGACGAACTTCCTGAGCCTTATCAAGTTTCACACTCATTAAATGCAATGCATAATGGAGGTTTTTTTGGTCAAGGTGTTTCAAATGGAGATTTAAAACTTGGTTTTTTATCAGAGGTTCATACTGACTTTGTTTTAGCTGGTATTACTGAGGAGTTGGGACTAGTTGGACTTGCTTTGATTGTATCTTTAGTTTTTATAATAATATGGAGAATATTTAAGATTAGTAGAAGAGTTGAGAATCCAATTTATCATCTATTTACATTAGGGGTTGCATTGATGATTATTATTGCATTTCTAATAAATTCATATGGAATATCAGGGATGATTCCAATTAAAGGTATTGCTGTACCCTTTTTATCATATGGTGGTTCTTCTATGTTATCAATGTGTTTAGCAATAGGATTAGTTTTATCAATAAGTAGAAAAATTTCAGAAAAAGAGAACAAAAAGAGAGTTAAATGAGAGAAAAAGTTGTAATAACAGGTGGAGGTACAGGAGGACATCTTAAAGTAGCTGATTCATTAATTGATGAGTTTATTAAAAAAGATGTTGAGATTATTTTTATTGGTTCAACTAATGGTCAAGATAGGTTTTGGTTTGAAAACGATGAAAGAATTTTTAAATCTTATTTTTTAGATACAAAAGGTGTAGTTAATAAAAGTGGTTTTTCTAAACTATTTTCATTAGTTAATATTCTAAAAAAGATGTTTTTTTGTATATCTATATTTAGTAAATATAAGATTAAAAAAGTTATTTCAGTGGGAGGTTTCTCCGCTGCTCCAGCTACATTTGCTTCAATAATAAAGTTTGGATGTAAACTTTATATACATGAACAGAACTCAAAAATGGGTAAGTTAAATGAAATTTCTTCTAAGTTTGCAATAAAGGTTTTTTCGTCATTTCATGATTTTTCACCAATAAAAGACTATCCCGTATCAAAAGATTTTTTTGATGAAGCAAGAGTAAGAGAAGAGGTGAAAACAGTTGGCTTCTTTGGTGGCTCTCAAGGTGCTGTTAAAATCAATGACTTCGCTTTAGAAATTGCTCCTAGATTAGATGAGTTGGGCATTAAAATTATTCATCAAGCTGGAAAGTATGATTATGAAAGAGTAAAAGCTAAGTATGATAAGTTAGGTATACAAGCTGATGTTTTTGATTTTACTAAAGATTTTATGTCAAAGATGAAAGAGACTGATTTTGCAGTTAGTAGAGCTGGTGCATCTACTTTGTGGGAAATGACTGCAAATGCATTACCTGCTTTTTTCATACCTTATAAATATGCTGCTTCTAACCACCAGTATTATAATGCAAAAAAATTAGTTGATGAGGGATTAGGATTTGTTTGTGAAGAGAAATACCTAAATGAAGAGATGTTTTTTAAAGCATTAAATTCTGATATAAAAAGTATAAGCGAGAGATTAGCTACTTATTTAGCTCCAACAGGAGCTAAACAAATTGTGGAGTTTATACAAAAAAACTAAGAAGTATTAAACCAAAGATAATTCTATAGATACCAAAAGCAATAAAAGTAAAGTTTTCTAAAAATTTTATAAATACTTTTATTGCAATATATGCAACTATAAATGAAACAATAAATCCAACAATTAAATTTGCGATATTATCTACATGTAAAAGTTCCTCATGATGTTTTAGTAGATCATAAGCAGTTGTTGCACACATTACAGGAAATGCTAAAAGGAAAGAGAACTCTGCGCTTGCTTTTCTATTTAACCCAACAAGCATGGCACCTATTATAGATGAACCTGCTCTACTTGTACCAGGAATTAGAGCAAATATTTGAGCTATACCTATCCATATTGATTGTTTATAGGTTACATCCTCAATATCTTTAGTATGGGTTTCGTTTTCATCATAAAACTTTTCTACAATTAAAAATACTACCCCTCCTATTATAAACATCCAAGCTACAATCTCTATAGAAAACATTGCTTTTACATAATCAGAAAATAAAAAGCCAATTGATGCAATTGGTAAAAAGGCTATAAATACTTTTGTCCATAAGTTAAAGTGTGAAAAAGTAAATTTTGATGGATAGTTTAGAATAACTGCTAAAATTGCAGCAAACTGTATTATAACTTCAAATGCTTTATTAACTTTTGTTTGTTCTAGGTTTAGAAACTCACTTGCAACTATTAAGTGTCCAGTTGAGGAAATTGGTAAAAATTCTGTAATTCCCTCAATCACACCTAATATCATTGAATCAAATATAGTCATAATTCTAAACCTTTCTCTTTTGTAAGTTTAAAGAAAAGTTTAAGTGCTCTTTTCTCCTTTAAATTTATATCATAATCTATTTTCTCAAGATATGATAAAATATCTTTTTTAGAAATACCAGATCTTTGTTCATACTGTTTTAGTATATATTGAGGTATCTTAACTTGTCTTTTATTGAAGTTCTTCATACATTTTTTTAGATACTTTTCATTTTTATTATATGAGAGTCTAGCGAATACAAAAGGTAGATTATATTTATCTTGCCAAGCTTTAGCTAAATCAATAAAAGTACCTTTTTTATTTTCGTGATAGTATTTAAGTGCCTTATCACCAATAATAACTTGACCTTCAAGCTCTAATACTTTTGCAAGTGCATTTGAAGTATCACTTTGAAAATCTTTTGAATATTCACCTGGGATTAAAAGTACAGAAGTTACTTCATCTCTTGCAATAATTCCAAAGTCTAATGTTTTTTCACCCTTTGAAGCAATAGAAGATATAAAAGCAGAATCAACTTTTCTTTTTTTAAATTTCTTATTTATCTTTGATGGGTATGATTTTTTGTACTCAATTATAGCTTTTACTTGATTGGATTTTATATTTTTTTTCATATATACACTAACAGGTAATAAATTAATAAAATCTATTTTTGCAAATAACATTGATTTTAGTCATCCTATTATAAAAATTAATTGGTTATAATACTAAAAAATATGTAAATAAGGGGTTAAAATTGGTAAAGGTTGAATTTTTAGGTCCAATTAACAAAGATAGTTTAGAAGTAGAAATAGATAATCTTTCACAATTAAGTGAAATATTAAACAATGATTCAGAAGTTAAGTCTTGGCTAGATAAATGTGCTGTTGCAGTAAATGATACATTAGTCTCTTCAAAAGATGTAAAATTAGAGGATGGGGATAAGATTTCATTATTACCACCTGTATGTGGTGGTTAAAATGAATAAATTAGAGATTTTTGAGGGTAGTTTACCTGTCGAGCAGATAACTAATAAATGGTATCAAGAGTTTAGAGACTCAAACTATGGAGCAATTATTACATTTGTTGGGGTAGTAAGAGATGAAAATAGTATTGAAGGATTGTCTTTTGATATTTATGAACCAATTTTAACATCTTGGTTTAACACTTGGCAAAAAAAAGCAGAAGAGAAAAATGCAATAGTTTTAATGGCCCATTCAAAAGGTGATGTTTTAAATCACGAAAGTTCATATATTGCGGCTGTATGTAGTCCTAAAAGAAGAGTTGCACTTGAAATGATAGATGAATTTGTAGAGGATTTTAAAGCTCAAGCTCCTATTTGGAAATATGATATTATAAAAGGAAAGAGAGTTTATGCAAGTGATAGAAGTACTAAAATTCAAGGTGCTGGGATTTTAGAAGATGAGGGTTGATTTACACAATCACACAATACTTTGTAACCATGCAACAGGTCTAGTTGAAGAGTATATTCAAAAAGCAATTGATAAAAAAATTGATATTTTTGGTTTTACTGAGCATGCACCTATGGATTTTGATGAAAAGTATAGATTACCTTTTAATGCTATTGAGTTTTATGAAAGTACGATTAAGTATTTTAAAGATAAATATAAAGATAAGATTGAACTTTTAGTTGGATATGAAGTAGATTTTATGCAAAGTATTCCTATGAAAAATGAAATACTAAATAGTAATGTTGATTATTTAATTGGTTCAATACACTTTTTAGAATCAAAAAATAGTGATGATAAAACTCCCTGGGGATTTGATAATCCAGAATTTATAGGTAAATATAAATCAAAAGATATTGATCAAATATGGATTGATTACTTTAATGCTATTTCGTTATTAGCTAAATCAAGAAAGTTTGATATCGTTGGGCATTTAGATTTGATAAAAGTTTTTAAGTTTATGCCAAAAGGTGATATCAAACAGATTGCATATAAGGCTTTAAAAGAGATAAAAGAGTCTAATATGGTAATTGAAATAAACGCAGCTGGATTAAGAAAACCTATTGCAGAACCATATCCTTCAAAACAGTTATTAGAGTTAGCTTTTGAACTAGGTATTGATATTACTTTTTCATCAGATGCACATAGTGTAGAGCAGGTTGGTTATGGATATGAAGAGGCTGTGAAGTTAGCTAAAGAGGTTGGTTATGAAAAATGTGTATTTTTTAGAAATAGAGATAAGCAGTTAGTTAAATTTTAAACAGATTATTTGATTTATTTTATTATTGTATATTTTTTATACAGATAATTTATCTTAGATTTTTCAATTTTTGATACAATGTTATTAATTATTATTTTAAGGAGTAAAAACTATGGGTAAGTTTGTAAACAATACTGATGAGTTTTTTAAATTTTGTGAAGAGAATGAAGTAAAATTTATTGACTTTAGATTTTCAGATTTAAAAGGTATGTGGCATCATTTAACATATTTAAAAAGTGCAGTTGATGCTGAATTATTAGAAAATGGTATGCCATTTGACGGTTCTTCTGTTGATGCTTGGCAACCAATTAATAAATCTGATATGATTTTAAAGCCAGATGTTGAATCAGCTTTCTTAGATCCATTTACAGCTGATCCAACTATTATTGTATTTTGTGATGTATATGATATCTATAAAAATGAATTATACGAAAAATGTCCAAGATCAATTGCTAAAAAAGCATTAAAACATTTAGATGAATCAGGAATGGGTGATGTAGCATTCTTTGGTCCTGAAAATGAATTCTTTGTTTTTGATGATGTTAAAATTAGAGATGATATCAATGAGTCATACTATAGAGTTGATTCAGAAGAGGGTTGTTGGTCAGATGCAGATGATTATGAATTAGGTAACATGGGACACAGACCTAGAACAAAAGGTGGTTACTTCCCAGTTCAACCAACAGATTCAATGGTTGATTTAAGAGCTGAGATGATGCAAGTATTAGAACAAGTTGGATTACAAGTTGTTTTAGGACACCATGAAGTTGCACAAGCACAAGGTGAAATTGGTGTTGTTTTCGGTGACTTAATTGAGGCTGCTGATAATGTACAAAAGTATAAATATGTTGTTAAAATGGTAGCACACTTAAATGGGAAATCTGCAACATTTATGCCAAAACCTTTATTTGGTGATAATGGAAATGGTATGCACGTACACCAATCAATCTGGAAAGATGGTAAAAACTTATTCTATAAAGAGGGTGAGTATGGAAACCTTTCTGAAATGGCTAGACACTATGTTGGTGGTATTTTCAAGCATGCTAGAGCAGTTGCAGCATTTACTAACCCATCAACAAACTCTTATAAAAGATTAGTTCCAGGTTTTGAAGCTCCTTCAATTTTAACTTATTCTTCACAAAATAGATCAGCATCTTGTAGAATTCCTTATGGTGCAGGTGAAAAAGCAACAAGAGTTGAAATGAGATTCCCAGATTCAACAGCTTGTCCTTATTTAGCATTTGCTGCTATGTTAATGGCTGGTCTTGATGGTGTTAAAAATAAATATGAACCCATTGGTCCAATGGATGATGACTTATATGAATTGTCATTAGATGAAATTAGACAAAGAAAAATCCCTCAAATGCCACACACATTAAGAGGTTCATTAGAAGCTCTAATTAGAGATAACGACTTCTTACAACCTGTATTTAGTCAAGATATGATTGATACTTATCAACACTACAAATTTGAAACGCAAGTTTGGCCAGACGAGTCTAGACCAACTGCATTTGAATTTAAATCAACTTACTCTTGTTAGTATTCTAAATAGGTTAAGAGATTTTCTCTTAACCTATTTTTTCTTACTTAATATTTAAAACTCAATTTTATTTTCAACTTCAACATTAATATTCGGTAGAGGTGAAGTCTCAGTATAATACTCTGTTTTTCCATTTATTTTAGTTTTATAAACTTTATCATTTGGTATTTTGAAATCTCTTTGTATTTCTGGATGAATTTTTAAGTACTCTTTGTAGAAATGTGCAAATACAGGTGCAGCTATAATACCACCTGTCTCACTTCTTCTCATAGGAGTATTATCATCATTCCCAAACCATACAATCGTTTGAATTGAAGGTGAATATCCACAAAACCATGCATCAATATTATTATTTGTTGTACCAGTTTTACCTGCTAATTCTATACCTTTTACCTGTGCTCTTCTACCTGTACCTCTATTTACTGTTTCATTTAAAATAGAAGTTATTAGGTATGTTTGTTCAGGTGGATCAATCTTTTTAGTTTTTGGTCCAAATAGAGTTTTTTCTCCATTCTTATCTATAATACTTTGAATAATATATGGTTTTACTTGTGTTCCATGATTTGCAAATACACTATAGTATTGGCTTAACTCAAGTGGGGATACAGACATTGAACCAAGAGTAATAGATAAATCTCTTGGCATACCTTTGAAGCCATATTTTTTAAGTGAGTTATATACAATATTGATTCCTGTATCCGTAACTAAATTAACTGTTGATAGGTTTCTAGATTTTACAAGGGACTCTCTTAATGTTACAAAGCCTTTAAATTTACCACCATAATTTCTTGGTTGCCATTTTTGCTCTTTACCCTCATTATCAGTATAATCATAAGTTCTAGAAATATCAACTAAGTTAGAAGCAGGATTTAGTCCTTGATTTAAACCAGTTTGATAAATAAAAGGTTTTATTGCAGAACCAGGTTGCCTACTTGCTTGAACAGCTCTATTGAACATTGATTTTTTATAGTCAACACCTCCAACTAAAGCTAAAATTTTTCCTGTTTTACTCTCTATTGAGACAACTGAACCATTAAGTTTTTTTACATAAGAATCATCATCGGGTTTATTCTCTTTTTCTCTAAAATATTGATCTCTTTTTAAAGCTTTTTCGTAAGAGGCTTTTAATCCTTCTTTTGCAATATTTTGCGCTTCTAAATCAATAGTTAAATGAATTTTATACCCACCACTTCTTATATTAGGAATATCTTTTTTTAATTTTTTTAAGACATAATCTACTACATAAGGAGCTTTATTTTTTGTTAATGTTTGATCATAAATTTTAGGTGTCTCTTTTAATGCTTCTTCATATTGCTCTTTATTTATCCAACCTAACGTATTAAGTCTACTTATTACTTGATTTGCTCTTGCTAAAGAGACTTTAAGGTTTCTTGTTGGATCATAAAAACTAGGGGCTCTTGGTAATCCTACTAAAATAGCCATCTCTTTTAATGATAATTCATAAAGATCTTTTTTAAAGTATCCTTTAGATGCAGTCTTAATCCCATAATAACCATGCCCAAAATATACATGGTTTAAATATCTTTCTAGAATCTCTTCTTTTGTTAATATTGTTTCAAGCTTAATAGCAAGCATTGCTTCTTTTATTTTTCTTATTATCTTTTTTTCTCTACTTAAAACAATCATTTTAATTAGTTGTTGAGTTAAGGTACTAGCCCCCTCAACAAAGGCTCCAGCTTTTATATCTTTTATTATAGCTCTACTTATTGCATCTGGGTTAATTCCAATATGCTCGAAAAACTGTGTATCTTCAATTGCTACTAAACTCTCAATAACTCTTGCTGGTATATCATCATATTTTACATACTCTCTATTGTATTTATCAAAAATATTTGCTATAAGTTTTCCATTTTTATCAAAGAACTGAGTACTTTGCTTTGGATTATAGTCAACAACCTTATGTACACTATCTTCAATTTGAATATATAAACTGTAAAGCCATCCTGCTGTTCCTAATGAAACAACAACAAAGAAACCTAAAATAAATCTAAATATCATTACTATTCCCTAAAATTTTTATTATTAAATGTGGAGTTAATTAGTTTGTTTGTATATTCATTTGTATTTTTATTAGATAATACCTCTTTAGTTTTACCTTTTTGAATAATTTCTCCATTTTTAATTATTACAATATCATGACATATATCTTTTATTGACTCTATATCATGAGTTACAAAAAGAACTAATATCTTTAATTCTTTTTGTAGCTCACTAACTAAGTTTATTATATTTTTTTGATTTTCTTTATCTAAAGCTGTTGTTGGCTCATCTAAAAGTAAAAGTTTTATATCTCTACTAATTGCTATTGCAGTTATAACTCTTTGAAGCTGTCCTCCACTTAACTCGTTTGGATACTTTTCTATTATATCTTTATCTAAATTCACTAAGTTTAATGAATTGTCTCTTTTATCTTTAGAACAAAAGAATTGATCTTTTACTTTTGTCATAGGAGACAATGAAGTAAAAGGGTTTTGAGGAATGAAACCTATTGTCTTATAGGTTAAATCAAAATTTGACTCAATGTCTAAATTTGTGTGAAGATTACTAGGAAGTAAAGACAAAAGTGCTTTTAATGTAAGAGACTTACCACTACCACTTTCACCTATTAATGCAGTTGAAGAGTTGATATCAAAACTAATATCAACTAACTTCTCTTCTTTATTAAAAATTTTTAATTTATCTACTTTTAGAAATAACATAATCTTAGAATAAAGCTTTATCCATCTCTTTTGGAATTTCTAAGTCCATTAGTTTTAATACTGTAGGAGCAATATTACTAAGGCTTCCATTTTGCAGACTTGTAACTTTTTTAGATGATACAAAGCAGTAAACATCACCAACTGTATGATTAGTTAGTGTATTTCCTTTATCATCTTTCATCATTTCACAGTTACCATGATCAGCTGTTAATACAACATTGTAATCTTTCTGTTTTGCTTTTTCAAAGATCTCACCTAACTCTTTATCCACAGACTCAACTGCTTTAATAGCTGCTTCATATACACCAGTGTGTCCAACCATATCGCCATTTGCAAAGTTAACTACAATAAAATCTATCTCTTCATCCATTGCTTTTTGAACTGTTTTTGAAACTTCAGGTGCACTCATTTCAGGTTGTAAGTCATAAGTTGCTACTTTTGGAGAAGGAATTAATACTCTTTGCTCATTTAATACAGGCTCTTCAACTCCACCATTAAAGAAAAATGTAACGTGAGCATATTTTTCTGTTTCAGAAGTATGTAACTGGTTTAACCCTGCTTTTGATATAACTTGTGCTAGTGTATTATCTGGTTTATCTTTTGGGAAAAGTACTGGTAAAGGAAGATTTTTATCATACTCTGTCATAGTTGCTAGATTAAGTTTTTTTGCATATCTTGGAAATGCACTAAAATTTTCATCACCAAAAGCTTGGCTTATTTCTCTCATTCTATCACTTCTAAAATTGCAGAATATAATTCCATCATTCTGTTTTAATCCATTATAACTATCAAATGAAGTTGGCTCTATAAATTCATCAAGGACATCTTTTTTATAAGACTCTTCAATATAACTATTAATATCTAATGATGTTTTTGGTAGACCTAAAGCAATTGCATCATGACCTTTTTGAACTCTTTCCCATCTTTGATCTCTATCCATAGTATAGTATCTTCCAGAAATTGTTGCAATCTTTATATTTTCATTACAGATGCTATTTAACTGTTCAATATATTTTAAAGCGCAGTTAGGGGCAACATCTCTTCCATCTGTTATTACGTGAAAAAATACTTTTTTACCAAAGCTTTGGGTGATTTTTGCCAATGACATAATATGGTTTATATGTGAGTGAACTCCCCCATCACTCACTAGACCAACTAAGTGTATATCATTTGATTTTTCTATAGTATTTTTTAAAACTATATTCTCTTTTAACGTGTCATCTTTAATTGAAAGATTAATTTTCACTAAATCTTGATATAGTGTTCTTCCACTTCCAATTGTCATATGTCCAACTTCTGAATTCCCCATTTGTCCCTCAGGTAATCCCACATGCTCACCATAAGTATGAATTAATGTATTTGGAACATTTTGAAATAAATAATCATATGTTGGTGTGTTAGCATTTTTAAATGCATTATAGTTATTTGAATCATTATATCCAATACCATCAGTGATTATCAAAATAGTCTTATTTCCCATCGCTTAAACCTTTTAAAAACAATAATTTTATATAATCTGACGGATTATATCAAATTATTGGAAATATTTCCTGAAAATGAAGGCTAAAGATTGTTTTATTGGTTCTATAGACATTTAGATATTAATATCTTTCAGTATATATCAGTTAGAGCTGGTATAAGTTTTTTTATTGCATTTTTTCTTACTATGTATTTAATGCCAAAATTTATTAAATGGGCAAAAAGTAAAAAAGCTTCTCAACCTATTTATGATTTTGCTCCAGATGAACATCAAAAAAAAGCAGGAACTCCAACTATGGGTGGCATGGTTTTTATCTTTGCTACAATTATTGCTACATTATTAACAGCTAAATTAAATAATTTTTATGTTTTTGGTGGAATACTAACATTAGCATTATTTAGTTTAATTGGTATAAAAGATGATTATGCAAAGATATCTAACAGTAAAAATGATGCAGGATTAAGTGCGAGGGCAAAACTTTTTTTACAGATATTTAGTGGTTGCTGTGTTACAGGAATGATATATTACTATGGTCATACAAGTACACTTTATACACCTTTTTATAAACTTCCTTTATTAGATATGGGAATGTTTGCACTAATTTTTTGGTGTTTGGTTTTAGTTGCTACTTCAAATGCTGTAAATTTAACAGATGGACTTGATGGCTTAGCTACAGTTCCTTCAATAATGTCCTTTTTTACACTATCGGTTTTAGTTTATATTACAGGTCATGCGATAATTGCAGGGTACTTACTTCTTCCGAATATTCAGTTGGCTGGTGAACTAACTATAATGGGAGCTGCAATTTCTGGTGCATTAATTGCTTTCTTATGGTTTAATTCCCATCCAGCTCAGATCTTTATGGGAGATTCAGGCTCTTTACCAATTGGTGCATTTATGGGATATTTAGCAATAGTAGCAAAATCTGAAATATTACTTTTATTAATTGGTTTTATCTTTGTTTTAGAAACAGTATCCGTGATTTTACAAGTTGGTTCTTATAAACTTAGACAAAAAAGAGTATTTTTAATGGCACCAATTCATCACCATTTTGAACAAAAAGGTTGGCGAGAAAATAAAATTATTGTTCGGTTTTGGATAATTTCATTTATGACAAACCTTATAGCATTAATGAGTATAAAAATTAGGTAAATAATGATTAGAGTATTAGGAAAAGGCAATACTGCAAAAGCAATTCAAAAAAAATTTGAAGATGTTATTTTATATGATGAAAATGATTTTACAAAATATGATAAAATTAGTAATGATTTAACTGTTGTAAGTCCAGGGATACCTCCACATAATAAAATGGTTAAAGAGGCTAAAAATATTATTAGTGATTATGATTTATTTGCTAATAAAATGCCTTTATCTATTTGGATTAGTGGTACAAACGGAAAAACAACAACAACTCAAATGTGTCAACATCTTCTTGAAGATAGAGACAGCCAATGTGGTGGAAACATAGGTTTTGCAGTCTCTAATATGGACCTAGAAAAAAGTATTTGGGTTTTAGAAACTTCCTCTTTTACCTTTCATTATACAAAAAAAGCTAAACCAAATATATACTTACTATTACCTATTAGTGAGGATCACTTATCATGGCATGGTAATTTTGAAGAGTATGAAAAGGCAAAATTGAAACCTTTTGGTATGATGGAAGAAGAAGATATTATTATTGCACCTAATAAATATAAAGATATTCAAACAGATGCATTTTTAATTACTTATGAAAATAGTGATGACATATGCAAAGAGTTTGATATAGACAAAAGTAAAATTAAATTTAATGAGCCCTTCTTACTTGATGCAATATTAGCTTTAGTAAGTAAAAAAATTTTATTTGATTATATTGATTATGAAAAAATCAACTCATACAATATAGATAAACATAAAGTAGAAGAGTTTAATGATGACAAAAGTAGACTTTGGATTGATGATTCAAAAGCAACAAATGTAGATGCAACAATAAATGCACTTAAACCATATGAAGAAAAGTATATACATATTATATTAGGTGGAGATGATAAAGGTGCAAATATAGAGGTACTTTTCAAGTATTTATCTACATTGAAAATAAAAGTATATGCAATTGGTACAAATAAAAACTCTATTTCAAACTATTGCAAAAAGTATAATATTGAGTGCTTTACTTGCGAAAGCTTAAAAGAGAGTGTGGTAAGGATTGATAAAAATTTAAAGGAAAACCAAGTGGCAATTTTGTCACCAGCTGCCTCATCACTTGATGAATTTACTTCTTATAAGCAAAGAGGTGAAAAATTTAAAAAGTTTGTGTTTGATTTAAGGTTAAATTAATATACTCTTATGTATACTTTCATCTCAACTTCAAAATGGTTCGATAGCTCAGTCGGTAGAGCAATGGATTGAAAATCCATGTGTCGGCAGTTCGATTCTGCCTCGAACCACCATTTTATTAGGCGCTGGTGTAGCTCAGTTGGCTAGAGCAGCTGATTTGTAATCAGCAGGTCGGGGGTTCAAGTCCCTTCACCAGCTCCATTTAAATTGTCGTGCGTAAGTCTAGAAGACCAGCGCTTGACCAGAACAATATAGTAACATTTTAAGGTGAGGTTGGAGAGTGGTCAAATCCTGCGGATTGTAAATCCGCCGCCTACGGCTTCGAAGGTTCGAATCCTTCCCTCACCACCATCAAATGTTGCGGGAGTAGCTCAGTTGGCTAGAGCCTCTGCCTTCCAAGCAGATTGTCGCGAGTTCGAGTCTCGTCTCCCGCTCCATTTAATTAATTATTGTTTACTGGGAGCTGAGTTATAAGCACATAAATTTTATAACTCTTATATAAATTATACTCCCATTAAAGTTTTTTTTAGTATTAAATTAATATAATATCGTCACAAAAGTGATCCCCTCTGAATAGAGAAGCCAATGGGCTTATCTACTCAGAGGGCTATACGCACAAATCTTAGAAGGGGAATTCTATGGCAAAAGAAAAATTCGAGCGAAGTAAACCGCACGTAAATATTGGTACTATTGGTCACGTTGACCACGGTAAAACTACTTTAACTGCTGCAATTACTGCTGTACTTGCTGTTAAAGGTGAAGTTGAGTTAATGGATTACGATCAAATTGACAACGCACCTGAAGAAAGAGATAGAGGTATTACAATTGCAACTTCTCACGTTGAGTATGAGACAGATAATAGACACTATGCTCACGTTGATTGTCCAGGACACGCAGACTACGTTAAAAACATGATTACTGGTGCTGCACAAATGGATGGTGCAATTTTAGTTATTGCTTCAACTGATGGACCAATGGCTCAAACTAGAGAGCATATCTTATTATCTAAGCAAGTTGGTGTACCTTACATCGTTGTATTCATGAACAAAGAAGATCAACTTGATGAAGAAGATAAAGAAGAAATGTTAGAATTAGTTGAAATGGAAATCAGAGAGTTATTATCTGAGTACGATTTCCCAGGTGATGATACTCCTATCGTTGCTGGTTCTGCATTCCAAGCTTTAGAAGAAGCAAAAGCTGGAAACATTGGTGAGTGGTCTGAAAAGATTATTAAACTAATGGATGAAGTTGATAACTATATTCCAACTCCAGAAAGAGATGTTGATCAAGCATTCTTAATGCCTGTAGAAGACGTATTTACTATTCAAGGTAGAGGTACAGTTGTAACTGGTAGAATTGAAAAAGGTGCTATTTCATTAAACGAAGAGATTGAAATCGTTGGTATGAAAGACACTATGAAAACTACTGTAACTGGTATTGAAATGTTCAGAAAAGAAATGGACAGAGGTGAAGCTGGTGATAACGCTGGTATCTTATTAAGAGGTATCAAGAGAGAAGATGTTGAAAGAGGTCAAGTATTAGTTAAGCCTGGTTCAATTACACCACACACTAAATTCAAAGGTGAGGTTTATATCCTTTCTAAAGAGGAAGGTGGTAGACATACTCCATTCTTCTCAGGATACAGACCACAATTCTACGTAAGAACAACAGACGTTACTGGTTCAGTTACTTTACCAGAAGGTACAGAAATGGTTATGCCAGGTGATAACGTTGAGATGACTGTTGAATTAGTTGCTCCAATTGCTCTAGATAAGGGAACTAAGTTCGCTATTAGAGAAGGTGGTAGAACTGTAGGTGCAGGTGTTGTTGCTGAAATCATCGAGTAAGGTTGATTTATGGCATCTAGTAGCGCAGTAAGAATTAAAATAGGGTTAAAATGTCAAGAGTCTGGTGATATTAACTATACTACGACTAAAAACCCAAAGACTCATACTGAAAAGTTTGAGACTAAAAAATATTGTCCAAGACTTAAAAAACATACAATTCATAAAGAAATTAAGTTAAAGTCTTAGTCAATACTCTTAAGGCTTCTTGCCTTAAGGTGTTAGGTCAGTAGCTCCAATGGTAGAGCGCCGGATTCCAAATCCGATGGTTGGGGGTTCGAATCCTCTCTGGCCTGCCATAAATTTTTTTAAAAGTAGTAATGACTCCTTTTAAAAGAATTTATAACAGCTTATCACATTCAACTGGAGTCAATTTTGAGTAAATTAAAAAACTATTACAAAAATGCTAAAGAAGAACTTTTTAAAGTAATTTTCCCAATCAAAGAACAAATCAGATCAGCATATTTATCTGTTTTTATAGTAGTTACAGTAATTTCACTGTATTTAGCATTAATAGACACAGTTATGTCATTAAGCTTATCATCAGTAATTAATTAAGGAATTTTTATGGCACATAAGTGGTATGCAATACAAACATATTCAGGAAGTGAATTAGCAGTAAAAAGAGCTTTAGAAAAGCTTTCAGAAGAGATGGCAGATGAAAGAATATCTGAAGTTTTAGTTCCAACTGAAGATTTAATTGAGGTTAAAAAAGGTAAAAAGAATATAGTTGAAAGACCTTTATACCCAGCATATGCTTTTGCCAAGATTGATTTAGACACAGCTTTATGGCATAGAATACAATCAATGCCAAGAGTAGGGAGATTCATTGGAGAATCAAAAAAACCAACTCCTTTAGCGGAAAAAGATATTAGTATGATTCTTGAAAAAGTTCAAAATAGAGCTGCTGCTAAACCAAAAGTTTCATTTGATGAAGGTGAAATGGTTAGAATTAATGAAGGTCCATTTGCAAACTTTAATGGTGTTGTAGAAGACTTTGATATGACATCTGGTGTACTTAAGTTAAATGTTTCTATTTTTGGAAGAAACACACCAGTTGAAATTTCATATACTCAAGTAGAAAGAGTAGTTTAAGTAATTAAATTTAAAAGTGTAGGCATTAGGCAAAAAAACTTTGCTTCCTTTGAGTTTTCTTGCCTAATGCCTATATAATTAAAATCTAAAAAAGGAATAGTATGGCTAAAAAAGTTGAAGGTACGCTTAAGTTACAAATACCTGCTGGAGCGGCAAATCCATCACCTCCAGTTGGACCAGCACTTGGTCAAAGAGGTATTAACATTATGGAGTTTTGTAAAGCTTTTAATGAAAAAACAAAAGATAAATCTGGTTTTAATATTCCAGTTGAGATCACTGTTTACCAAGACAAAAGTTTTACATTTGAAATTAAACAACCACCAATGACAGATTTAATTAAAAAAACATCTGGAATTAAAAAAGGTTCTGATAATCCATTAAAAAATAAAATTGGTAAATTATCAAAAGAACAAGTTTATGAGATTGTTGAAATGAAAATAGCAGATTTAAATACAGATGACAAAGATCAAGCTGCAAAAATCGTTGCTGGTTCAGCAAGATCAATGGGAATTGAAGTAGAACTATAATATTAGTTTTAAAATAGTCTTACCACCGGACTGAAAAAGGCGGTAGCAAAAATTATAATTGCGGAGAAAAAAATGGGAAAAGTATCAAAAAGATATAAAGCGTTATCAGAAAAGATTGAAGATAAAGACTACTCTTTAGCAGAAGCTTGTGATTTATTAAAAGATTTAAAATCTGCTAAATTTGATGAGAGTGTTGAAGTTGCATTAAATTTAAATGTTGACCCAAGACATGCAGACCAAATGATTAGAGGTGCTGTTGTTCTTCCACATGGTACTGGTAAAACTGTAAGAGTTGCAGTTTTTGCTAAAGGTGCTAAAATGGATGAGGCAAAAGAAGCAGGTGCTGATATCGTTGGTAATGATGATTTAGTAGAGTCTGTACAAGCTGGAAATATAGATTTTGATGTACTAATTGCTACACCTGATTGTATGGGATTAGTTGGTAAATTAGGTAGAATTTTAGGACCAAAAGGTTTAATGCCTAACCCTAAAACAGGAACAGTAACTATGGATGTTACTAAAGCTGTAAGTGATGCTAAAGGTGGACAAGTATCATATAGAGTTGATAAAAAAGGTAATATGCAAGCAGGTGTTGGAAAAGTTTCATTCTCAAAAGAAGCTTTAAAAGAAAATGTTGAAGCATTTTTATCTGCAATTAATAAAGCTAAACCTGCATCATCAAAAGGTAGATACATTACTAATGCAGCTATCTCTTTAACTATGTCACCATCAGTTAGAGTTGATACAGCTGAATTAATGGATATTAAGTAATTATAACTTAAACATTCAATAGTGAAGATATTTTTATATCTTCACGTTTGAGTGTTATTCAAAACACTGAAATAAAACTGAAGACAGCTGGTAAGAGACTTCCTTCGTCTCTTGTAAGTCCCGCCTAAGTCGATGTTTTGAAGGGAGGAAAAATGACTAGAGAACAAAAGAATGAGGTTATTGATTTTCTAACTGCTGAATTCAAAGAGTCTCAAGCTATCGTTGTATGTGATTACAAAGGTTTATCACACCAACAGTTAGAAGACTTAAGAAAAAGCGCTAGAGAAAATGATACAAAAGTTCAAGTTGCTAAAAATACTCTTGCTACTATTGCAGTTAAAAATGCAGAGCTAGGAGAGATTGAACTATCAGGTACTAATATTTTCTTATGGTCTGAGGATCAAATTTCTGCTTGTAAAGTTGCAGATAAATTTGCTCAAGCAAATGAAGAGAAATTCTCAATTAAATCTGGTATCATCGAAGGTGAAATTTCTGATATCGATAGAGTTAATGCATTTGCTAAGTTACCAAACAGAGAAGAACTTCTTGGTATGTTATTATCTGTATGGACTGCTCCAGCAAGAAACTTTGTTACAGGGCTTGATAATCTTAGAGCTAAAAAAGAAGAAGAGGCTGCTTAATTATAAGCAACAATATTAAGTAAAGAAAAAAGAAAATAATAAGGAAAATGATATGGCAATTTCTAAAGAAGACGTATTAGAATATATCTCAGGTTTATCTGTATTAGAATTATCTGAATTAGTAAAAGAATTTGAAGAAAAATTTGGTGTTTCTGCACAACCAACAGTTGTAGCTGGTGGTGGAGCTGCAGGTGGTGAAGCTGAAGCTGCTGAAGAACAAACTGAGTTTGATGTAGTATTAACAGACGCTGGAGCTAAAAAAATCAACGTTATTAAAGCAGTTAGAGCATTAACTGGTTTAGGACTTAAAGAAGCTAAAGCTGCAGTAGAAGAAACACCATCTAAAATTAAAGAAGGTGCTTCTAAAGAAGACGCAGAAGCTGCAAAAGAAGAATTAGAAGCTGCAGGAGCATCTGTAGAATTAAAATAATTACACTCGTAATTGTTTATCTGTTACACAAGGAAATCTCCTTGTGTAAGGCATAGCATCTTTGAGGGCTAAGGTTAGAATTTTCTAAGAATTCTAACCCTATCCTTTATGGATGCTTTTGTGCTTTATACATAAAGCTAAAAACTAAACCAAATTTTATAACAAGGCCGACAATGTTAAACTCTTTAAAATCTGGTAATAGACTTAGAGTTGATTTTGCAAAAAATCCACAGCAAATCGAAATTCCTAATTTACTACAGTTACAACAAAACTCTTATGATTCATTCTTAATGATTGGACAAGAAGCTAGAGAAGAAGCTGGTATTGAAAAAGTTTTCAAGTCTATCTTCCCAATTCACGATGCACAAAATAGAATTACATTAGATTATTTAGGTTCAGAAGTGGGAAAACCTAAATATGATGTAAGAGAATCTATGGTGAGAGGTCTTACATACTCTATTCCATTAAAAATCAATATTAGATTGACTTTATGGGATTTAGATGAGAAGACAGGTGAGAAGATTGGTGTTAAAGACATGAAAGAACAGTCTTTATTCATCAGAGAAATCCCTTTAATGACAGATAGAACTTCATTTATCGTAAATGGTGTTGAAAGAGTAGTTGTTAACCAATTACATAGATCACCTGGTGTTATTTTTAAAGAAGAAGAGTCTAATACTTCTGATAATAAACTAATTTATACTGGACAAATTATTCCAGATAGAGGTTCTTGGTTATATTTTGAATATGATGCAAAAGATGTATTATATGTAAGAATCAATAAAAGAAGAAAAGTTCCAGTTACTATTTTATTTAGAGCATTAGGTTACTCTAAAGAAGATATTATCAAATTATTTTATCCAATCTTAAATATCAAAATTAAAAACAATAAATTCTTAACAGAGTTTAATCCTGAAGATTTCACAGGTAGAGTTGAATTTGACTTAAAAGATGAGAAGGGTAATTTAATTATTGCAGCTGGTAAAAGACTTACAGCTAGAAAAGCAAAAGCTTTAGTTGAGGGTGGTTTAAAATTAGTTGAATACCCTGTAGAATTATTAATGGATAGATCAACTGCAACAACAATTTTTGATCCAGAGTCTGGTGAGGTATTATTTGATGCATTAACTAACCTTGATGAATTAAAACTAAAAAAATTACTTGACTTAGGATTTGATAATTTTGATATAGCAAATGACTTAGCTACTGGAGTTGATGATTCAATTATTAATGCATTTAAAGCTGATTCTGAATCTTTAAAGTTATTGAAGCAAACAGAAGAAATCGAAGATGAAAATGATTTATCTGCTATTAGAATTTACAAGGTTATGAGACCTGGTGAACCTGTAACTAAAGAGGCTGCTAAAGAGTTTGTTAGAAAATTATTCTTTGATCCAGAAAGATATGACTTAACAAAAGTTGGTAGAATGAAAATGAATCATAAGTTAGGTGTAAATGTACCTGAATATGTAACGACACTAACTTATGAAGATGTTATTAAAACTGTTCAATACTTAGTAAAAGTTAAGTCAGGTCACGGTCATATTGACGATAGAGATCACTTAGGTAACAGAAGAATTAGAGCAATTGGTGAGTTGTTAGCAAATGAGATGCATTCTGGATTAATCAAAATGCAAAAAGCTATTAGAGACAAAATGACTACATTAAGTGGAACATTAGAAGATTTAATGCCACATGATTTAGTTAACTCTAAAATGATTACATCAACAATTACTGAGTTCTTTACATCTGGTCAATTATCTCAATTTATGGATCAAACTAACCCATTATCAGAAGTTACGCATAAAAGAAGACTTTCTGCACTAGGTGAGGGTGGTTTAGTAAAAGAAAGAGCTGGATTTGAAGTAAGAGATGTACACCCAACTCACTATGGAAGAATTTGTCCAGTTGAGACTCCAGAGGGTCAAAATATTGGTCTTATTAATACACTATCTACATTTGCTAAAGTAAATGATTTAGGTTTTATAGAAGCTCCATATAAAACTGTAAAAGATGGAATTGTAACTGATGAGATTAAATACTATACAGCAACTCAAGAAGAGGGATTAGTAATTGCACCAGGATCTACTAAAGTAGATGAAAATGGTAAGATTGTTGAAACACTAATTGAAGCTAGACAAGATGGAGAGATTTTATTAATTGATAGAAATAAAGTTGATTTAATTGACATTTCTTCACAAATGGTTATGGGTGTAGCTGCTTCATTAATTCCATTCTTAGAGCATGATGATGCCAACAGAGCATTAATGGGATCGAACATGATGAGACAGGCTGTTCCATTATTAAATCCAACTGCTCCAATCGTAGGAACTGGTTTAGAAAAAACAGTTGCTAGAGATGCATGGGAAGCAATTAAAGCTGATAGAGGTGGAGTTGTAGAAAAAGCTGACGCTAAAAATATTTATATTAGAGGTGAAGATGACAATGGTGCATTTATTGATCACTACACTGTAAATAAAAATGTTAGAACAAACAACAATACTTCTTTTGGGCAAAGAATTGGTGTAAAAGAGGGTGAGTTTGTAGATAAAGGTCAGGTTATCGCTGATGGTCCTTCAATGGATAGAGGTGAGTTAGCTGTTGGTGTTAATGCTTGTGTTGCTTTCATGCCTTGGAATGGTTATAACTTCGAGGATGCTATTGTATTAAGTGAAAGATTACTTGAAGAAGATGCATTTTCATCTGTACATATCTATGAAAAAGAGGTAGAGTGTAGAGAGTTAAAGCATGGTAATGAAGAAATAACAAGAGATTTACCAGGTGTAAAAGAAGAGTCAATTTCTCACTTAGATGGATCTGGTATTGTAAAGGTTGGTACATACGTTAAGCCTGGAATGGTTTTAGTTGGTAAAGTTACTCCAAAAGGTGAGATTAAACCAACTCCTGAAGAGAGACTATTAAGAGCAATCTTTGGTGAAAAAGCTGGGCATGTAATTAATAAGTCATTATTAACTCCAACTTCTATGGAAGGTACTGTTGTTGATGTTAAAGTATTCACTAAAAAAGGATACGAAAAAGATGAAAGAGCTGTTGCAGAGTTAGAAGCTGAAAAAGCAGAACTTGATATCAAGCATCACGATAAACTTTTAATGTTAGATAGAGAAGAGATTTTAAAGATTAATGATTTACTTTCAAAATCTGAGCTTTCAAAAGATGTTGAAGTTGAGGGTGTGACTTATAAAAAAGGTGAAAATATTCCTTTTGATGTATTAACTAATGTTAATAGATTCGCTATGAAGAAAGTTGTTGCATCTTATTCAAAAGAAGTTGAGAAAAAATACAACGAAATAAAAGACTACTTTATTAAGCAAAAAGCTCAATTAAGAGATGAACATGAAGAGAAGCTACAAGTATTAGAGCATGATGATATTTTACCAAGTGGTGTAATTAAACAAGTAAAAGTTTATGTAGCTACAAAAAGAAAAATCAAAGTTGGGGATAAAATGGCTGGGCGACACGGTAACAAAGGTATCGTTTCAAATATTGTTCCTCAAGTTGATATGCCATACTTAGAAGATGGATCAACTGTTGATGTTATTCTTAACCCATTAGGTGTACCATCAAGGATGAATATCGGTCAGATTCTAGAGGTTCACTTAGGTTTAGTTGGTAAGAAATTAGGTGCTCAAATACAAGATGTATTTGAAAATCAAAAAGCTGACTTTATAAAAGAGTTAAGAGCAAAAATGACTGAAATAGCAAGTGTTGCTAAACTTATGGGTGGAAAAGAGTTTATGGATTCTTTAGATGATGAAGAGTTATTAAAGTATGCTCAAGACTGGTCAAAAGGTGTAAGATTTGCTACACAAGTATTTGATGGTGTAAAAGAAGATGAGTTTAAAAAGCTATTTGAATTAGCTAAAATTGATACTGATGGTAAAACACAGTTATATGATGGTATGACTGGTGAACCAATGAGTGAGAGAGTTAACGTAGGATATATGTATATGTTAAAACTTCACCACTTAGTTGATGAAAAAGTTCACGCAAGATCAACAGGTCCTTACTCACTTGTAACGCAACAGCCTGTTGGTGGTAAAGCACTATTTGGTGGACAAAGATTTGGTGAGATGGAAGTTTGGGCACTAGAAGCATATGGAGCTACAAATGTTCTTAAAGAGATGTTAACGACAAAGTCGGATGACGTTGAAGGTAGAACAAGAGCTTATAGAGCAATTGCAAATGGTGAAAATGTTCCAAGATCGGGTGTTCCTGAAACATTCTTTGTACTTACAAAAGAATTAAAAGCTTTAGGTTTAGATGTTGATATATTTGACGAGGTAGAAGATAATGAGCAATAATGAAAAAGTATTAGAGCCAATAGAGATAAAAGAGTTAGAAAGACCACAAGATTTTTCAGCGTTTCAATTAAGACTTGCAAGCCCTGAAAAAATCCTTTCATGGTCTTCAGGTGAGGTTAAAAAGCCTGAAACTATTAACTATAGAACATTAAAACCTGAAAGAGATGGACTATTTTGTGCTAAAATCTTTGGACCTGTAAAAGACTACGAGTGTCTTTGTGGTAAATACAAAAAGATGAGATACAAAGGTGTAGTATGTGAAAAATGTGGTGTTGAAGTAACTTCATCAAAAGTTAGAAGACACAGAATGGGTCACATTGATTTAGTATCACCTGTTGCTCACATTTGGATGGTATCTTCACTTCCAACAAGAATTGGTACATTACTTGGTGTTAAATTAAAAGATTTAGAGAGAGTATTATACTACGAAGCATATATTGTAAATGAGCCAGGTGATGCTTACTACGATAATGAAAAAACAAAGAAAGTTCAAAAGTATGATATCTTAAATGAAGAGCAATACAGAACTATCTCTGATTTATTTGAACATACTGGTTTTGAAGCTGATATGGGTGGTGATGTTGTAAGAGAACTACTTGAAGACTTAGATTTATTTGAATTATTAACTAAGTTAAAAGAAGAGATGAATGCAACTAAATCAGAGGCAAAAAGAAAGACTATTGTAAAAAGATTAAAAGTAGTTGAAAACTTTATTAACTCTGGTAATAGACCTGAATGGATGATGTTAACTCAATTACCAGTTCTTCCACCTGATTTAAGACCATTAGTATCACTTGATGGTGGTAAGTTTGCAGTTTCTGATGTTAATGATTTATATAGAAGAGTTATTAACAGAAATAATAGACTTAAGAGACTTACAGAACTTGACGCACCTCAGATTATTATTAGAAATGAGAAAAGAATGCTTCAAGAAGCAGTTGATGCTCTATTTGATAATGGTAAAACTGCAAATGCAGTAAAAGGTGCAAATAAAAGACCTCTTAAATCTTTATCTGAAATTATTAAAGGTAAGCAAGGTAGATTTAGACAAAACTTACTTGGTAAAAGGGTTGACTTCTCAGGTAGATCTGTAATTGTTGTTGGACCTACTTTAAATATGGATCAATGTGGTATTCCTAAAAAAATGGCTTTAGAGTTATTTAAACCACACTTAATGGCTAAATTAGAAGAGAAGGGTTATGCAACAACTTTAAAATCTGCAAAGAGATTAATTGAATCTCAAACAAATGAAGTATGGGAATGTTTAAATGAGATTGTTGATGAGTATCCTGTTATGCTTAACAGAGCACCAACTCTTCACAAATTATCGATTCAAGCTTTCCACCCAGTTTTAATTGATGGAAAAGCTATTCAGTTACACCCATTAGTTTGTGCTGCATTCAACGCAGACTTCGATGGTGACCAGATGGCTGTTCACGTTCCATTATCACAAGAAGCTGTTGCTGAAGCTAAGATTTTGATGATGTCTTCTATGAACATTCTTTTACCAGCATCAGGTAGAGCTATTGCTGTACCATCACAAGATATGATTTTAGGTATTTACTACTTATCATTAGAAAAAGATGGTGTAAAAGGTGAGCATAAACTATTTACTGATATTAATGAAGCAATAATTGCATTAGATAATAATCAAGTAGATTTGCATGCTAAAATTAGAACTAAAGTTGATAATAAAGTAATTCATACAACTGTTGGTAGATTAATTGTTAAAGATATTTTACCTGAGTTTGTACCAACTTCATTATGGAATAAAATTCTAAAGAAAAAAGATATTGGAACATTAGTTGATTATATCTATAAGCATGGTGGATACGAAGTTACTCCAAAATTCCTAGATAACTTAAAGAATTTAGGTTTTAGATATGCAACTGATGCTGGTGTATCTATCTCTATTGATGACATTAAAGTTCCAGATACAAAAGAGGGGCATATCGCAGCTTCTAAAAAAGAAGTTATTGAAGTACAAAAACAGTTTGCTCAAGGTTTATTAACTGAGCAAGAGAGATATAATAAGATTATTGATATTTGGACTGAAGTAAATAATAAACTTGGTTCTGAGATGATGAACTTAGTTGAGCAAGACAAAGATGGATTTAACTCTATTTATATGATGGCTGACTCAGGGGCAAGAGGTTCTTCTGCTCAGATTAGACAGTTATCAGGTATGAGAGGGCTTATGGCTAAGCCTGATGGTTCTATTATTGAAACACCAATTATTTCAAACTTTAAAGAGGGTCTAAATGTACTTGAGTACTTTATTTCTACTCACGGTGCAAGAAAAGGTCTTGCAGATACAGCACTTAAGACAGCCAATGCTGGATACTTAACAAGAAAACTTATTGACGTATCTCAAAACGTTAGAGTTACTGTTGAGGATTGTGGAACTCATGAGGGTGTTGAAATTACTGATATCTCTTCAGGTAATGAGTTAATTGAGTCATTAGAAGAGAGAATTACAGGTAGAGTTATTGCAGAAGATGTTATTGATCCTATTTCAAATGAAATACTATTTACTGAGGGTACATTAATAACTGAAGAAGATGCAAGAGTTATTGCCGAAGCTGAAGTAAAAGCTGTAACTATTAGAACACCTCTTACTTGTAAAGAAGAACACGGATTATGTTCAAAATGTTATGGTCTTAACTTAGGTGAGCAAAGAAAAGCTACTCCTGGTGAGTCTGTTGGGGTTGTTGCAGCGCAGTCTATTGGTGAGCCAGGTACTCAGCTTACACTTAGAACATTCCACGTTGGTGGTACTGCATCTGCTACGCAAACAGAAAGAGAATTAAGAGCTGATAAAGAAGGTTTCATTAGATACTACAATATCAAAACTTATACTGATAAAGAGAGTAGAGAGATTGTAGCAAACAGAAGAAATGCTGGTATTTTATTGGTTGAACCAAAGATTAATGCACCATTTAAAGGTAATGTTTCAGTTGAAAATGTTCACGAAGAAATCATCTTAACTATTACAAATGGTAAAGAAGATAAGAAATATTACTTAAGAAAAAATGATGTTGCAAAAGCTAATGAACTTGCTGGTGTATCTGGTAAGATTGAAGGTAAATTATATTTACCATATAGAGATGGTCAAGAAGTTGAAGAGAATGAATCAGTTGTTGAAATGATTAAAGATGGTTGGAATGTTCCAAACAGAATTCCTTTCGCATCTGAGTTAAAAGTTCAAGATGGAGCACCAATTACATCTAAGATTGTTTCAGGTTCTAAAGGTCTTGTTAAGTACTATAAACTTAAAGGTGATTATTTAGAAAGAAGACATGATATCAAAGCTGGTGAAAAAGTTGATGAAAAAGGTCTTTTTGCTGTAATAGTTGATGCAGAAGATAGAGAAGCTTTAAGACACTATATTGCAAGAGGTTCTATTGTAGAGTTTGATGATAATGTTGAAGTAACAAAAGAGTCAATTATTGCAGTACCTGAAAATGAAGAACAAGTTGTAATTGCTGAGTGGGATCCATACTCAAACCCATCTATTGCAGAAAAAGCTGGTACAGTTTCATTTGAAGATATTGTTCCAGGTGTTACGGTTTCTGAACAGTTTGATGAGTTAACAGGTACATCTAAACTTGTTGTTAATGAGTATATTCCAAGTGGATACAAACCAACAGTTGTTTTAGCAACTGAAAATAAAGAGTTAATTAGATATTCATTAGAGCCTAAAACTTCATTAAACGTAAGTGAAGGGCAAAAGGTTGAAGTTGCTGATGTTATTGGTAAAACACCAAAAGCCAACCAAAAATCAAAAGATATTACAGGTGGTCTTCCAAGAGTATCTGAATTATTTGAAGCAAGAAGACCTAAAAATATTGCTGTTCTTGCATCATTTGATGGTATGGTTTCATTTGGTAAGCCACTTAGAAATAAACAAAGAATTATTGTAACTGATGACAATGGTAATAAAGGTGAGTACTTAGTAGAGAAGTCTAAACAGATTCTTGTTCATGAGGGTGAGTTTGTTCATGCTGGTGAGGCATTAACTGATGGTCAAATTTCTCCACATGATATCTTAAGAATTTTAGGTGAAAAAGCACTTCATTACTTTATTGTATCAGAAGTACAACAAGTATATAGATCACAAGGTGTTAATATTGCTGATAAACACATTGAGGTTATTACATCACAAATGTTAAGACAGGTATCTGTTATTGATGGAGGTGATACTAAGTTCATTGTTGGTGATATGGTATCTAAGAAGAGATTTAAACAAGAGAATGAAAAAATCATTAAATTAGGTGGAGAGCCTGCTATTGCTGAGCCATTATTACTTGGTATTACAAGAGCAGCTGTTACATCTGATTCTATTATCTCTGCTGCATCATTCCAGGAAACAACTAAAGTATTAACAGAAGCTGCTATTAGTGCAAAAATGGATATGCTTGAAGACTTAAAAGAGAATGTTGTAATTGGTAGAACAATTCCAGTTGGAACAGGCTTATATAAAGATAAAAAAGTAAAATTTTCACAGGTTGAAAATAACGAACAGTAGGACTCTTCCTACTGTGAAACTCAAATGGAATCTACACTTTTAATTTTCCTAATATTTTTTTTACTATTTGAAATATTTGAATCCACATGGCAAAAAGCAAATACCTTTTATGATGTAGTTTTAAATAATTTTTACTATTTTAAAAAGAGTATTCTTTTATATTTTTGTTTACATATATCTTTTATTTACTCTATTTTCTTAGCTATTTACCTTAACAAATTCGGCTTTTGGATGAGTTCAATAATAGTATTAAAGTTTCTAGATATATCATTTAAACTATCATTAATGTCAAAATTAAATGAGGGAAGAAATATAGAGGATATAATCCCAATGAATGTAAATATTTCTCCAGTTTACAGATATATAAATGTACTTATATATCCTATAACATTTGTATTTGCTTACTTTTCTTAATTAATTCTAATATTCATTATCAATAAACACTAAGCTTTAAAATGTTATTATTTTTTCTATGAATGCAATAGAGTTTAAACATTTAATTAAAAATGCAAATTATTATACAAAATATGAACCGATTTTAGATAAAGAAAGTTTAGATATTTATGGATATGAGGCTTTGTCAAAATTTGATATAGACCAAAATATAATTAATACGGAGGAGATATTTAGAAAATTACACCATAATAATAAACTATTTTTTGAGTTAGAAAAACGAAATAAAATCTTGCAAGTTGAGAATTTTCAGTTTAAAGATAAAAAGTTATTTTTAAATTTTGATGCAGATATCTTTGTCACAGATAACCAGCAATCTTACTGGGAAGAGTTTTTACTAAAATATAAAAAATACTTAATAGTTGAAATAACTGAAAATGGTAGTGATGATGAAGTATCAGCTTTGATAATGAAAAAATTCTCTTCTTGGCTTAATAGTAAAGAGATACTTTCAGCTTTAGATGACTTCGGTAAAGATGGAACAATGTTCTCTTTTAATATGATGAACAACAGCAAATTTATAAAAATAGATAAATCATTCTTAGAACAAATAAGAGTTAATCCCAACTATAAAAATTATCTAAATGGTATATTAAAAACTGTAAAACTGAATAATCAAAAAAGTATTATAGAAGGGATTGAGACTATTGATGATTTAAATCTTGTAAGAGATTTAGAGTGTGATTATGTTCAGGGTTACTTTTTTAGTGATTTAGTTAAGATTGTTTAATTTAATTGAAACTTTAATATGCTAATATAAAAAAAACTCGAAGGAAAAAAATGCAATATCTAGTAATCGCTTATGATCATGAAAATGCACTTGATAAAAGAATGGAAGCAAGACCTGCTCACGTTGAGGCTACTCAAAAGCTAATGGCTGAGGGAAAAATCGTTTCGGCTTGTGCATTAGTTGAAGATGAAAAGATGGTTGGATCATCTGTAGTAACAAACTTTGATAGTGAAGAAGAGTTTGAAGCGTGGTTAGAAAATGAACCATATGTTAAAGGTAATGTGTGGAATATGGAAGAAATACAAATCGTTCCTGTAAAAGTTATGCCAAAAGCATAGATAACCACAAATAACCCTATAAAACGGATATTTTGTAGGGTGTTTTCTCATTATAATTATGAGATGCTATAGTTATTTAATTTGTTTTTTTAGTTCTTCTACCGTAAAAGTTTTTGGTATCCATGCTGTACTTATTCCATTATAAACTAATACTTTTAGAAGTTTAGCTTCTTCTTTTATTTTTATAATCCTAGCATCATATAGATTCCCATGTTCTATTACTTCTATTTTTTTCCCAATGAAAAGGTCATTATATGTTAACTCTCTCCAGTTTCCTATATATTTTCTATTTTCTCTTTTATATAAATACTCCCATATTTTAATTTCTTGTTCATAAGGAATACTATTTTTTGTTTCTCCATCAATTATTTTGTCACCTAGCAAGAAAAACATTCTTTCAGGAATAAAACCTTTTACTCCATTACAAAGAAAACCATCTTGATTTTTATTTTTAATTTCTTGAATAGTATTGTGTTTAAAAGCCATAAGTTTACCTTTATGGCTTTTACCTTTATCATCTTCTGATAATAAGATAGCAAGCATTTGTAAATTTTTAGAAAAGTTCTCATATTTTAAAGCTAGCTCACTTTCTGTATTTAATAATAATTCAAATACAGCAAGTAGTTTATTCTCTACATGAATTTTCTTTTTAATTAGAATGTATTCACCTGATGTATAATCTAAAATATTAATCATATCATTATCCATTTGCTCATAAATAGATATGTTAAAGATATATTTTAAGTTAGTTCTATTTTGAACTATAAAGTTATTATTGTTTAATGTTATAAGCTTATATAAGCCTTGGATTCTCTTTTTTGTGTTATTAATAGTATCTTCAACTATTTTATAAGTATAATCATGTTTTTGACAAAACCATACTACTTCATTTAGTATGTTATCATCAATATAATATGGGTTTGAGTATATTCCTTTATATGAATCAAATTTAACACCTAGATTGAATAATTCTTGTTTATATTTATAAATATCTTTTTGTTTATTTATAATTACTTTTTTTATAGTATTTGTATTTTCCATGATTTATTCTTAAATATGAGATTTCAAAACCTTTTATAAATATATAGTATTATATAATATTATATATTAAAATAACAAAGGTTTTTTATGAGTGATTATAATAGTTATGATGGACGAATAGCTGAAACATTAGCCGAAGTTTTTTTTAAACATGGATATTTAGTTCAATAGAATATATAAGCAGAGAGACAAATACTTCAACAGCAGTTTTTAGAGACAGAATTATTAAAAACTGGAAATATGATAAATAAAGGATAATAATGGATGATAATACTAAAAAAATATATAACTTATTACAAGATATTTTTAAAAATATTTGGGAACAGCAAAAATATGCAGAATTAAAAAATGGTGTAATGCTTACATTGAATATTGCAATTTTTGCAATTATTGGAAGAACTTATTTATCATTAAATGATATTTTCAATTGCGAAAAAGCTTACAATATAATATTTATAGGATTAATGTTTTTATTTATTATACATATTTTAATAATCGTATTATCATATTTTCCAAAGGATAGTAATAAAGAAGATTTTAAATGGACTAATGATGACATTAATATATTTTTCTATGGAGATATTAGAAAGCTTAAAAGTGAATCATATTTAAAACTATTACAAGAAAAGGTAAATGTAAGTGAAAAAATCAATAAACCTATACTATTGGATTTATCTAATCAACTGATTATATTATCTGAAATTACACAAAATAAATATAATGCATTTAAAAATAGTATTTATAGATTTTTTATTTTAATTATTGGTTTCGTATTTTTTACTGTATTTACAATTTTTAATTATTGGAGTTAATGATAATGGCATGGTATGATTATATTGAAGGAAAAAAAAGAGTAGAAAGTATTTTAGATAATATATTAGAAGTAGTTGAGCAAGATAAAATACCAAAGGATGAAAACTTTACTTTTTCAAACGCATACTATGGATGGGTTACTGGTTTATTTATAGATATACGAAATTCTTCAGAATTATTCTCAAAAGAAGATAAAGAAATAGTTTCTAAAATAATTCGTTCTTTTACATCTGAAATTATTGAGATTCTAAGAAAAGACGAAAATTTAAGAGAAATAGGTATCCGAGGTGACTGTGTGTATGCAATTTATACAACTCCACATAAAAGTGATGAATTTGGAGTTGCACAAATAGCATTTTATGTTAATACATATATGAAAATGTTGCAAGAACTATTATTGGAAAGAAGATTTCCTACAATTTCAGTAGGAATTGGTATCTCAACATCAAAAGAATTAGTTATAAAAGCAGGTAGAAAGGGAGTAGGAATTAATAATAGTGTATGGATTGGGGATGGAGTAACAAAAGCATCAAACTTATCTTCTCTTGGAAATAAAAGTGGACATAGAAGTATGATTTTTTCTTCTTTGGCATATAATAATATTATCGATAAATTAGTAGAAAGAAATGGAGATAAAGCTAAAATATGGTTTAAGAGTTATACCTCTGAAGAATTTGGGATTTATTATGATGCAAATATTATAATAAAAGATTTTGACGATTGGATAAATGATGGAATGCTAGAATAATATGTATTATTTTATGAAAAGAAATAGCTATTATGAAGTCCAAGTTAAAACTAGAGGATTAACATTAGTAAGAGATTATTGTACTAACAGATTTGAGTATATAAATATTACAAAAAATATAAAACTATTAACATTTATTGAATTTGAAAAGGTTTATCCAGAAGCAGATGTATTAAAAAAACTTCATGTGTCTGTAAATAAATCTAGAGAAAAAGCTTAACGGTATTTAATACGGTACTATATTATATTTTTTTATTAAAGTATCTATAAAATAGGATATAAAGCCATATAGTTTAGTTCCAAATCATAATAATGCCAAAAGCATAATTAAAAATAAAGAGAATAAATCTCTTTATTCTCTTCTAAAGCTTTGATAGCTTTAATCTAAGTGAGTTAAGCACTACAGTTACAGAACTAAAACTCATAGCGATTCCTGCGTACATAGGTGAAAGCATAACTCCATATATAGGATATAAAACACCAGCAGCTAGAGGAATACCAAGTGCATTATAAATAAATGCCCAAAATAGGTTTTGTTTAACTATTTTCATACTTTGAGTTGATAACTTTATACTTTTTAATACCGATAGCAACTCATTATTTACTAGTATTATATCACCTGCATCTTTACTTATATCAGATCCAGAGTTTAGTGTAACACCGATGTCTGCTTGTTTGATAGATGGAGCATCATTTATACCATCACCTACAAACATTACTTTACCTTTTTCTTGTACTTGCTTTATGACATCATATTTTTGGGTTGGAATTACTTCACTATAAACTTCATCTATGTTTAGTTTTTCTGCAATTTTCTTAGCTGTTATGTTGTTATCACCTGTAAGAAGTATAGGTTTTATACCCAACTCCTTTAACTCTTTTATTAGTTTTTGGGCATTATCTTTTAGTTGATCTTCAAGTGCAAAAGAACCAACACTTTTACCATCAAATGAAGCTAGGATTACTCCATTTGCCATATCTAATCTTTCATTGTAAAAATCAAGGTGGTTAGAATCAATTTGTACCTTGTGTTCATCTAAGAACTGTTTATTCCCTAAAAGTATTTCTTGGTTTTGAATAGTTGCTTTTATACCTCTTCCTGGAACAACTTCTAAATCTTCAATCTCATATGATATACTTTTTACATTTTTTAGTGAAAGATAGTTTACAATAGCTTTAGAAATAGGGTGTTCACTCAACTTCTCAATAGCCAATATTTTTTCAAAGAAGTTTTCGTCTATATCTGTTTTTGTAACTACTATTTCACCTTTTGTTAAAGTTCCTGTTTTATCAAAAACAGCATACTTTATATCTTTTATTATTTCTAAAACTTCAGGGTTTTTTATAAGGATTCCTTCATTTGCACCTTTACTAACAGCACTTACTATAGCAATTGGTGTGGCAAGTCCTAAGGCACAAGGACAAGAGATGATTAGTACACTAATACTTGCTAATATAGCATTTTGCATTTGTCCAAAAAGTGCCCAAATAATAAATGTAGCAATAGAAATAACAATAACTGCTGGTACAAAAATATTTGCTATTTTATCAGCAAATCTACTTATTGGTATTTGTTTACTTTGCGCTGATTTAAGTAGATTAATAATCTTTGAAAGGGTTGTATCTCCTGAAGTTTTAGTAACCTCTACAGTTATAACTCCATTAGTGTTTAGTGTACCTGAAAGAACTTCATCTCCTGATTCTTTATATACTGGCATTGATTCACCAGTAATCATAGATGAGTCTATATCACATTTGCCATCTATTATCTTTCCATCTGCAGGTATTTTTTCACCTGTTTTTACTAAAACCTTATTTGATACTTTTAGTTCGTTTGCATTTACTCTTTTTATATTTCTATTTTCATCTAAAAGGTTTGCATATTCAGGAGCTAAGGTCATAAGTTTCTTTAAAAAGTCACTAGCTTTTTGCTTTGATCTCTCCTCTAAGTATCTTCCAAGCAAAACAAATGAAATAATAACAGCAGCTCCATCAAAGTATACAAATCTTAGGTGTTCTGGGAAAAGCGAAGGAAAAAATACAACAAAAGTAGAGTAAAAGTATGCAGCACTAGTACCAAGTGCAACTAAAACATTCATATCATAGTTTTTATTACTAAGTGCTTTGTATGAAAGTTTGTAAAATCTACTACCACAGTAAAACTGCACAACTGATGCAATAGTAAAAATGATATATTTTTTTGTGGGATCTACTACTATGTTTGAAAAGGCTAAAATAAATATTGCTATTGTTAAGCCAATAGAGGTTATAAATAAATTTTTAAGTTTTTTAAACTCTTTTAATTGAGCTTCTTCAAGATGTTTAAAATCTTCTTCAACTCCATAGCCTAATAGCTTAATTTTTTTTATAAGTGTATCTTTAGAGATTTTGTCAGTATCTATTGTAAACTCACCCTCATGAGAAGCAAAGCTTACATTTGTATTTTCAACACCTTTTTGTTTGTTTAGAAACTTTTCTATTCCATTTGAGCAGTTTACACAAGTCATACCTGAAATATTTAAGTTTACTTGTTCTTTTGACATTGTACTACTCCTTTTTTTCATTTAGTATTAGTTTTAGTAACTCTCTTATATAGTCATCTTTTATATGATAAAAAGACATTTTTTTGTCTTTTTCAAAATCAACAATTCCATATTTTTTTAGTATTCTTAGTTGATGAGATACATGAGATTGAGAAATACCCAAAAGGTTTGCCATCTCTCCTACACAGATTTCATAATCTTGAAGAGCATAAAGCATTTTAACCCTTGTTGGGTCACTTAATGCTTTAAATATATTTGAGATACTAATCAAAGTTTCATCTTTGGGTATAATCTTCTTGATATCAGATATATAGCTTATATCTTCACAACAAGATCTTATTAGTTTTTTTTCTGTTTCTTTAAACATCTTACTCTATTACTTCAAATCCTAAATCACTCATCTCTTCTTTAAACTTTGCCTCTTTTGAATCATCTTCAATCTCTACAGTAACCTCTTTTGGTTGAGTGTTTAGGTTCACTTCAATCTCACCAAAATCCTCTTCTAATGATGCTTTTATAAGATTTGCACAATTTCCACAAGAGATATTGTTTGCTTTAAATGTTTTTTTCATGTATATGCCTTTCATATGATAAATTATTCATATGAAGATATTAACATATGAAAAGAGTGATGTCAAGAATTTATAAGATAGTTTTCTAAAATCTTCTCTTGTTCTAAACTAGAATAGTTGAACTTAAACTCAGCTTCTTTTAGATAGATATTAAAGTTTTTTGCAGTTACACCTTTATACTTTTTCAAAAAAGATTCAAAGAAAACCCAAAACTCATTTATATAGCTATTAAAACTTTCTAGTTTAGCAATCTTATTGTATTTTAAAAACTTTTCTAAATCCTTATTTGTTTTTAACATAGTAAATTTACTATTTAACGAGGGAAGGGCAATATTATAGATATAGTTTGAATAGTTAAAAGTAAGAAAATTGTGAGCATTTTTTAGATTTTTGTCTTTAGAGTAGATGTACTCATCAAACTCATAATCAGTACTTTTAATATCTTCATAATTTGTTTCAATATAATCTATTATATAACTTCGATAAGTTTTGTATTTATTTTGAATAGTGTTATAACTTTTCTTTAGCTCTTTTGAGGCTTCTAAAGCAGTAAAATCTAAACAAAAATATTTTAATATTTCCTTTTGTATTTTAATTTTTTCTAAAGAAAATTTTCTTTTACAGCTACTACATTTTAGGTGATTATTTGTTAATTCATATAGTTTTGTACAATTACAGTAGATACATTTTGTCATTTGGTTCCAATATTAACTAAGAAATATAAATATTTATATTAGTATAAATACTCTAAGAATATAATTATTTAAATTTTATTTAGGAGAAGTATTATGAGAAAAGTTTTATTTGCATTTATTCTTATGGCATTATCTTTAAATGCACATTTTTTAACAATGATCCCCTCAACAGACAATGTTGAAACAAAAAAGCAAAGTGATTTAAAAATTGAGTCTATGTTTATTCACCCTTTTGAACAAACAGGAATGAATATGGTAGAGCCAAAAGGGATATTTTTAAATAGCAAAAATAATGGATTAGACTTAACGCAGATTAAAAGATTTGAAGAGAAAGCTTGGAGTACAAGCTATAAGATAAAAAGACCTGGAGTTTATAAGTTTTTTACTATTCCTAAGCCTTATTTTGAACCAGCAGAACAGAAGTTTATTTCACATGTACCTAAAATAATAGTAAGTGCATTTGGTTATGAAGCAGGTTGGGATGAGCCAGTGGGGTTAGATTATGAGATTGTTCCGTTGGTAAAGCCTTTTTCATTATATAAAGGGAACATTTTTCAAGGAAAAGTTTTAGTTCATGGAAAACCAGCTTCAAATGTTGAGGTAGAAGTGGAGTTATATAATGAGTTTGGATTAAAAGCACCAACTGCCTCACACATAACGCAAGTAGTAAAAACAGATAAAAATGGTATTTTCTCTTTTGTGATGAATCATAAAGGTTGGTGGGGTTTTGCTGCACTTATTGAAGAGGGACAAAAGAGTTATGATGGTAAAATGTATCCTATTGAAAATGGTGCTTTGATTTGGGTTAAAGCTTACTAATAGGAGTATAAATTGCATATATCAGATGGTGTTTTAAATATTGAAGTTGCATCAACTTTAGCAGTTGCTAGTATAGGTTTGTGTGCTTATTCAATTAAGAAAATAAAAAATGAAAATATTGCACTTGTTGCCTCAATGAGTGCACTTTTTTTTATAGCATCATTTATTCATATTCCTTTAGGTCCAACACAAATTCACTTACTTCTAATTGGAGTAATTGGGCTGTTTTTAGGGAACTTAGTCTTTTTAAGTGTTTCAATTGCATTGCTTTTACAAGCTGTATTATTGGGATATGGAGGGTTAAGTTCCTTAGGTGCAAATATCATAATAATGGCAATACCGGCATATTTTGTTTATTTAATTAGTAAAATAGAGTTTTTAAAAATCATAAATGAAAAAATTAGATTCTTTATATATGGGTTTTTAGGTATTTTCTTTTCAGTTGTATTTCTAGCATTAGTTTTACTATTTTCAGACGAAAAGTATGAAATTGCATCATATTCTATATTTTTAGCAAACTTACCTGCTATGGTTCTTGAAGGTTTTATTACCTTGTTTTTATTGATGTATGTAAAAAAGTCAATACCAAAACTTTTTAAAGAGGTTAATATATGAGAAAAGTCATTATTATTTTTATGATATGTATTACTTCTTTAAGTGCCCATAGATTAAATGTATTTACTGATTATGAAAATGATAGTTTATATATTAACTCTTATTTTCCAGACGGATCTGCTTGTATTAATTGTGAAATAGAGATATATTCACAAGATAAATTATTAAAAAAATCAAAAACTAATAAACAAGGGGAACTTACAGTAAACTTGAAAGCAGATAAGATAAAATTAGTTGTTGATGCAAGCATGGGGCATAAGGTTATAAAAAAACTATCTTTTGATAAAAAAACAGATAAGAAAAAAGCTTTGAGTAAAACAACAGCTTATGATCAAAAAATAGTTGAATTAGAAGATGAAAATAGAAAGTTAAGACAAAAAATCAAAAGTCTTGAATCTCAAATATCTTTTTTTAATATTGGCAAAATTATTTTTTCAATATTAATAATTGTAGGAATATTTATGTTTTTAAAAAGAGTGAAAAGTTGATAATTAATCCAGCTGTTGCACTAGTAGTATCATTTATTTACTCACTAATTATTAGTTTCTCTCTTTTTAAAGTTTACTTTTTGATTCCTTTAGTTTTCATACTATTTTTAAATAGAAGAAAGATAGTTAGTATATTAAAGAAGTTACTTTTTTTAAATCTATTTATTTTTGTACTATTTTTGGTTCTATTGATAGAGTCAACTTTTGAAGATGCACTTAATATTTATATAAGAGCAAATAGTATTATGCTTTTTAATCTTGCACTTTTTTTTAACTCTTATGGTTATGATGTAGTAAGAGGATTAAAAATCTTGAAGTTTCCAAGTAGCTTCGTATCCTCTACATATTTCGCATTGAAAATGATTGATTATCTATCAAATAGTTTTAAAGATATTAAAGATACTTTAAAAGCTAGAGGTTTTAGAGCAAACACCTCTTTATTTACGTATGAGGTTTTTGGGAATATTTTTGGTATGCTATTTGTAAAAGTGATTATGAAATCACAAAAGTTAAAAGAGACTTTTGAGGTAAGAGGTTTTTATAAAGAGATTTATTTAAATGATGAATTTAATATAAACAAAGTGGATTTTACTTTAGTTTTTTTACTAATATTAATGATAACAATAAAGGTATTTGATGAGTTGTTCTTTTAATTTAAAAGGTATAAGTTTTAAAAATGACAAAAAATCAGTTTTTGAAAATGTAAACTTAGATGTGGGACATGAAGAGAAGGTTGCGATTATTGGCTCAAATGGAGCTGGGAAGAGTACCCTTTTAAAGATTATTGCAGGTTTACAAAGTGATTATGAGGGTGAACTTCATCTTTTTCATACAAAAATAAAAAATAAAAAAGAGTATGAAAAATATAGAAGTGAAATAGGGTATCTACCTCAAGATGTTAGTGATTACTTTTTGTGTCCAACAGTTATAGAAGATGTGATGTTTAATCTAAGAGCTAGAAAGGTTAAAAAAGAAGAGGCATATATAGAGTCTATCAAAATTTTAAAGCACCTAAATATTAAACATTTAGAGAATAGAGTGATAAATGAACTAAGTGGTGGTGAACAAAAGATAGTTGCACTTGCAGGTATTTTGATAACAAAACCAAAAATAATGCTTCTTGATGAACCAACAAATGCACTTGATGATGAAGCACAGATTAAAATTATTGAGTTATTAAATTCTATAAAAAAATCTATGGTTATAGTATCTCATCATAAAACATTTATTGATAAATTAGCTTCTACAATATATAAGTTAACTAACAAAGGGCTTGAAAAAATATAATAAGATTTTTTGTGTATAATGTACTAATAGGAGTTTATAATGGGCAAGATAATTTATCATTACTGTCATGTAGAAGCTTTTAGGGCAATAATACAAAATAAAAAACTATGGCTAAGTTCAGTATATAATCTTAATGACTATAAAGAGATTCATTGGATAAATGATAAAGTAAATAAAAAACTTGAAAAAATTAAAAATAAAGACAATTTCGTAAAATACAAACTCTTTGAGCATCTATTTAAAAAACAGTTACCAAATGTTTATATAGCATCTTTCTCCCAAGGTGGAGATTTATTAAGTCAGTGGAGAGCTTATGCAAATGATGGGCATGGAGTAGCAATAGGTTTTAACACAGACTATTTTAAAACAAATGAGATGGTAAAAACTACAGAAGTATTATATGATGAAAAAGAGCAAGAGAAAGAGATTGATGAGATTTTTGAACCTTTAGAAAAGTTCACAAATGAGCCAACATTAAAAGATGAGAGGTTTAAATCTCTTTGTACAGAAGTCATCACAAACATAAATAACTTAGCTGCAAAATCAAAAAATGAACTTTTTAAAGAAGAACAAGAAGTTAGATTAATTCATAATCCAATAATAATAGATGATAAGCAAAATGAAAACTTTATTTTTAAAAACAATCTATCTGATATGAAGTTCAGAGCAGTTTGTGGAAACTTAATCCCATACTTTGAATTAGATTTTTCTAATAAAGAAGAGAATATTATGCCAATAGTAGAAATAGTAAAGGGGCCTAAAAATATGTTTATTGATAAAGAGATAAAGATTTTTTTAGCAAACAATGGCTTTTATAAAGTAGCTATTAAAAACTCAAAATCCTCTTATAGATAAAGATGAGGTACTAATCCTCTTCTTTTTTAGTACTCCATCTAACTCTTTTAAGAAATTTATCCATTTTCTTTTTATTTTTTTCTGTTAATTCCACACTACTTTTATCAATATTATCCCCATAATCAATATCAAGCATATCTGACTTTTTCATCTTCAATACTTGTGATTGAAATACACTTCTATGCCCTGTGATTAAAAAAGTAATAATAGCACTTATTGCTGCATAATGAGCTATTTCTATACCAAAAAGTTCAACAGCCATAATAGTAGCTGCAATAGGTGCATTTGTAGTTCCAGCTAAAACACTTGTTAGACCAAGTGCAGCAAATAAAGCGATATTATCACCTATTAAAGTACCAAAGAGATTTCCACTTGTAGCACCTACATAAAATATAGGAGTAATAACTCCTCCACTACCACCTGCACCTAAGGTTACAGAGGTATAGATTGTTTTTGCAATAAATGAGTACCAAGGAACATCTTCAGACATAGCAGGATCACTATAAAATAGAGTAGAAATTGTATCTAAACCTAAACCAAAATACTTATCGCCAATAAAGTGAGATAATACAACTAGAAAAGTACCTGCAATAAATGCTTTTAAGTAAACATTTAATTTAATTGCTTTTATCTTTATCTCTGTATGTTTTAATGTGACAATCAAAAAGTACGAGATTAAACCAAAAAATAGACCTGCTAGTATAACTTGCAAAATCAATACTATATCAAATGGAAGAGTATTAGAAAATTCCATATGATAATATCTATAGTCTATTCCTAAAAGTTTTGCTGTTGTAAAAGCAGCAAAACCTGCAATAAAAGAGGGAAGTAATACATCGTACATGATAATTCCTACGATTAAAACTTCAACTCCAAATATTGCACCTGAAATAGGTGTTCCAAATACAGAAGCAAATCCTGCACTAATACCACAGATAACAAGCTTTTTCCTATCTCTTGCTGAAAACTTTACAAGCTGTGAGATATAAGAGGCAGCACCTGCACCAATTTGTGCACCAGGTCCCTCTTTACCTACAGAACCACCAGTGAAAATAGTCACTACTGTTGCAAAAAGTTTTATAGGCATTACTTTTACGTCCATTAGTCCATCTTTTTTATGGACAGCTTCTATTACTTTTTCTGTTCCATGACCTGTTGCATCAGGAGCAAATTTTTTAACTATGTAAATAGTAAAAATAAGTCCAAAGGGAAGTAAATAGTAAGCATCAAAAGGAAGAAATTTTTCACCTTGTGTGTTTGCACTATGGATTATATTTAAAAAAAATGTTATAATTGCACCAATTATTACTCCTATTGCTGATGAGAGTAATACCCACTTTGATACGCTAAAAAAAATCAATGATTGTTCTAATAAATGCTTTTTCATATATTATATTCTTTAGAAAGTTATTATATTAAAATTGTAACGAAAAAAATTAAGAGACAATTAAAAGATACGCAAAATAAAATAATTTAGATATACTTCTTTAAAAATTAAGGCAAATAATTAATGAACTTCAATAAACTTGATTCACAAACAAAAGAAAAACTACATAATGAATTACTTTCTTACGCTACAAATCTTGGAGGAAAAAACTTTTTTTTACAACTAATTGAAGATGTAAAAAAAGAGAAAACTCATCCACTGACAAATAAAAGTTGTGTTTACCACTTCTCAAAAGGTAAACTATCTTGGAATAAAGCAATTTTTAAAAATACACTTGATTTATTAATCAAAACAGTAAAAGAAGAAAATAGTAAAGAACAAGAACAACAAAGTCAAAAAACGAAGAAGAATATTATAAATATGATGAAAACATTAAAACCTATTATGATTAATGTTAAGCCAAAACATAGAGATGATGGAGAGGGATTTAGTTTAAATATTATAGATACTTCAGATGAGAAAAGTATTGAAATCTCTTTAATATTCAAAATAATCTTTGTTTACAATATTGATTTTGCTAAACAAGTATTGAATTACAAAGTATAAATTATGAATGATCCTAAAAAAAGATTTTCAATTAAACAAGGTATGAATGTGAATATTGTTTTAAAACAAGATCAAAGAAGTGGAAAATTAACACAAGGTGTTGTAAAAAATATATTAACAAACTCACCTTCTCATCCCCATGGAATAAAAGTAAGATTAACTTCTGGACAAGTAGGAAGAGTAAAAGAGATACTATAGTGAAACTTTTTATTGATGGTGATGCCTTGCCTAACCTTTTGAAGCCAATACTATTAAGAGCAATTGAAAAGAAAAAACTTGATACTTATGTTATAGCAAATAAAAAGATAAATATGGGAAAATCTTCATTTATTAATTACATAGTTGTAAATGATGGCATAGATGAAGCAGATAATAAAATTGTTGATCTAGTTGAGATAAATGATTTAGTCATAACTGCTGATATTCCCCTTGCAAATAGAGTTTTAGAAAAAGATGCTCATGCAATTGACCATAGAGGCTTAGAGTACACTCAAGATAATATAAAAGAGTGTTTAGCAGTTAGAAACCTAATGCAAGAGATAAGAGATAGTGGAGAGATAACAAAAGGGCCTAAAGCATTTGGTCAAAAAGACTCACAAAATTTTGCTAATTCATTAAATAAATTTCTTCAAAATACAAAATAAAGCTTGTCTAAAGTATCATTAAGTTTACTTTCAGTATAATCCACTACTTTTTTAGAAAACTCACAAAAGTTTCCTAGAATGGTAGTATCGTTCAACAGTATGTTGAAGTCCGCGAGAAGCATGAGCATTGCTTTAATTGCTCAAACCAATTTTAATAAAGGGAAAAAATGCCTACAATTAATCAGCTTATTAGAAAAGAGCGAAAAAAGGTGATTCAAAAGTCTAAATCACCAGCATTAGAAAAATGTCCACAAAGAAGAGGTGTATGTACAAGAGTATATACAACAACTCCAAAGAAACCTAACTCAGCTTTAAGAAAAGTTGCAAAAGTTAGATTAACTACTGGATTTGAAGTTATTTCATATATCGGTGGTGAGGGTCACAACTTACAAGAGCACTCTATCGTATTAGTTAGAGGGGGAAGAGTTAAGGATTTACCTGGTGTTAAGTATCACGTTGTTAGAGGTGCTTTAGATACTGCTGGTGTTGCAAATAGAAATGTTGCAAGATCTAAATACGGTACTAAGAAACCAAAAAAATAAGTAGAAGGATAGAAGAATGAGAAGAAGAAAAGCTCCAGTTAGAGAAGTAATGGCTGATCCTATCTACAATAGTAAAGTGATCACAAAGTTTATTAATACTGTTATGTTAGATGGTAAAAAATCTGCAGCACAAAAAATTATGTATGGTGCAATTGCAAACTTAGATGCTAGAGGTGAAGAGTCTGGTATTGAATTATTTGAAAAAGCAATTGAAAATGTAAAGCCACTTTTAGAAGTAAAATCTAGAAGAGTTGGTGGTGCAACTTACCAAGTACCAGTTGAAGTTAGAGCTGTAAGAAGACAAACTTTAGCATTAAGATGGTTAGTTGATGCTGCAAGAAAAAGAAACGAAAGAACTATGGTAGAAAGATTAGCAAACGAATTATTTGAAGCTGCTAATGAAAGAGGTGCATCTTTCAAGAAGAAAGAAGATATGCATAGAATGGCTGAAGCAAATAAAGCATTTGCTCACTACAGATGGTAAGAATAGGAAATATATAATATGGCTAGAAAAACACCACTTAATAGAGTTAGAAATATTGGTATTGCTGCGCATATTGATGCAGGTAAAACAACGACAACTGAAAGAATTTTATTCTATACAGGGGTTTCTCATAAAATAGGTGAGGTTCACGATGGTGCCGCAACTATGGACTGGATGGAACAAGAGCAAGAAAGAGGTATTACAATTACTTCTGCTGCGACTACTTGTCACTGGCCTCACCCAAAAACAAACGAGGATTTACAAATCAACATCATTGACACTCCAGGTCACGTTGACTTTACAATTGAAGTTGAAAGATCTATGAGAGTTTTAGATGGTGCAGTTGCTGTATTCTGTTCAGTAGGTGGGGTTCAACCTCAATCTGAAACTGTTTGGAGACAAGCTAACAAGTATGAAGTACCAAGAATGATTTTTGTTAACAAAATGGATAGAACTGGTGCTGATTTCTTTATGGTTGAGAAACAAGTTTCAGAGAGATTAAAAGCTAATCCAGTTCCAATTCAAATTCCAATTGGTTCAGAAGAAGACTTCCAAGGTGTTATTGACTTAGTTAAAATGAAAGCTATCGTTTGGGATGCTGATGCTGCAATGGGTTCTGCATATTCTGAAGAAGAGATTCCAGCTGATTTAATGGAAAAAGCTGAAGAGTATAGAGAAAAGATGATTGAAGCAGCTGCTGAATCTTCAGAAGAGTTAATGGAAAAATACTTTGAAGAGGGTGAATTAACTGAAGAAGAGATTGTTGCAGGTATCAAAAAAGGTTGTCTTGATATGGCAATTACTCCTATGACTTGTGGTACAGCATTTAAAAACAAAGGTGTTCAAACTTTACTTGACGCTGTTGCTATGTATTTACCAGCTCCAACTGAGGTTGCTGATATTAGAGGTGAGACTCAAGATGGTGAAGCTGTTATTGTTCCATCAACTGATGAAGGTCAACCAGCTGCATTAGCATTTAAAATTATGACTGACCCATTTGTTGGACAGTTAACATTTGCAAGAGTTTATAGAGGTGTATTAGAATCTGGTACATACATCATGAACTCTACAAAAATGAAAAAAGAGAGAATCGGTAGATTACTTAAAATGCACTCAAATAACAGAGAAGAAGTTTCTCAGTTATATGCTGGTGAAATTGGTGCAGTAGTTGGACTTAAAAATACAATTACAGGTGATACATTAGCTTCAAATGAAGATCCAGTAATCCTTGAGAGAATGGAATTCCCTGAGCCAGTTATCTCTGTTGCAGTTGAACCTAAAACAAAAGCTGACCAAGAAAAAATGGGTATTGCTTTAGGTAAATTAGCAGAAGAAGATCCATCATTCAGAGTTAAAACTGATGAAGAGTCTGGACAAACAATTATCTCTGGTATGGGTGAGTTACACTTAGATATTCTTGTTGATAGAATGAAAAGAGAATTTAAAGTTGAGGCAGAAGTAGGTGCTCCTCAAGTTGCATACAGAGAAACAATTAAAAATCCTGTTAAATCTGAGCATAAATATGCTAAACAATCAGGTGGTAAAGGTCAATACGGTCATGTATACTTAGACATTACACCACTTCCATCAGATTCTGAAGATAACTACGAATTTATTGACAAAATTAAAGGTGGTGCTATTCCAAAAGAGTACATCCCTGCAGTTGATAAAGGTTGTCAAGAAGCAATGGCTGGTGGTATTTTAGCTGGTTACCCAATGGTAAATATTGGTGTAACTTTATATGACGGTTCATTCCACGACGTTGACTCATCTGAAATGGCGTTTAAATTAGCTGCATCTATGGCATTTAAAGATGGTTGTAGAAGTTCTACTGCACAACCTGTAATCTTAGAGCCAATGATGAAAGTTGAAGTTGAAACTCCTGAAGAGTACATGGGTGACGTTATTGGTGACGTTAATAAAAGAAGAGGACAAGTTCAATCTATGGATGATAGAGCAGGTGTTAAATTAGTAACTGCAATGATTCCATTAGCTGAAATGTTTGGATACTCTACTGACTTAAGATCAATGACTCAAGGTAGAGCTACTTATGGTATGTTATTTGATTCTTATGAAGAAGTACCAAAAAATGTTTCTGATGACATTATTGCTAAGAGAAACGGTTAATAAACTTACCTTATCTAATAGCTGATAAAAGGGGATGTGTTTTCACATCCCCTTTTTTTTTATCTAAAATATTACAATCTGCAATTATAAACATCCTTATAAATAAATTATGGTAGAATCTTTACAATTAAAAATAAGGGAACAAGAGTTTGAGATTAAAGAAGAGTTTAGATTTATTAAAAAGTATTTCAACTGCAGGTGTGATATTAAAACCCTCAAGCCCTGAACTAAAAAAGTCTTACGAAACGATTCAAAAACTTTTTGAAGAAGCTGGGATAGATACAATTTTAGAGTATAACTCTGCAAAGATGATTGGAAAGGAAGGGATTGTATTATCAAAACTTTGTCAAGAGGTTGATTTCTTAGTTTCTGTAGGTGGTGATGGTACTTTACTATCTGTAGTTAGGGAATCTTTTGATTATGATATACCTATTTTAGGAATAAATTTAGGTACATTAGGTTTCTTAACTGATATTAGTATGGATCAACTAGAGCAGTTTTTGGTAGATTTAAATTCAAAAAATTATAGAATAGACAACAGAATGATGGTAGAGGGGAGTTTAAACCTTAATAGTTTTGTTGCTTTTAATGATATAGTAATCTCAAGAAAATCAATATCTTCAATGGTATCTATTGAAGCGAAAATAAATGGAAATCTTTTTAACTCTTATTATGGTGATGGTGTAATAATTTCAACGCCAACTGGTTCTACAGCATACAACTTATCAGTTGGTGGTCCATTAGTTTACCCTTTAACTGAAGCATTTATTATAACTCCTGTAGCTCCACACTCTTTAACACAAAGACCACTTGTAATGCCTGCTGATTTTGAAATAGAGTTTGATATTGTTGATAATAAAGGTGCAGTTGTTATAGTTGATGGACAGGATATATATGAAATAGAGGATAATCAAAGGTTAAAAATCAAAATCGCACGTCAAAATGCCAAGTTAATTCATAGAATAGATAGAAACTATTTTGATGTACTAAATGAAAAACTTAGATGGGGAAGTAAATAATTATGATTAGTAGATTATATTTAAACAATTGTTTATCATTTAATGAGGTTGAGTTAAATTTTGATAAGGGTTTGAATATTTTTACAGGACCAAGTGGTGCTGGTAAATCAATTTTTATGGAAGCAATGTTATCTACTTTATCACTTGCAAGTGCTAAGTCAAATATTGCAGAGCTTACCTTAAGTAATATGAATATAAAAGAAGAATCATATGCAATAGAGTATGGTGATGATATCATTATAAAAGCTATTAAAAAAGAGAAACTAAGATACTTTGTAAATAATCAAACTATCTCTAAAAAGAGTTTAAAAAATTTAAGTAAAAGGTTGATTAAACACTTAAATTTAAAAGATACAAGTGATTTTAAAAATGAAAAACTTTTAGATTTTTTAGATAGATTATCAAGTTCGCAAAAGGGTTTTTTAAATCTAAAAGAACAATTTAGTTTAAAATATCAGGAACTAAGTAAAGTAAGAAAAGAGTTAGAAAAAATAAAAGATGATGAATTAAAAGTTGAAGAACTAAAAGAGTTTACAAAATTTGAGATAGATAAAATAGCTAATATAGATCCAAAAGTTGAAGAGTATGAAGAGCTTGCTTTAATAAAAGAGAAGCTTTCAAAAAAAGAGAAAGTAAGTGAATCAATACAAAAAGCTTATGGCATTATGAATTATACTACTTATGTAAATGAAGTATTGGATTTAATGGATATAGATAGTAATTTTTTTGATGACTCAATGAATGAACTTAACAATATATTTGAAAGTTATAATGATAGTATTGAAGAATTAGAAGATGTGGATATTGAAAGTGTACTTGATAGAATTGAAAAGTTGTCTTCATTACAAAAAAAGTTTGGGAGTATAGAAGAGGCACTTTTTTATAAACAAAGAAAAGAAGAAGAGTTAGAGAAGTATGAAAATATCTCTTTTGAGAAGACAAAGCTTGAAAAGCAAATAAAGCTGCTTGAAGAGGAGGTATATAAAAAAGCTAATGAGATTAGTTCTTATAGAGTAAAAGCTTCAATCAAACTTGAAAAAATTATGAATAAATATCTAAAAGAGTTGTATTTAAGTGATGTGTCTATTAATATAGAAGAAAAGGAGTTAACTCAACTTGGGGTTGATTTCGTAAAGTTAAAATTAAAAGATGTGAATTTAGATACGATAAGTTCAGGTGAATTCAATAGATTAAGACTTGCTTTACTTACCTCAATGAGTGAGTTTGATATCGTTGATAATGGGATACTTTTCTTAGATGAAATTGATGCTAACTTAAGTGGTAAAGAAAGCGATGCCATAGCTAAGATACTTAAAAAACTTTCGAAATCCTATCAAATTTTTGCTATTTCACACCAACCACAATTAACTTCAAGTGCAAATCAACATTTTTTAGTTGATAAAAATGACTCAGCTTCAACAATAGAGCTTTTAGATTATGATGGAAGAGTAAAAGAGATATCTAGAATGATTAGTGGGAAAGACATAACACAAGAAGCAGTTGAATTTGCTAAAAACTTATTAAAATAGATAAGATTCAATAATATTATACTAAAAAATGAATAACCATTCATAAGATAAACTTATAGAAAATGTCACAAAAGTGTTTCTTTTATACTCAATGTACAAAAAATGTCAATCAAATTATGAAAAATGACTATTTTAGTGATTAATAAAATATTGTTATTAGAATTATAATAAATTTTTTTGATTTAGGTCAAAAAGATACTTTAATGCTACATTCTGGCTATAATTGAAAGATAAATAAAATATTCTAATGATAAATATTTTCTCAATTTATAATAAACATTCCAACAAGCCATATAAGATTTTTTTATATTTAAATATTTAGTTTTTATTAAGATATTAAAACTATAATTTTTAATGTATAGAGGTATTAGTTACATATTTTGTAAGTACCAACACTTTAAGGAGGGAAAATGGCAAAGGTAAGTGAGGTTTCTAAGAAGAATTTAACTCCTTCGTCTGATAAAAAGTTAAGTAGAAGAAACTTTTTTAAGAAGACAGCTTTATATTCTGCAACTGCAGTAGCTGCTGCTAGTTCGATAGTACCAACTAGAGCGAAAGCTGATGATGAAAATATTGTAAACCATGTTGAGTGGGGTACAAAGCTTGGTGATAGAGTTGATAAACACCCTTATGGTGTTCCATCGCCTTATGAACATAATAATGTAAGAAGAGTACATGATTTATTATCTTCTGGTGATAGGTATGCGACAGTTTCTATGTCACCTTTACATCAACAAGAGGGGATTATTACTCCAAACGGATTATTCTTCTGTAGAAATCATGGGGGGACTGCTCATATTGATCCACATAAGTATAGACTTATGATTCATGGGTTAGTTGAAAAGCCACTTGTTCTAACTTTAGAACAATTAAAAAGATATCCAAGTGAAAGTAGAATTCACTTTATAGAGTGTCCTGCAAATGGAAGTACAGGTTGGAGAGGACCTCAATTTAATAATTTACAGTTTGTAAAAGGTATGATGAGTTCAGCTGAATGGACTGGTGTTATGCTAAAGACTGTATTAAAAGATTTAGGTTTAAAACCTGAAGCTAAATGGATGTTAGCTGAGGGAAGTGATAACTCTGAAATGGGAAGAACTATCCCTATTGAAAAAGTTTTAGATGATGCGATGATTGTTTGGGGACAAAATGGTGAGCCATTAAGACCTGAACAAGGTTACCCTGTTAGATTACTACTTCCTGGATGGGAAGGTAACTTAAATGTAAAATGGTTAAAAAGATTAGAGTTTGCAGATAAACCTTGGCATGCTAAAGAAGAGACATCTAAGTATACTATGCTTCAACCAAATGGTAAAGCAATTAACTTCTTCTGGCCTATGGAAGTGAACTCAATTATTACTTCACCTTGTCCTGAAGTACCATGGACTGACCTAGAAGTTGGTGATATGGTAGAGATTCAAGGTATAGCTTGGTCAGGTAGAGGTACAATCAAAACGGTTGATATTTCATTAGATGGTGGAAAGAATTGGGTAGAGGCTGAACTAAAAGGTTTAGTTTTACCAAAGTCATGGACTAGATTTAGTTACTTTATTAAATGGGACGGAAAGAAGAAAGTTCTATTAAGTAGAGCAATTGATGATAGTGGACACATTCAACCATCTATTGACAAACTTGTTGATAATGTTGGGGTTGAAGGTATTTACCATAGAAATCCAATAGTTGGATGGGAAGTTACATCAAAAGGAGTTGTTAATAATGTACACGTTAGAAGCTAAAAAATTGATTTTAGGGTTAAGTTTAACTGCTTCGGTTTTACTAACTGGATGTAATGTTATTGATACTCCTTCACATGAAGCAGAACTTAAAAAGAATATTGATGGTGCTGTTATCTATCCTGAAAAAAATGGTAAATATACTAAATACCATTTAAATGAACAAGAGGTTTCAGGATTTGATAAATATGGAAGAGCTCCAACGCAAAATGAGATTGAAGCTTGGAATAAAGATGTTATGCCAGATGGAACTGGATTGCCAAAGGGTGAAGGTTCTGTTGAGATGGGTGATGAATTATACCATGCTCAATGTGCCACTTGTCATGGTGACTTTGGTACAGGTGGTAAAGGTTATCCAACATTAGTTGGTGGTAAAGGTACATTAAAAAATCAATTAGGATTAACAGGTACTGAAGCTCCTTTAAAAACTATTGGTTCATACTGGCCATATGCTACAACACTTTATTGGTACATTCAATCTGCTATGCCATTTAATCATCCTAAAAGTTTAAGCAATAGTGAAACATATGCAATTACTGCATACTTACTATTTGAAAATGGATTAAAAGTAAATGGTAAAGAGATGGATTATGATTTTGTGTTAAGCAAAGATAACCTTTTAGATGTTGAGATGCCAAATAAAGATGGTTTCTATCCAGTACATCCTGATAGAGATGATTTAAAAGAGCAAAGACCTCCTTTAGCTCAAGGTGAAAGATGTATGACTAATTGTGAGCAACCTGAGCCAGTTTCAATCAATGCTGAAATTGACACAGGTTTTTATCCACCATTATCTACAGAAAAATCTTTGCCTGAAGATAAAGGAGAGAAAACAAAGTCAAAAGAAGCTAAAATATATGAAGCTAGTTGTAGTTCTTGTCACGACAACAAAGCAATTGGTGCACCAATGTTAGGTGACAAAGATGCATGGGCTGCTGTTCTTGAAAAAGGAATAGAGCAAGTTTATGCTAACTCAATTAATGGAATTAATGCTATGCCACCAAAAGGTGGAAATATGGATCTATCTGATGAGCAATTTAAAAAAGTTGTTGATTATATGATCGAATCTAGTAAATAAAGGGGACACTATGAAAATATTAAGTAAATTACTAATTGCATCTGCAATTAGTACTACTATGCTTACAGGTGCTATGGCTAGTGATGATGCAATGATTGAAAAAGGTAAAGAGATCTTTATGACAAAAAATAAGGGTAACTGTCTTGCATGTCATGCTGTAAATGGTGTAGAGATAAATGGACCTGGTATGTTAGGACCAAAATTACAAGCTTTACAGTATTGGCCAGAAAAAGCCTTATATGACAAGATTTATGACCCATACACAACTAATCCAATTTCAGCTATGCCTGCATTTGGGAAAAATGGTTGGTTAAGTGATGAAGAGATTGATGCTGTAGTGGCATTTTTAAAAACAATTAAATAAAGATATTGAAAGGACTTATTATGAATAGAAGAAATTTTTTAGGATTAGGATTAGGAGCTTTAGCAGTTTCAATGGTACCATCAACAGTTAGTGCTGTTGATTTTAGAGAAACAAAACCAAAAGCATGGACAGCTACAAAAGTTGAAGATGCAATGAAAGAGTTATTTGGTACAGCAAAAACTACTGAAGGTAAAGTAGACTTAAAAGCTCCAGATATTGCTGAAAACGGTGCAGTTATTCCTGTTACAGTATCTTCTGATTTAGAGGGTTCAAAAGTGGCAGTATTCCAAGATGCAAACCCTGAAAGTACAGTAGCAGTATTTACAGTTCCAAAGGGTGGAATCATTGATTACTCTATTAGAATTAAAATGGCAAAAACTGGTAATGTAACAGCTGTAGTACAAAAAGGTGATAAACTTTATTCATCTTCAAAATTAGTAAAAGTTACAATTGGTGGATGTGGTGGTTAATTTATAACCTCTTTTGAAATAATCTAATTAATAAAATATAAGAATAAAGAATAATAAAAAGGAATATAAAATGGCTAGAAGTAGAACAAGAATCAAAGCTAAATTAAGAAATGGTATTGTAACAGTAAAAGCAATGGCAAGACATGAAATGTTAAGTTATCAAGAGGCTGAAAATGCAGGTAAAGAGGTAAACTTTATTACTCATTTAATGGCAACAGTAAATGGACAAACTGTATATGAAGTTTCTTCAAGTCAATTCTTATCAAAAAACCCATACATTAAGTTTAAATTTAAAGCTGATGCTTATGGTGTTAAAAAAGGGGACAAAGTAGAGATTACTTGGGTTGACTTAAAAGGTAACAAAGATACAGGTTCTAGAGGAATTAAATAGTTAGTTGCTTCTAAAAGCAACTAACAATCTAAGGAGAGATTATGTTATTAAAAATTGCCAAAACAACTGCATTAGTAGCATTGACAACATTCACATTAAATGCTGCAGAGTTCAATAAACAAGCAGAAAAAGATAGACTTGCATTAATAGATTACTTTGAAGCTAAATTCAAAGATCCTGCTGCAAATGCTAGTACTTTCTTCCCATATGCTAGTCAAGAAGAGTTAAAGAATAGTTACTTTACTGATATCAAACATCAAGAGTTTGCAAAAGGAAATTACTCTTTTAATAAAGATGGGAAATCTCAGTATGATGCAATTAATGAATTTCCACCATACGAAGATGCTGTATACAATGGAGAAGATTTATACAACAAAAAATTCGCAAATGGGAAATCATTTGCTTCATGTTTCCCAAATCCAGCAATTGTAGGTGATTATCCATACTTTGATGATAACAAAGGTGAGGTAGTTACGTTAACAACTGCTATTAATGAGTGTTTAGTAAATAATGGTGAAAAGCCATGGAATGCAAAAAAAGGTAAATTAGCCGAGCTAGAAGCTTATTTTGCTTTTGAGACAAGAGATGCTGGGAAAAAACTTGATATTAAAATTCCAAGTGAAGAGGCTGCGCAAGCTTATGAAAGAGGTAAAGAGTATTATTATACTCAAAGAGGTTATTTAAAACTTTCTTGTGCTTCATGTCACGTTCAAGGTGCTGGACAAAGAGTTAGAAATGAAAAACTTTCTCCATTCTTAGGTCAAGTTACACACTTCCCTGTTTATAGATTAAAATGGCAAGGATTAGGTACATTAGAGAGAAGAATGGCTGGATGTGTAAAAGATGCAGGTCAAGTTCCACCTAAACCAGATAGTAAAGAGATGAAAGAGTTGCTTTACTTTATGGCATATATGTCAAACGGTATGAGTGTTGACGGTCCAGATATTAGAAAGTAATAGGAGAGTATTATGAAGAAAGTATTAAATATATCATTAGCAGCAGTAGCAGTTTTTACATTAACAGCTTGTACAAATTCTCCTTCAACACCTACTATTGAGTCATCATTAGATGTTGATGTTAAAAAAGTATGTGATGTTAAAAACAATGGAATTAAAACTGTTTTAGCAACAGCAAAAACTTATAATGAAGTTGCAAAAAAAGAGGACTTAGAGTTTATGAGATTAGGGATGAAAACATCTCAATATATTTCAGGTGTAGAAAATGCACTTAAAACGGGTTCTAGTACAGTAGATGTTGTAAATAAAAAGAAAAAGAAAACTGGTGAAGTTACTAAAGAGTATGCAGCTTGGAGAGCTTGTAGTTTTGCGGTTAGAGCATTACAACAAGCCCAAGAAGCAAAAACAACTTGGAAGTTAGCAGCACCTGGACATGGTTACGAGTATTAAAAAGATATAACTATGATAGAGTCTTAAAAAGTCAAGATATATATCTTGGCTTTTTTTATATAAAGATAAAAGGATAAAAAATGAAAATACTTAATAAGATTATTGCTACAACAGCTATTACAGCACTTTGCGCAAGTATGAGTTTTGCAGAGGGTGATTCAAATTATGTACCAATTAAAAAGGGTGTTAAGTCAATTGAAATGAATTTAAATGGAGTGGAGTTTACTCTTAAAAGAAATCAAGAGTCTGGAAATAAAATAAATGAACTTTACAATAATACTACATTTGGTGCTCCTCAACCAATTAAATTAGCTAAAGGTGTTGAAACTTTAGGTGAGTTAGAGTTTATTGAATATATGAAAAAAGCACAAACAGATGATTCTATTGTTATTGCTGATTCAAGAACACCAGGTTGGCATGCAAAATTAAGAATTCCTGGGACTATAAACTTACCTTATACAAATTTTCAATCAAAAGATAGAGCAATAGAAGCTATGGAGTTTGAATTGGGTGTAGTGCTAAATGACGATGGTACATTAGATTTTTCAAAAGCTAAAACTCTAGTTGCTTACTGTAATGGTTACTGGTGTGGACAAACACCTGCAATGGTAAAAAATGTGGAATACTCATTACTAAATCTGGGATATCCAGCAGAAAAGATTAAATACTACAGAGGTGGTATGCAAGCTTGGACATCTTTAGGATTTACAGTAGTTGGGTCTGGTAAATAAATAATACAAAGGTATAAAAATGAGTAAATTAAGTAGAAGAGAGTTTGTATATATGATGGCAGTACTTGGTAGTGCTCCTGTTTTTGCTAATTCTCACACAAGAATGACTAATACAGATAAAATGGAAGATTACTACAAGTTAAAACCATTTGGTAATGCTAGATTATTACATATGACTGATTCTCATGCACAGCTTCTTCCTGTTTACTTTAGAGAACCAAGTGTAAACTTAGGTTTTTATGGTAACTATGGTAAACCACCTCATATTGTAGGTGAGAAGTTACTTGATTATTATGGAATAAAAGGAAATAAAAGACTTGAGTATGCTTACTCTTGTGTAAATTTTGAAAAACATGCAAAAGCTATTGGACGAACTGGTGGTTTTGCACAAATAAAAACAGTAGTTGATTACTTAAGAAATAGCTTTGGTGAAGATAAGACTTTACTAATGGATGGTGGAGATACTTGGCAAGGTAGTGCAACTGCACTTTACACAAGAGGTAAAGATATGGTTGGTGCTATGAATAAACTAGGTGTTGATGTGGCAGTTGGTCACTGGGAGTTTACATATAAAGCCAATGAAGTACTTGAAAATGTAAAAGAGCTTAATGCTGAGTTCTTGGCACAAAATGTAAAAGTAAAAGAGATGGCACTTTTTGATGGTGCTGAAGCTTATGATGAAGATACAGGTCACGCTTTTAAACCATATACAATTAAAAAAATGGGTAATGCAAGAGTTGCAGTAATTGGGCAAGCGTTCCCTTATACTACTATTGCAAATCCACAAAGATTTATTCCTGACTGGTCATTTGGTATTAATGATGAGGGAATGCAAGAGTTAGTAAATGAGATAAGAGAAAATGAAAAGCCTGATGCAGTTATTGTTTTATCACACAATGGATATGATACTGATAAAAAAATGGCTGAAGTAGTAACAGGAATTGATTTTATCATGGGTGGACATACTCACGATGGTGTTCCTGAAGCCTATCCAGTTAAAAATAAACAAGGTGTTACATATGTTTGTAATGCAGGTTCAAATGGTAAATTCTTAAATGTACTTGACTTAGATATTCAAAATGGAAAGATCAAAGACTTTAAGTTTACTTTACTTCCTATCTTCTCTGATTTAGTTCCTGAAGATAAAGAGATGAAAAAGTATATTCAAGATGTAAGAGCACCATTTAAAAAAGAGTTAACTAGAGAGATTGCAACTACTGATGAGACTCTATTTAGAAGAGGTAACTTTAATGGTTCATGGGATCAAATTATTTGTGATGCTCTTATGGAAGTTAAAGATGCAGAAATTTCTTTATCTCCTGGATTTAGATGGGGAACATCTGTAATACCAGGTCAACCAATTACATTTGATGATTTAATGACTCAAACTGCTATGACTTATCCTGAGACTTATAGAAGGGATATTTCTGGAAAAGATATTAAGCTTATTTTAGAGGATGTTGCAGATAACTTATTTAATCCTGATCCATTCTATCAACAAGGTGGAGATATGGTTAGAACAGGTGGTATCTCTTATAAAATAAATCCAACAGCAAAAATGGGTGAGAGAATTTCTGATATTCAATTAACAAGAAATGGAGAAAAACTTGATCCAAGTAAGAAATATAGTGTTGCAGGTTGGTCAACTGTAGGTGCTAAGTCACCAGGTGAACCTGTATGGGAAACAGTTGAAACTTACTTAACAAATGTAAAACATATCCAGAACTTAAAAGTTGATACTCCTGATATTATTGGAGTAAAAGGTAATCCTGGAATTGTTTAATAAAAAGGTACTTTTGTACCTTTTTAGTTTAGAGCTTGTGAAGCTTTAAATTAAAAAGGATTTAATATGTACAAAATATTAATATTTATATCTATAGCTATATTTTCATATGCAACTAGTTTTGAACAGGGTGAAAAAATATTTGATAATAAGTGTTCATCATGTCATAAAGGCTATATCTCATTTAAAAAATTAAAAGAGAATTTTTTTGAAAGAAACAATGAGTTACTTAATTTAAAAGTTCCAACAGTAAATATGTTAGCTTATGCAATTATGGAAAGTCCTAAAAAAATTGGTGATCCAAACGATAGTGAAATGCGACAAATTGAGATTGAAGAGTATTTAAGATGGTATTTGAAAAACCCTCAAAAAATAAATAGTATTTGTGATGATACAGTTCTTAAATATTATGATATAAAAGAGCCAATGGATATCTCACAAGAAGAGGCTGAGGCTTTATCACTATTTTTTATGGAGTATAAAGATAGAAAAGTAAAAGGTAAATACAAAAAGAAAAAATTAGTGTCATCTAATAAAGAGTTTGATGAGGAAGCAATAATAAAAAAAGCAAAAAAAGAGAACAAACTAATAATGGTTTATGCTACTTCAAAAACTTGTTATTTTTGTAAGAAAATGGATAAAGAGGTATTGGCTTTAGATGAGGTTCAAAATAGACTTAACGCTAGTTATTTATTTTATGAAGTAAATGTTGATGTTATGAAACTTCCTTTTAACTTAAATCAAGAGTTTAAAGGTATGACTCCCACATTTTTCGTACTTGATGAGAATTTAAATATCTTAAATATCTATCCAGGAGCTTGGGTAAAAAGTGACTTTTTACAAATAATAAAGGAAAACTTATGAATAAAAAGTTAGGTTATGTAGTTGATACTTTTAGTGCAAAAAAGGGTCAAAGTGGTTTACCAAGACCAAAGGTTGATTTTTTGAATGCAATAAAAGATTACGGAATTGAAAATGATAAGTTTGTCCTTAAGGATTTAGATAGTACGGTAATGATTGTGGGAACATACTCATACAAAATGGCATTGGAGTTTGGAATTGATTTAGAATATGGAAGTTTAGGTGAAAATGTACTTTTAAGCTTTAATCCTCATGAATTAAAAGTTGGAGATTTTATAAAGATTGATGAAGTTATTCTTGAAATAACTCAAAAATGTACTATATGTAACCATCTTTCTGTTTTTGATAAGAAATTACCCAAAGTAGTTAAGGATTGTAGGGGATTATATTGTAAAATAATAAAAAGTGGTAAAATACACAATGGAATGAATGTTTCAATTTTAACAAATGAAGATATATTAGAATATGCTAGCTAAAGGAGCAGTGATGAAAAAAATAGTTTTACTTTGTTTATTTGTTGTTTTTGCTTTTTCAAAATCAACTTTTAGTGATCCACAACCCTCTTTTATAGAGCCAAGAAAGGTTGTATTTCAGATATTTGATTCTGATGAAAAAAGAGTAAATCACAATTTAAGTTCAATGTATAATATCCTAAAAGAGTACCCAGCTGAATCTTTAAAGATTTCAGTTGTAGTTTATGGAAATGGAATGAGAGCTTTAAAAAAAGATTATAATAAAGATATATTAAATAGAATTGAGTCTTTAATGGAATATGAAGTTGAATTCATAGGTTGTAAGAATACAATGGAGACTATGAACTGGACAGAAAAAGATTTTATCAATAATATCACATATGTACAAGCTGGTATTGTAGAGTTGATAGAGAAAAAAGTTGATGGATATGTTGGAGTAATTGCTTACTAATCTTAAATATAAGGAGAGAGAATGAAAAGATTACTGTTTTTTATAAGTTTAATGTTGTTTTCTTTAAGTGCAAATGCAACGACAAAAGCTCAATGTGAAAGTAAAAGTGGAGATTTTATTTTTAATCAAGGTGAGTGTATTGAGTATTCAATGGCAAATAGTCAAAGTGATGAGGAAATTACTATAATTGTTCATGGAACTTGGGATAAAGGTACAAATGTTTTAGGTAGATACTCAGTATTTGCAGAGAATTTAAACTTTATTACTGATGTTACGACAATTGCAGTAGCATTACCAGGGTATTCAAACTCTACAACAAACAAGTTCCCTGCACTTGACAATGAAGAAATAGAGAATTTAGCAGCACAAAAAGAGTATGTTGATTTTGTAGCCTCATTAGTTGAGAACATAAAAAATAAGTTTAATGCAAAAAAAATCAACTACATAGGTCATTCAGCAGGTGCTATGATAGGTGCAACTATTACAGGTCTTTATCCTGATTTAATCGATAATATTGTTTTAGCAGGTGGAAGATATGATATTCATGAAGTTTCAAAACAAAAGGATTTAATATCTGTTGTTGATGTAATTGATAAGATTGATGATACAAAGTTTTTATTAATCTATGGTACTGATGATGAAATCTCAAAGCCTAAAGTTACAAAAGAGTTTTATGAACTTGCTTTACAAAAAGAGTTAGATGTACAGATTTTAGAAGTTAAAGGTGCTAAGCATATAGATTTAGAGATGAAAGATGACTCTGTAGATGCTATAGCAGATATGTTATATTAGAAAAGTAAAAGATGGATAAAAAAAAAGAGATACTATTTAATCTAAACAATTTTCTACTATCAGTTTCAAAAGCTTTTGAATATGTAGAAAATGAGTATTTTAAACTAGTATAGGACATAATAAAAGAGTTGCATATATCGCACTTAAAATAGCAAATGAAATGAATTTAAGCTATGAAGATAAGTACGATTTATGTGCTTACTCTTTATGTCATAATATAGCCTTGAAAAAGATAAAATATCAAAGTAAAGAGTATTGTGAGTTAAATGAAGTTTTAAGTCAAAAATTCCCTTTTTTAACAAAAAGAGATAATATATTAAAATACCAATTTGAGTATTTTGATCAAAGTGGACTTTACCAAATCAAAGGTGAGAATATACCTCTGTTTTCACAGATTATATCTTTTGCGAAACTTTTAGATACAAAGTTTGAACTAAGTGAGAATAAACCTAAAAGTATTGAACTTTTAAAAGAGTATATTCAATACAATAAAAATAGACTTTTTAGTAAAGAAATTTGTGAAGCATATGAAAAGGCAAGCAAAAATCTTGACTTTTATCTTGATCTGCAAAATGAAAATCAAGTTTTGTATTTTATCTTCTCTACTCTTGTTGACTATTCAAAACCACTTAGTTTTGAAAAAGTTTATGAAATAACATCAGTTTTTAATGAACTAATTGATGATAATAAAAACTTACCAGATAGTATTGAAAAAATGGCACAATTTTATGGATTTGAACACAAAGATCTATATACTTTAAAAATCTCTGGAACACTTGTGAATTTAGGAAAAATTTGTGTTAATGATAAAATTTTGAATAAAGATGAGACGTTAGATACTTATGAGTATGAAAAGATTAAAGAGTATCCTTATCATACAAAAGTAATGTTAAGCAATGTAATTGGTTTTACAGATATTGCTAAGTGGGCTAGTTGTATTCAAGAGAGATTAGACTCTTATGGTTATCCTTTTGGACTTGATGCGAGTACTCTTAGTCTAAAAGAGAGGCTTATGATAAATCTAGTTATCTATGAATCTTTAAAAACAAAGAAACCTTACAGAGCGGCTTTTACTCATAACGAAGCAATAGATTTTATGAATAAAAATTTTGATGAAAAAAGTATTGATAAAACTATCTTAGAAGATATAAAAGAAGTTTTAAGATAAATTTTAAAATTAACCTAAAATTCGATATAATAATAGATTTTCATAAAAATATAAACAATTTATAAGAATAACATATTATATCGAAGGACAATAATGAACGAAAAAGTAGAGTTACTTTCCCCCGCAGGGAATTTAGAAAAACTAAAAATTGCAATTAACTATGGTGCAGATGCTGTTTATGCAGGTGTTAGTCACTTTAGTTTAAGAATTAGAGCTGGAAAAGAGTTTACATTTGAAACATTTAAAGAGGGAATTGATTACGCACATGCAAGAGGTAAAAAAGTATATGCAACAATTAATGGTTTTCCTTTTAATAATCAAATAGATTTACTTAAAAAACATATTGAAAAGATGGCAGAATTAAAACCAGATGGTTTTATTGTAGCAGCTCCCGGAGTTGTTAAACTTTGTAGAGAAATTGCTCCTGATATTGATGTTCACTTATCAACACAAGCAAATGTACTTAACTATTTAGATGCAAAAGTATTCTGGGATTTAGGAGTAAAAAGAATTGTTGTTGCAAGAGAAATTTCTCTTAAAGATGTAAAGCAAATTAAAGAGCATTTACCTGATATGGAAATTGAGATTTTTGTACATGGTTCTATGTGTTTTGCATACTCTGGAAGATGTTTAGTTTCAGCAGTTCAAAGTGGTAGAGTTCCAAATAGAGGTTCATGTGCAAATGACTGTAGATTTGAGTATACTTTATATGCAGAAAGTACAAATCAAAATACACTATTTAGATTAGAAGAAGAACCAGGTGTTGGAACTTACATCTTTAACTCTAAAGATATGAACTTAGCATCACATATAAAAGAAATTTTAGATTCAGGTGCAGTTGATTCTCTTAAGATTGAGGGTAGAACAAAATCACCTTATTATGCAGCAGTTACAGCTAACGCATATAGAGAAGCTATTGATGATTATTATGCAGGTGAATTTAAACCTGAAAAATATCAAAGAGAACTACACACTACTAAAAACAGAGGGTTTACTGACGCTTATTTAGTTCATAGACCATTTGAGAAAACAACTACACAAAACCATGAGTATGCACTATCAAAAGGTTCTTATGAAGTAAGTGGATTAATTACAGAAGATGAAAAACACTTTATGTGTAAATATAGAATCTATCCAGGTGATGATGTTGAAATTTTTGCACCAAGAGGTACAACTATTGAAGAGTGTGAAAATGAGATAGGAAAGATTTACAAAAAAGAAGATGGACTTTATTATGTAAACTTTAATAAAATTCTAACTGAAACAAATAAAGAGTTAGATTCTGTTCATAGTGGAAACACAAACAAAATTCAACTTCCTGGAAAATTACCTTACTTAACTATGTTAAGAGTAGAAAATAAAGAAGAGAGTTAATAGTATTTAATGATATTTTTCAAAGTTACTGAAAATATAAATATTAAAGTTACAGATGGTAGTTTAGTCTCATATTTAAGGCATAAACTACCATCAAATATGAATAATGAAACAATTTATGTCACTACATTTGATGACTATGAAGATATCAAAAAAGTTTTTAAAAATGTTGATGAAAAAAAATACCAAACAAGGCTTATCAAAGAGTCAAAAGTAAGAGCTTTAGAAGAGTTTCCAATAGAGCTTGGTATAAACAACTATGATGAGTATAGAAGAAGTATAGAGTATAAAAAAGATATTAGAAACTTCTTCTATACAAATAAAACAGTAGTTGAAGAGTTTTTATTTAGTAATCGATATGAAAATTTTGTTGATAAATTAAAAGTTAGAAGAGAGAAGATTAAAGTAGCAGTTATTGGTACTTGTGGAGATAGTATAGGACAGATGATCTGCTCATGTACTGCTCTTAGAATTTTTTACAATAAATTAAAGAAGTATTATAAAGATGTGAAATTAGATATCTATTTAAAAGCTTCAAATAATAGTTTTTACTCAAGGGATAAAAGAGTGTATAGTAAGCAAGATTTTATCAATGAAGTAAAACCTTTAGGTTTAAGTGTGAAAAGACTTTGTGAATATGATTATTTTGTTGATACAAGTATGGTTACAAAAAAATCTGTATATTACAATACGTTAAACTATACTGATGCATGGCTTTATAAATTAGGTATAAAGTTTAATGAAATTAGTCCTTTAGAGAAATATAATCATATAAATCTTAAAAAAGCTCAAATTTCAAATGAGTTAAAAGATAAAATAGATGAGATAAAAAGAAAGAATAAAATACTTCTTTTTCATCCATATAGTGCCAATAAGAAAAAGTCTATTCCTCAAGATTATGCAGTTAAATTTTTAAGAAAACTAGTTAAGAACTCATTAGATTATACAGTTGTAACTGCACTGCAAGTTGATGGAAAACTAAATGATGATAGGTATGTAAACTTATCTTCATATTCAAAAAATATAGATGATTTAATGTACATAATTTCAAACTGTGATAACATAATAACTGTACATACCTCTGTAATGCATATGAGCGATATATTTATGATTCCAACCGTTGTCTTATCAAATACTCAAAGGGTTGATGAAGATATAAAGTATTATCAGCATGTTAAAAGTTATAAATTAGAAGATAAAACAAAAAGTTTATCTAAGTTTGTTTTTGAAAATGATGAGTTAGAGGTTTATAAGCACGAAGCTTGGAAAGAGGTTAAAGTATCTAAAATTATAAAACTATTAGATAGTTTTTGATAAAATATTAGCTTTAATAAATAACTAAGGGAAATTATGACTTTTGTATCTATAATAATTAATGACAAATCTGACTATGAGATTATGAAAAATTGTGTGGATACTTTTGAAAAGTTCAATGTAAATTATGAAGTAGTAGTTTCACCTGCTCATAGTTTTCCTCAAAGAACCAAAGAGTATATTAATAAAGCAGAAGAGAAAGGTGCCGTTGCATTTATTTGTGGTGTAACAAAAGCATCTTCTTTATCTAGTTTTGTTGCTGCACAAACTACAAAGCCTGTAATTAGTATTTCAAGTAAATCTGAGTCATTTAATTCAGTTGATGCAGTTTTAATGGCAGAGAGTACAAAAATGCCAGTTAGTATGCCTGTATCAAGTGTAGGTTTAGGAAAAACAGGTGCAATAAATGCTTCTTATTTGGCTATGCAAATGTTGGCAATAACAGATAAAGAGTTAGCAATAAAACTAAAAGAAGATAGAGTAGTAAAATCAAAAAAGATTGATACTGACTCTAAAGAAATAGAAGTAATCTTATAAAGATTTACTATTAAAATTTATTAAAATAATCAATTTAGGAATAAGTATTTATGGTGACATTTTCAGAAATTTTATTGAAGTTACAAGAGTTTTGGGCAAAACAAGGATGTAATATCGTACAACCTTATGATATTCCAGCTGGTGCGGGTACATTTCATCCTGCAACTATTTTAAGAAGTTTAGATTCTACACCTTGGTCAGCTGCATATGTTGCACCAAGTAGAAGACCAACAGATGGAAGATATGGGGAGAATCCTAATAGATTAGGTTCATACTATCAATTTCAAACACTAATAAAACCAAGCCCTGATAATATTCAAGATTTATATTTACAATCTTTAGAGTATCTAGGACTTGATTTATCAAGACATGATATTAGATTTGTTGAAGACAACTGGGAATCTCCAACTTTAGGAGCTTGGGGACTTGGTTGGGAAGTTTGGCTTGATGGTATGGAAGTTACTCAATTTACTTATTTTCAACAAGTAGGAGGATTAGCTTGTGATCCTGTAGCTGTTGAAATTACTTATGGAACTGAAAGACTTGCAATGTATTTACAAGGGGTTGACTCTGTATTTGATATTGTATGGAACAAAAATGATTTAGGTACTACAACTTATGCTGATGTTCATAAAGAGGGTGAGTATGAGTTCTCAAAATATAATTTTGAATTAGCAAATACACAGATGTTATTTAGACATTTTGATGATGCTTTTAATGAGTGTAAATCTTGTTTAGATGCAAACCTTCCATTGCCTGCTTATGATCAATGTATGATTGCATCTCATGTATTTAATACTTTAGATGCTAGAAAAGCAATATCTGTAACAGAAAGACAAAACTATATCTTAAAAGTAAGAGAGTTAGCTCAAGGTTGTGCTGTATTATATAAAGAGCAAGAAGAAGAAAGAACAAAAAGAGTAAAGAGTTAATATTTTGAGAGTAATAGATATATACAATGAACTTGATAGAGTATCACCATTTGAACTACAAGAAAAATGGGATAACTCAGGTCTAATTGTTGGTTCATTTGATGATGAAGTAAAGCAGGTATATATTAGTATTGATCTTGATGAAAAATTAGTTGATAGTATGGATGATAATTCATTAGTTATTACTCATCATCCATTGATTTTTTCTGCTTTAAAAAAAGTGAACTATGATGATTACAGTACAAAAATACTTAAAAAGTTGATTAAAAAAGATATTAGTCTTATATCAATGCATACAAATATTGATAAAACACATTTAAATAAATATGTTGTAGAAGATATTTTAGGATATAAAATAAAAGAAAAAAGCAGTGAAGATTTTATTGCTTATGCTGAGGTTAACTGCTCATTTGATGAATTAGTTAAGAATATATCTAAGAGATTAGATTTGAAAACAACAAAAGTTGTAAGATGTAAAGACCATATAGATAATATAGCAATTGTAACTGGTGCAGGAATGTCACTTTTAAACTATGTAAAAGCAGATTGTTATTTAACTGGGGATATTAAATATCACGATGCAATGCATGCAGATGCAAAAAATATATCTTTAATAGATATCGGTCATTATGAGAGTGAAAGACATTTTAATACACTTATTGAAAATTTACTTTCAAACTATTTGAAAAAAAATAAATTAAAAGCTATAATAACAGCTTCAAAAAATCCATTTGAGTTTTGTATAGAAGGAGAACCGCTTGAATAAGTATTTACAGGATTTAATACAGTTATCAAAATATGACACATCAATCAGTATGTTTGAGCCAAAAATTGAGAATGAAAAAGCAAAATTAGCAACATTTATAGAAACGGCTGAATCAATTAAGAAATCGATTAACGATATCTATTTAGAAATAGATGAAATTAAATCTAAAAGAACAAAAAACAATATTCATTTAGCAGAATTAAAAACTAAGTTAGAAGATATTGCAAAAAAGAACAAAGATGTTCAAACTGACAAAGAGTTAAAAGCTTTACAGTTAGAAGAAGAGATTGCAAAAGAGCAAATCACATTTGCTAATGAAGAAATCGAAAGATTAGATAATTTAGCTAGTAATAAAGAAGATGAATTAAAAGAGCTTCAAGAGAAGTTAACTGAGGAAGAAGAGTCTATTAAAGATATTCAAGTTGCAGTTGATAATAAGATTGAAGAGATTAATAAAGAGAGAAATGAAGTTTATCAACAAAGAAGTGAATTACTTGAAAAGTTTGATAACAAGATTTTAACTTTCTATGAAAAAATTAAAAGATGGGCAAAAGATTCTGCTGTTGTTCCTGTAAAAAAACAAGCTTGTTATGGATGTTTTATGAAAATAAATGATAAAACATATGCTGAGGTTATTAAATCTGACGAGATTATAAACTGTCCACACTGTGGAAGAATTCTTTATAAAGAAGATGAAACACAAGAGGAATAAGAACTTTGTTCCTCTTTGAATTTTTTTACTATCTATTACTTCTTTTCTTGCATATTCTTGCAATTCCATTTTTAATATTTAAATCAAAACAGTCTAAATATAAAGAAGCAATACCTGCTAGGTTTTTTCTTAAAAACAACTCATCATTTAAAAATAGCAATTTGTGGTTTCATTCATGTTCTATGGGCGAAACAAAAGCAGTAAAACCTTTGGTTGAGTATTTTTTAGAAAAAGATATTGATGTAAGTATGTCTGTTGCAACAAATACAGGTTATGAAGAGGCTTCAAAGATAACTAAAGAGGTTAGATATCTGCCCTTTGAAACTTTACTTCCTTTTTGGCAAGGTAAACAAAAGGTTTTAGTTGTAATGGAGGCTGAGTTATGGTTAATGCTTTTTTTTATTGCAAAATTAAAAAAGACGAAGACTATTTTAATCAATGCAAGAATCTCTGATTCATCATATGAATCATATAAAAAGTTCTCTTTTTTATATAAAAGAATTTTTAGAAATATAGATAAAGTTTTTGCACAGAGTGAAATTGATAAAAATAGACTTATCTCTTTAGGTGCAACAAATGTAGAAGTTATAGGTAATATTAAACTTTGGGCCAAACCTGAGTTAAAATTAAACTTGCAAAAACCTAAAGAAGAGATAATCACAGCAGCAAGTACCCATGAAAATGAAGAAGAACTTATTTTAAATAGTTACGATAGAGAGTATGGTAAATTAGTTATTGTACCAAGACACCCAGAAAGATTTGAAAAAGTAGATAAACTTTTAAAAAGTTATAGTAAGAAAAAACATTTAAGTTATAGTAGATTTTCTTCACAAAGAAGTTTTGAATCTGATATAATATTAGTTGATGAAATGGGTATATTAAATGATATTTACTCTATCTCTGATATAGTAATTTTAGGAGGTGCATTTGAAAAAGTAGGGGGCCATAACCCTATTGAACCTTTACATTTTGGATGTAAGATTATTAGTGGAAAAAATATTTTTAATCAAAAGGCTCTTTTTTCAAATATACAGAACTACTATTTAATAGAGAATAATGAGTTAAAAAATATATTAAGTAGAAAAGATAAATTAGAAAAACCGGTTTTAAAACAATCTGGTTCATATGAAAACATAATAAAGGAAATCAATGCCAACTTATGATAAGGCTTATAAGGTTTTAGCAAAACAAGAAAAAATCTCAAACTCTAAAGCAAAAGATTTAATTGACAAAGGTTTAGTATCAGTTAAAGGTCATAAAGTTTTAATAGCTAGAGGTGAGATTAAAACAGATACAAATTTTAAGGTTAAATATCCAGCAAATGTAAAAGTGATATTTGAAGATGATGATATAATAGCGGTAAATAAACCAGCTTTTTTAACTGCATCAGAGGTTGAAAAAAAGTATAAAAATGCAACTCTTTTAAATAGACTAGATAAAGAGACAAGTGGAGTAATGCTTTTTGCAAAAAATGAAGAGTTTAGAGTAAAAGCAATTAAAGAGTTTGCTGCAAATAGAGTTTATAAAGAGTATGTAACAATAGTAGATGGAAGAGTTGTAGATGAAATAGAGATAGATAAGCCTATCTTTACTATTAAAGAGAAAGGCCAAGCAAAATCTAAAATAGATTTAAAAAGAGGAAAAAGTGCAAGAACAACTGTTTATCCTATGTTTGTTGAGGGTAAAAAGTCAAAAATTAAAGTTGTTATAGAAAGTGGTAGAACTCATCAAATTAGGGTACATTTGAGTCATATAGGATTACCAATTATTGGTGATGCAACTTATGGTAAACCACTTTCAAATATAAATAGAGTTTTATTACACTCAAAAGTAACTAGAATTTTTGATTATGAGTTTGTTGCACCTGAGCCAAAAGAGTTTAAGGTGTTTGATTTTAATTAAAAATTAAGCTTATTAAAAAAGAAAAAGCCCAAGAAATGGGGTTTTATCTTTTTTGTAAATATTAAAAAATACTTAAAAAATCACAATGCTTAACCTAGAATAAAGTTTAATAATTGTAAAATTCACAAAAATTTAATGGAGTATATAAATTGTTTGATTCTATAACCGGTTCAATAAAAAATGCAGTAAATAAAATAAGACACAAAGACGATGCAGCTGCTTTAAAAAAAGCAACTACAGAATTAAGAAAGTCACTATTAAAATCAGATGTTCACCATAAAACAACAAAAGAGTTAGTAAAACAAGTAGATATTGAAACTAAACAAAATGGTATAGGACAAGACTCATTTTTAAATGCTTTAAAGAATCAATTAACACAAATCCTTACTGCTGAAGGTAATCAAGGTTTTGTTTTCTCAAATACTCCTCCAACAACAATTTTAATGACAGGGCTACAAGGTTCTGGTAAAACTACAACTACAGGTAAGCTAGCTACGTATTTAAAAACAAGAAAGAAAAAGGTACTTGTAGCAGCAGCTGACTTACAAAGACTGGCAGCCGTTGAGCAGTTAAAGCAAATTGCTGCTCAAGTTGAAGTTGATATTTATTTTGATGATAATGAAACAAACCCTGTAAATATTGCAAAAGCTGCTCAAGAAAAAGCTAAAAATGAACACTATGATGTATTATTAATAGATACAGCTGGTAGACTTGCAATTGACGAAGAGTTAATGACTCAACTAAAAGATGTAAAAGAGTCTGTGAATCCTGATGAAATTTTTTATGTTGCAGACTCTTTAACTGGTCACGATGCAACAAAAACTGCTACAACTTTTAAAGAAAAAATAGGTATTGATGGTGTTATCTTATCAAAATATGATGGTGATACTAAAGGTGGTGTTGCACTTTCAATTGCTGATCAAGTGGGTGTTCCTTTAAGATTTATTGGTATAGGTGAAAAAATGCCAGATCTTGAAGTGTTTATTCCTGATAGAATTGTATCTAGGTTAATGGGTGCAGGTGATATTGAAGGTCTTGCAGAAAAAACTTCGGCAGTTATTGATGAGAAGAAAGCAAAAGCTGTAACAAAGAAGATTAAAAAGGGTGAATTCAACTTCAATGACTTTTTAGATCAGTTGTCTATGATGAGCAAATTAGGTTCTATGAAATCAATTATTGGAATGATTCCAGGAATGTCTCAAATGGCTGGGCAAATAAAAGATATGGACTTTGAAAACTCTGATGAAATTAAAAGAATTAAGGCATTAATTGGATCAATGACTCCAAAAGAGAGAGAGCAGCCATCATTAATGAACGCTTCAAGAAAGAAGAGAATTGCAAAAGGTTCTGGTCTTTCAGAAGCTCAAATTAATAAGATTTTAAAACAGTTTAAAAATGCTTCAAAAATGGCTAAAAAGCTTTCATCAAAAGGTGGTATGAAAGGTCTTAAAAATATGATGGATCAAATGGGTGGTGCCAACGGAAAGATGCCAAACTTACCAAGGTAAATTAAAGTATTTTATAGTGTTGAGCTGTGAACTTATAGAGTTTAGAATTCAATACTATAGTTATAAAATAAATTAAAGGAAAAAAATGACAGTAATTAGATTAACAAGAATGGGTAGAAACAAAAAACCATTTTACAGAATCGTTGTAACAGACTCAAGAAAAAGAAGAGATTCAGGTTGGATTGAATCACTTGGTTACTATAATCCAGTATCTGAGCCAAAAGTATTAAAATTAGATGAAGAGAGATATAACTATTGGTTAAGCGTTGGTGCTAAGCCATCTGAAAAAGTTAAGAAATTAGCTGAAAAAAAATAATTTTATAAAGAGACATAATGGTTACTGAGTTTATAGAAAACTATGCAAAACTTATAGTTAGTCAGCCTAATGAAGTAAAGGTTTCAAAAGAGCAGATTGAAGACTCTTTTGTTGAAATTACTATATATGCAAATAGTACGGATATAGGTAAGTTGATTGGCAAAAATGGAAATATGATCAATGCTTTAAAAACTATGGCAAATGGTTGTAAAGCTAAAGATGGAATCTCTTACAAAATACAAGTTGTGGCAAATTAGTTTTCTATGAAAAAAAGTAATAATATATATGTTGCAAAATTAGGGAAGACAGTTGGTCTAAAAGGCTTTTTAAGACTTTTTTATGAGACTGACTTTCCTGAGCAGTTTAATAAAGGCTCAAAATTCACTACAAATAAAAACTTTACACTTACAGTAAAAGAGTTTAATAAAAAAAGTAATCAAATTCAATTTGAAGAGTTTCAAGATGTTGATAAAGCAAAAATATTAACAAACCAACAGTTATTTACAACGATTGAAGAGACAAGAAAAAACTGCCAATTAAAAGAGAATGAGTTTTTTTGGTTTGATTTAGTTGATTGTGAAGTAGTTGAAGAGGATGAAACTTTAGGTGTAGTAACTGAACTGCATAGATTACCTGCAAGTGATTATTTAGAGATTAAAACAGCTAAAGAGCTTGTTGATAATGACTATGCAAAAACTTTCTTATTACCTCATTTGTTTGATATTTATATCTTAAATGTAGATATTAATTCAAAGAAGATTTTTACGCAAGGTGCGAAAGATATATTAGAATCATCTTAATATATCTAGTAGTTACACCTTCTTTCAAACTCACTTTTAGTTAGCTCCACTTCATAAGCATTTTCAAACCCATTTTCAATAGCATTTTCATATATTGTACTTCTTTTATCTGTATCATTAAAAGGACCATAGAATATATCAATATTATTGAAATCATCTCTACATAAAAGAACATCGTTGTGAACTCTTAAGACTTTATCTAAGTAATCTTTGTATAAGTCACCTTTGATTTTTGCTACATTAATCAGATTTACAAATACAATTTCAGTATTTGAGTTGTTGTTTTCTGAAGGGATTTGTTTGCTTTGAGCAGTCTCTTTTTTATTTGTTATTTCTTGCTCTTGAATCTGCTTTCTATTCTCTTCTTGTTTTATATTGTTTTCAATCTCTAATTGTGCAAGAATTAGCTTTTCTCTTTCAAGTTCTAAAATCTCTTTTTCTTTAATCATCTCTTCTTTTATAGATTTCGCTTGCTCTTTTAGTTTTTCAAGTTCTGCTTTTTGTTTTTCTAGTTTATCTTTTTTTGTTTTTAAAAGTTCTCTTTCTTTTTTTATCTCTTCTTCTTTCTCTTTTAACTCTTGTTTAAAAGCTTCTCGTTCTTCTTGGATTTTCTCTTTTTCTTTTTTCTTTTTTATCTCTTTATTTGTAAGCTTTGAAAGTTCTTGGTTTAATTTTTGTGTATCAACATCATCTAAACTGAATTTATAATTTTCAGTTTTTGGCATTTGATTGTACTGGTTTGTTTGTTGTGTTTGTTGAGTTTGCTTGCTAATCTCTTTTTTAGGCTCTTCTTTTTTAGGCTCCTCATCAAAAAAACCTGTAAAGTATAAGATGATACCAATTAATAAAATAACTCCTAGAAGACCAATCACTCCAAATAGTATTATTTTTAACTTATTATTTTTTTTCTTAACAGCAAAATTATTCTCATCTGCTAGGCTAGCTGATTCTTGATTTTCATCAGAGGTAGGATTTTCATCTAATGTTAGTTCCTCTTCGTTACTAGTATCAGTAGGAGCATCACTATTTTGTTCTTCGCTATTCTCTTGTGTTAATTCTAATTCTTCTTTTTCTTCAGCCATGATTAGTCTTCTTTCTTAAGTTTTTGTCTTCTTTCTCTTTGTCGTGCTAAGATTTTTTCTTTATTTTTTTTGTAGTACTCTCTTCTATACTCTCTTAGTTCTTCTTTTTTCTTTTCACGATACTCTTTATCGTACTCTAATCTTTTTTCTTTATTCTCTTCGTAGTACTCTCTTTTTTTCTCTTTATATTCATTTATTTTGAGTACTATAAGCTCTTTTCTATCATCTACGTGAGCTTTTTGTGCTTTTGCAATCTCTTTGATCTTTGATGAAAAGTTTAACTCACTTAATTCATCTTCATAATCAATACTTGTTCTTTTTTTCTTTTTTTGTTTACTTTTTAAATAGTAGGCTCTTTTTTTTCTTTTATGAGCTAGAAGTCTCTCTTCACGAATTTTTTTTAATTCATTTAAATCCATGTAAAACTATTTATACCCTATCTTTTTAATCTATTAACAGTATCAAGCATACCATCAGTTGTAGTAATTGCTTTTGAGTTGGCTTCATAAGCCCTTTGAGCTGTGATTAAATCAACCATTTCATTTACTAATTTAACGTTTGACAACTCAATCATTCCTTGTCTAGTATTTCCAAACTGCTCTTCAGTTGGAAAACCATTTATCACTTCTCCTGAAGCCTCTGTTTGTCTAAAAAGTGACTCACCCATTGGTGATAAACCAGCAGGATTTATAAAATCAGCAATTTCGATTCTTCCTAAATCAACTACTTCTTCTGTTTGAGGGTTGGTAGCTGTTACTGTTCCATCTTTTCCAATTGTTAAATCTACCACATTATCAGGAACTACTATTTGTGGTTCTAAAGGGTAACCATTTCCATTTACTATTGTACCTTCTGCATTAAGTTTAAAAGTACCATTTCTACTGTATGCAATTTCACCATTTGGCAGACTTACTTGGAAAAAACCTTTTCCTTCAATAGCAATGTCAAGTGGATTTGATGTAAGTTTTAAATCACCCTCTGTAAAGTTTTTTTGGATACCAGATATTCTTGTACCTAAACCAACATCAATTCCAGTTGGGTTTAAAGTGGTTTGTGTTGTTCTACCAGCAGTGTAGTTTAAAGTTTCATACATAAGATCTTGAAATTCAGCTCTGTCTTGCTTAAACCCTGTTGAGTTTACGTTAGCAATGTTGTTTGACGTCACATCAATTTGATGCTGCATGGAGTTCATCCCTGTTGCTGCTGTATATAACCCTCTGATCATTGTATTTCCTTTTTAGCTAAATGGTATAAATTATATTTTAAAAATAATTAAAACAAGATAAATTATATTGAGTATACAAGTTTAAATTAAGTGGATATTTAAAACAAATTATATATAATAATCATTATTTGAATATTATTGTAAAGATTGAGGGCAGTTTAATGAAAATTCTTATAGTTGATGATAGTTCCACGATGAGAAGGATTATCGGAAATGTTGTGCAACAGTTAGGTTTCTCAAAGGAAGATTTCGATGAGGCAGAGGATGGTGTAAAGGCGTGGAAACTACTTGGTGAATCACAGTATGATGTTATTTTAACAGACTGGAATATGCCAAATATGAACGGACTTGATTTAGTAAAAAAAGTTAGATCAGAGGGTTCACATCAAAAAACACCAATTATTATGATTACTACTGAGGGTGGTAAAGGAGAAGTAATTACTGCTTTAAAAGCTGGAGTTAACAACTATATTGTAAAGCCATTTAATGCTGAAATTTTAAAAGAGAAGCTTGATGGGGTTTTAAAATAATATAAGAAGGCGATATTATGAGTATGAGTCAAGAAGAAATTGAAGCTTTAATGAATGGTTTAGATATTGATGAGTCTGAATCTGATAATGAATCAACACAAGAGGAAGCTTCAAATGATGATAATTCTACTGTTAGTCAAGAAGAATTAGATGAATTAGTATCAAATTCTAATGTTGAAGATGAAAAACCTGAAACAGAAGCAAACAATGAAGTAGAACAGAATAAAGCCGAAGATACTGAAGAATCAACACAGACAGTTGATAATGATGATATTGACTCTTTATTAAATGAGATTGAAAATGAAAATTCAACTTCACAAGCAGATAGTACTAATGAAAATAGTGAGCAAGAGTCTTCTAGTGAAAGTGAAGATATGTCTGATGATGAAATTGAAAATATGTTATCTGAAATAGATGGAATTTCAGATAATGAACCTTCAAAAGAAGTTGAAAAAGAGTCTTCAAAAGAAGAAGATATTAAAGATACTAGTGATGCTAAAAGTAGTAATATAGATGAGAATGATATAGTGAAAAACTGGACTGATACAAAAATCAATGAAGGGGTTATTCCTTTACCTGCTGATAAAGATACAAAGGTTGTAAATCAGTTAAATCAAGTTGCTAATGACTCCGAAGAGAAAGTTTCACAAATATTTGATGTTTTAAGTTTAGGATTAGATAATAATAACGACTTTAGAACTAAGATAACAGATATTGAGAAGTTTATGTTAGCACAAGAAAAACTATTAGCTTCATTAAATACAAAGTTTCCAAATATTGAGATTTTCAAAAAACATATTGCTGAAGCAAAAAAAGTAAATGAAGGTTTAGAATCATTAAAAAGTTGTATGAACGAAGAGGATATGAAAATCTTTGAAGCTATGGAGTTAATGCAGTTTAATGATATTAATAGACAAAAAATTGAAAGAGTGATGTCTGTAATTAGAAAATTATCATTATACTTAAATAATCTATTTGAGGATGAATATACTGAACATGAAATAGCAGTAGCTAAACATATTCATGGAGATGAAGCAGAAGATTTAATCGGTGATGATTTAGACAAATTAATTGAAGAATTTGGGAAAAACAATAATTAAGCTTACTAAAGGAAATAGATGAATCAAGGTACTTATCCATTAGCAGCATCAATGGTCAACCAAATAAATAGGTTAGATCAAATAAGTAATAACTTAGCAAATGTTAATACAAATGGTTTTAAACAAGAGGGATTAACAGAAACTACTTTTAATTATTATTTGCAAAGATCAAAAGAGGAGGGTTTTGAACCCACAAAAGAGAATATCGTTACAAATAATATTCCTAAACTTGATTCAAAATATATAAATGCTGAAGCTGGACCAATTGTTCCTACTGGAAATAAGCTAGATTTTGCATTAACACAACCTGATGCCTTTTTTAAACTACAAGACCAAAATGGTGATATTGTTTATACAAGAGATGGTTCATTTAAAATATTAGATGGTTTTTTAGTTGATTCTAATGGCAATAATATTCTAAATGGAGATAATGAACCAATTGTAGCTGAGGGTGATTTTATTAATAATATTGGTGTAGTTCAAACTCCTTTTTCAAATATGGATAAGATAGGAAATAATAACTTTAAAGTAAAAGATGAACAAGATATTTTTATTTTAGAAAATAATGATGGGTTTTTAAGACAAGGTGTTATTGAAAAGTCAAATGTAAATTCAGTAACAGCAATGGTAGAGTTAATTGACGCACATAGAAGATTTGAACAATCACAAAAAGCAATTTCTACAATAGATGAAATTAATACTAAAGTGATTGATAAAATAGGGAATAATACAAGATAATGGATGCAAGTAGCGTAACAGGACTTCTGTTTTCTCAATTAAATTTTAGAGGTGAGAGACAAAAGGTTATTTCAAGTAATATTGCAAATATTGATACACCTAATTATAAAACGAAAGATTTAGTATTTGAACACGAACTAAATAAAGTTAAAGAGCCAAGACTTCAGTTGGCACAAACATCAAGTAATCATATACCAAATGTAAATCCAATGAGAAATTTACCAAACCCAAGATTGGTTGAAGTTCAAGGATTACAAGAACAAAATGATGGAAACAATGTAAATATTGACACACAAATGGGAGAAATGTCAAAAAATAAAGTAATATTTGATGCTTTACAATCATCAATCAAAAAAGATTCAAGACTATTTAGATCAGTAATTGAATCATCAGCTAAAAATTAATCAAAGTCAGGATAAGTAGTAAATGGACCAACTCTTAAAATTTATTAATAACCTAAGTGCTGCACAAAGAGCAGTTATTATTGGAGGTTTTTCTCTATTATTTATACTTTTAATTGGTCTATTAGTTTATTCAAATATTAAAGCACAAGATAAAAAGCTAAATTATACAATTGCAACTAATCTTACAAAGTCTCAAGTTATGTCAGCTAGTAATGAATTAGAGGCTGCAGGAATTGATTTTTCAGTTATTGGTTCAGGAAATAATCTTACATTAAAAACTTCAAAAGAACACATTAATATTGCAAAAATAAAACTTGTTACAAGTGAAGCCTCAACTAGTAAACATGTTGGTTGGGAAATCTTTGAAAAGTCTTCATTAGGAACTACAAACTTTGAAAATAAAGTAAAATATTTAAGAGCATTAGAGGGTGAACTTTCAAGATCTTTAGAGTCTTTAAGTGGAGTTTTAAGAGCAAGTGTAAAAATTGCAATTCCAAAAGATTCAATTTTTACTGAACGAAAAACTGAACCAACTGCATCAGCTGTACTATCTTTAAAGCCTGGTATTTTTTTAACACAAAAGCAAATAGATGGGATTAAGAATTTTATAGCTTCAGCTGTTTCAGATTTAAAACAAGAAAATATTAAGCTAATTGATCAAGATGGTAGTTTGCTTCAAATATCAAAAGATGATATTACAAGTAGGAAATCATATGATCAAAATAAGTATAAAAAGAAATTAGAAGAAGAGTATGAACAAAAAATAGTTGAGCTACTTGAACCATTTGTTGGTGCTGGAAGAGTAGTTGCTAGGGTTACTGTTTCACTGGATTTTATTAGACAAGATGTACAAGAGGAAATTTATGATCCCGAGGGAACTATAAGGTCTCAACAAGTAATAGAGAATATTGCTTCTTCTCAAGGACAAAGTGCAAATGATGCTGGTACAGCTGGAGTTGATAATAATATTCAAACTCCAGGTGGTGGAGGAAATGGTACTACCACAAGTTCAAATAATGAAAGTACAAACACAGTTACTAACTATGAGATATCTAAAAAAGTTATTAAACAAAAAGATGAAAACTACTCAAGAATAAACAGAATCACAGCAGGTGTTACGTTTGATTCATCAATTTTACAAGATGTAGAAAACAAAGAAGAGTTTTTAGCTTCAATGGAATCTATTGTTCAAGATACAATAGGATTTGATCAAAAAAGAGGTGATAAAGTAACTGTAAAAGATTTTAAGTTCATAAAATCAGCAGCAGGTGGTACTACTCAAGTTGATGCAAATGGCAACCCTGTTTCTTCAGATGTTGGCTCAGCTGATACTTTAACAATGATAAAAACAATATTGAAAGAGTTTAGTGAATATATACAGTATTTAATTGCTGCAATATTATTGTTTATTTTCTATAAGAAATTTATTGTTAATCATGAAGTTGTTATACTTGGCGATAAAACAGGAAAGAAAGAGGGTGAAGATGGAAATGAAGATCTCTTAGATGATATGCTTGATGGGTTTGATGATGACTTTGATAGAGAGTCTGCACGAGGTAGACTTAAAAGCAAAGTTAAAAGTCAGATATTGAATAATATTGAAGGTTTAGATGAAGAGTCTGCAGCTAAATATGAAGTTTTAATTGAAGAGTTAGATAAAGAGATTAATAATAATCCATCAGAAATTGCTTCAATGGTAGAGATGCTTTTAAGTGAAGGTGATAAGCAACTAAAAGGTAAGAAATAATGGCTGAAAAAAAAGAACAAAGTTTCCATGATTTAATTAAAGGAATGTCCATGATGGACAAAGTTGCACGTTTTTTTGTTTTAATCGGAGAAGAAGCAACTATTAAGATATTTCAGCATTTACCAAAAGAGACTGTTGAGGAGATTTCTACTGCAATTACACAAATTACATCAATTGATAAAGATACTTCTTTAGCTATATTAGAAGAGTTTCATTTATATACAAGAACAAAAGGTTTTATTCGTTCAGGAGGATATGACTTTGCTAGAGAAATTCTATATAAATCATTAGGAAAAGGTGAGGCAGATGAAGTTCTTGCTAAATTGTCAAGACTACAACTTGCTTCTCAATCTTTTTCATATTTAGATGCGATTAATCCAAAACAATTGTCAGACTTTATTAAAGATGAATCACCTCATACAATTGCAGTAATTTTATCACATATGGAGGCTCCAAAGTCTGCAGAAGTTTTAATGCAATTAGATGAAGAGGTTAGAGTAAAAGTAACCATGCAAATGGCTACTATAAAAGATGTTTCACCTGATGTTGTTAGAACTATTTCTGTTGTACTTGAGAAAAAACTAGAGTCATTGCTTTCTTCTATTGTTGATGTAGGTGGTGTTAAAGTTGTTGCAGATATGTTAAATAGGCTGGGTCCTAAATCACAAGATATTCTTAAAAATATTAATGGGGTTGATACATCATTAGCTACTAAAATTAAAGAGAATATGTTTGTATTTGAAGATTTACTTAACTTAGAAACTGAGTATATAATGAAAGTTTTACAAAATGTTGAAACTGGTGATGTTGCAGTTGCAATGAAAAATGCGCCTGATGAGGATATGGAAAAAATCACTAGTGCAATGTCTCAAAGAGCTAGAGATAGATTTAAAGAGGAGTTTGAAATGCTTAACAAAGTTAAGATTAAAGATATTGAAGCTGCTCAAAGAAAGATGCTTGATGTAGCACAAAAAATGATTGAAGATGGAATTATTGATAGAGAAATGGATGAGTAATGGCTAGTAATAATGTAAAATCAAGTGCAAAAGTTGTTTCAGCAAATGATGAAATACAAAAGTATGAATTAGGTAATTTTATTAATAATCAATCTCAAGAAAATCAGGAAGTGCAAAAGAATAGTGGACAAGCAGTATTAGATAATAGACAAATCAATGGAAACCATGATCCAATGATTGATGAAATCAAAAATCTAAATGCACAAATGGCACAAATTACACAAAAATTAACTAGTATTGAAAGTGGTGGTATACAAGCAAAAGATATAGATGCGCAAGTAGTACAAGCAATAAAAGATCTAAAACACTATGCTGCTTTTTTTGAACAAGCTACTTTTCAGATGGAGTCTAAACTTCTAAAAACATCAATTTCAATTGCTCAAAAGATAATTAGTATCGAGGTTGGTGAAAACTCAGCAAAAATTGCAAAGCAAACTATTAGCCATCTTTTAGATAAGATAAAAACGGCCTCAAAAGTACAAATACATTTAAACCCTAAAGATTATGAGATATTAAAAAACGATTTAGACTTAGAGCCATTTATTGAATTAAGAGAAGATGCAAATGTTGCAGTTGGTGGAGTTGTTATTGCAAGTGACTTAGGTAACTTTGATGGAAATATTGAGGCAAAAGTGGCTTCAATGCTAGAGACTTTAGATACTGTAATATAATTTTTTGTCTTATGCTATTTTATTATTAGAGTTTTATGTTATAATAGTTAAAAATATCACAAAGTAGAGAGTACTATGGAAATAACTGAAAGAGATTATGATATACTTGTAGATACTGAGATTACTGTAGATGTTATGTTAGGTAGTTCTGAGATTACAGTAGAAGAGTTTTTAAAGTTAGGTGATGGAGATATTATTTCTTTAGATAAGCAAGCTGGTGCAGGCGGTGATATATATGTTAATACAAGAATTGTAGGAACAGGTGATATAATAGTTATTGATGATAGATTAGCAGTTAGAGTTCAAGATGCAATGGACTCAGATAATGTGGTAAGATACTTCTTTGATGAAAACCTAATATAGGAGTTAAAAATGGCAGTAGATAATGTAAATATAAATACTAGTACGGGGGTTGATGGTAACTCTTATACTTCTTCAGTAAGTAATGATGAGTTAACAAACAACGATTTTATGAAATTAATGATTCAGGAGTTAAAGCTTCAAGATCCAACTAAACCAATGGATTCAAAGCAGATGCTTTCTAGTCAGATGCAAATGTCTACAATTAATGCAAACCAAGAAATGGTAGCAGCAATGACTAGTTTAAAAACAGCATATGCACAAGCTTCATTATCAAATGCAGCTAATGTAATTGGGAAAAGTGTTGAAAATGGTGATGTTGGAGAAAATGGAATCAATAAGGCATTTACCGTAAGATCTGTTGAAAATGTTGATGGTGAGATACAAGTAAGAGCACAAGAGATTCTTTATTTTGAAAGGGATGTGGTTTTATCAGATGGTGATGACTCAACATCTGATCCATATGTTACATATAATGTAAATGGTGAAATTTTAGATGAAAATGGTGAGAAAACAGGTGATAAAATTGCATTACAAGCTCCTGGCCAACCTTTAGTAAAAGATGGTAGCTTAGTGGTCTTAGATAAAAATAATGATGAAATCACAGATCATAATTATGAGTTAACAGGTGGTAGAACTGCTGTTTATTCAGATCAGTTATCATCTATTCCTTTCTCTAGTATTACAAAAATATTCTAGGAGTCAGTTATGATTAGTGGAATGTGGAATGGCTTTTCCGGACTTAATACTTACGAAAAAGCATTAAACTCTGAAGCCAACAACAGTACCAATACGAATACACCAGGTTATAAAACAAATGATGTGAGATTTGAAGATTTGATGTATAAATCAAGTGGTGCAGGTACTGGTTCTCAGGTTGAAGCAGTTTACAAAAGGTTTCATCAAGGAGATATTGCACCAACTGATCATGACTTGGATTTTGGAATTGAGGGTAAAGGTTACTTTATAGTTAATCAACCAAATGATAATGAAGCATATTATACTCGTGCGGGTAACTTTTCTATGGATGATGATGGTTTTTTAAAAACCCCTGATGGTTTAAGAGTGCAAGGATTAACTCCACAACAAGTTGATGTTATTTCTACTACACCAGAAAATAACAAGATAATGTCAATACATGAAAATTTTGTAGCAAGTGAAACAATTGGAACTGAGGATTTTATTGAGACAATAAATGCACGAGTAACTGATTATAAAAGTTCAGCACAAGATATAGGAGTTAGTGGAGAAGGCTTTAAAACTGCCTCTTCTCAAATTATTGATATTGAAGCTTTAATGTATGATTATAAAGAAAAATTAGGACTTTATAAAAGTCAAGCAGATCAGCCAGCTGTAGAGTCTCAAAGTCAAATTACAAGATTGGATTATAGTAGTTATTTAAGTGAACTAAATGATACTGATGATTTTATAAAGATTACAATAGATCATCAAGAGTATAGACAAAGATTTGATACTGATGTTGAAACTACACTTAGAAAGTTTGCAGATAAAATCTCTTCAGTTGAAGGACTTGAGGGAAGAATAGATCCTACCCTTGGAAGTTTAACTGTTGAGTCAATAATTCCAGCAAAAGAGATAACTATATATGATGCAGCAGTAAATGATAGAGCTGCAGAGATTTATGAAGTACAAAAGCAAGAATTAGGTTCAGGATATGGTTTAGTGACAAGTGTTAGGGATGAATTAAAAAAAGCAATAGAGAATGCTGGTGGAGAGTTTTTAGAAATAAAAAGTAGGATAAACTATAATGAACCAAATCCTCAGCTAAACAATATTCAAATGAAATTAACAAATTTAGATCTTTCAGAGTATGCATTTGGAAATATTTCATCAGATAATGAGAATGTATATTTATCTGATGGGGATAATAAGTTTATTATTGGTAGATTAGAAACAGTTTTTTTTAGAAATGATCAAGGATTAGATCCACAAGGTAATAACTTATATCAAGCTACAAATGATGCAGGTGACCCTCAAAGAGCTAATTTTATAAACAAAATATATAGTAGTACATTGGAGAAAAGTAATACAAATAATACTGATACTATGACAAATTTATTAACTTATCAAAAGGCTTTTGAGGCAAACTCAAAATCTATGACAACATCAGATGAGTTATTAAAAATAGCTATTAATTTAAAGAAATAGCTATTTTAATGTTTATATAAGAGTACTTAATTTAAGTATTCTTAAATGAACATTGTTCATTATTTTTTATAAAGGATAAATCATGATTGGAGCACTTTGGACAGGTATATCAGGATTATCGTCACAACAACAAGCGTTAGATAGTGAATCAAATAATATCGCAAACGTAAATACTATAGGGTATAAATCATCAAGAATATCATTTGCAGATCAAATGTACCAAGATAGAATTGGTAAAGGTTCAAAGATATTAGATGCAGAGAAACTATACACACAAGGTAACTTAAAATTGACAGGAGTTGATTATGATATGGCCTTAAGTGGTGAGGGTTTCTTTACTGTTGCAAATACTAGAGCTACAGGAACAACTGAGAACTTCTATACAAGAGCAGGTAACTTTAGAATGGGTGATAATGGGACTCTTCAAGATTCTGCTGGAAATGAAGTACAAGGTTGGATGATGAGGCCTATTGATGCCGAAAAGGATGTAACAAGTACAAATCCAAATGTGGATGTGTTTACAAATGATTATACAAAAATGCTTTCATCAAAAGTTATTAAGCATAGTAATTATGTGGAGACAATAACAGCAAAGGCAACAGATTATACACAAACTGCAAAAAGTGACTCTGAGACAATATTTGATGGAGCTGGATTAAAAAGTAAATCATCAAAAATATCAGATATTGAAGCAGCAATTAAAGATTATGCTACTTGGTTACAAAGATTATCAGAAGAGCCAGATGGAGCTTCAGCCACATCAATTGCACAATCAACAAGTATTAACTTTAAAACAGATTATGGTGATGCATTAATTTCAAAAGAGGGACAACAAATATATGCATTTGTGAATGGAACAAAATATTCACAAAATTATATTTCAACAACAGCAACAGACCAATGGATTAAAGATTTTTATGTAGATGCAAATGCAAATTCACCATTTGGAGACAACTATTTAACAGATTATGGATTGCCAAATACAGGAGGATTCGCTAATCCACCAACACAAGCTGAAATTGATGGTTTAAGTGAAGCACAAAGAGATACTTTTAATGTAATAGCAAGTAGAATAGAAACATATAAAGGTTTGGCAAATAAAATATCAGAAATCCCTGGGTTAGTAGCACATATTGCACAAGAGGGTGGAGGTACTAATAATGATGTATTAGAATTAGGCGATACTATAGAACCTAATACTCATGATTTATACCAAATGTCAAAAGGTATTATTCAAATTAAGTCACTTATACCAGGTGAAGAGTTTAAGGTATCAGAAGTAGGTGAAAGTTCAGGAAATACAACAGTGCAAGGTAATTTTTTAACACAAATTGCAGCAAAATCAGGAGAGGGAATAGGTGCACTAGAGTCATCTAGAGATGCTCTTGCTAGACTTGTTACTGGTAATCAAAGAGATGTTTATACTCCTGAAGATTTATATCTAAGTTCAGATGGTACATCAAATCAAGATTTTACTTATGGAATTACAATATATGATAAAGATTTACAACAAAATATACCTGTTCCAAATGATGGTGGGACACCACCACAACCATTAAATATATTTTTAAATGATATGTCTACTATTGATGATATAGTTGCAGCAATAAATGATCCAAGTACTCAAACTTATGAACCAGATGGAACAGCAAATTATGTAACTAATAATTTACCAGATTACATTGTTGCTAAAAATGTAAATGGAAATTTAGTAATTCAAACAAAAGAAGAAAATTATGATGTTGATTTTACAGGTTCATTAAAAATATCAGATGATGCAACGGCAACATATACTGACTCAGATGGTACGGCTGGACCAGATAATATTATTGATACTAATGTTGATGGAACTAATGATGTATCATTTACACCAATTGATAAAAATAATGATTATAGTGGTAGAACTGGTGCAGGTGCAGAGTTTATTGAACTTAAAAATACAGTTGATCAAACAGCAACAAAAGGCTCATTACAATTAAGACTTGATACTTTAGGTATATCTGATTCTGCATTTGGTGAATTTTCTGTGGATAACACAGGTTTAATTACTATGAAACAAGATGGTGCAGATTTTGCAATTGGACAAGTTGCTATTGCTTTATTTAATAACAATAGAGGACTAGAACCATCAGGTGATAACTTACTTGCAAAAACAAATCAATCAGGTGAGCCAATATATAACCTAAACAATGACAAAACTGCAAAAGTTGAAGGTGAGACATTAGAGTTAAGTACTGCTGATTTAAGTGAGAGTTTAGTAAATCTTATGGTTTTTCAAAGGGCTTTTGAGGCAAATGCTAAATCAATTACAACTTCAGATCAGTTGTTAAATACATTGATTAATTTAAAAAGATAATAAATTAAATAGAGTTTTACTCTATTTAATTTTAGTAATAGGATTGTTTTGGAAAATTTTTTATTAATTACTATTTTAGGTATACTTTTACTATATTTTTTCTCAAGTGCCAATGTTTATAAATCTTTATATAAGAAAGTAAATGAAGAAAAAAATATGCTTGATGAAGAGATAAAAAGGTTGCAAAATATAATTGAGAGATATGAAAAACAAACAAAAATCAGTTCTAAGACATTAGCAAATAGCCATGATAATTTACAAGTTGCAAGGGATGATTTACAAGAGGCTAGACTTGAAGCAATGAACCTAAGACAAAGAGTTGATGAGTTAGAGAAAAGAAATGAAGAGCTTTATGCCCAAGTTAATACTATGGTTTAGGAAGATAAGTGATCAAGTTAGTATATAAAATATTTTTTCTATTATTGTGGTTGAATTATACTTTATATGCTAATGAATTAATTAAGTCTCAACCTGAAATACTATTTGAGTATGATAATTTAAAAAAGTCTCAAGAAAATTTAGAAATTCAAGTTAAGTTTAATAAAGCAGTGCTTTTTTTAGGAAAAGAAAAGTATAAGCAGGCTATAAAACTTTTAACTGAAACTTCAAAATATTTAGAAATACCATCAAAATTAAATATTGGAATTGCATATTATAAGTTAAACTCAATTGATAAAGCAGTCTTATACTTAAACTCAATTTATGAGAATAAGAAAAACAAAACTGACAACACTTATTCATATATGGCTTCTTGTTACTATTTATATGAGATTTCAAAAGATAATAAATACTTAAATGAAATTGTAAATGTTGCAACTCAGTATAAAAAATTAACAGAGCACTCTAAAAGAATGTTAGCTGATACTTTTATACTTTTAAAAGAGTATGAAAAAGCACTAAAAGTTTTAGAAAAAATGCAGTATCCAATGGAGTTAAAAAAGGCATTAATTCATATTAAATTGAAAAATTATGAACAAGCTAATATAGAACTTGAAAAAGCCTTAGGTGATGTTATAAATCCAAAGAGAAAAAATGAAATTTTGTGGTTTAAGCTGTTAAATGATTTAAAAGCAAACAAAATTGATAGATTAAGAGAAACTATGGATTTAATCAATGACAGACGTAGTTTTTTTGAAGCAAATATTAGATTACCCCTTGAAATTTATTTTAATAAAAATAAATATGATTCTACTGATTACCTAAAGTTTGTTACAGAGTTAAATGAAGATAGAAGAGATAACTTTTTATTTTATTTTGCACCTTTTGTTTTCTCTGATTCTCAAGAGATAATATATGATACAGCAAGAGGATTTATTTTTAATTCAGATAGTAATTTAGACACATTAGAAAATATGGTTGATTTTAATTCAAAATTTTTAGATATTATTAAACTTGATCCTATAATTAGAGTTAATAAACTAAAAAAGATTTTAGAACAAAGTGGTGAGGTGAAGTCATATATAAATTATAATTTAGCCTTATCTTATGCTCATATTCAAGATTATCATAACTCATATATATATTTAAAAAAAGCTTTTAAACAAAACCCTGGAAATAAGCTTTATGCTTCATTAACTTTAGTGTTAGCTGATAAATTAGATTTAAAGTTAGATGATAAAGAGTATATTGAAACAATAATTCGATCTAAAAGTGGTATGTATAACTATTTTGGTAAAAAGATATACTCTTTACATCTTAATGAAGGTTATAAGTTTGATAAAAAGCCTTTACAATACTCAAATACTGTTTTTAATAAAGCATTAGACTATTTAGATAAATTAAAAAATAATAATGCAACAATAAATCATAAGTTATTAGCAAAGCATTTTAAAGATCCTTTAACATATTTAGTAAGACTTGTATATAGAAACCCAAATGAAAATAACTTTGAGTATTACTCTAGACTACAAGATACAATACCATTAAAGTTAAATAATAATTTTCTTGAAGGTCCTCTTGTTATTACTAGATATTATGTGGATATTTTAAAAGCATTAGGACTACTACAAAAGGCCGATTTAGATATTGTTGGTAAAAAAAGCCCATCTTACTTAAGAACTAAGATTCTTAAAGATTTACACTTTAATCAACCAGATGAAGCCATAAAGACAATACAATACTTACAAAAAGAGTATGGATTAGAAGATAAATATACAATGTACTTACTTGTTGCAGCATACCTAGAAGCAGGTCGATACAATGATGCATCCCTTCAAATATCTTTAATAAAAGCACTACTAAAAGATAGTAATGCTGATTTTCTTACAGGTGTTCAACTTATTCAAGATTTAAAATTCTCAAGTGCTAAGCAAATGATTACTAAGCCATATAAAGATGCATTAATCGATTTTAAACTTGTTGGATTTGATGATTATTTAGAATCTCTATAAAATTTTAATTTAAAAAAAGTTTTTTAACTTATTATTTTAAATTTTTTCTGCTATAATATCTAAAAATAGTATCTCTGAAGGAGGCTTCCATGCAAATAGGTAGAATGGCAGAGATTGACAATGCACAACAAAATCATAGTCAAAAAGTAGAAAAAGTAAATGAAGTTACTGATGATAATAAAATCATCTCTGATGAAGAGTATAAAAAAACATTAGGTTCAAGTAATGAAACTGAAAAAATTGAAGTTATGCTTGATAATGTAAAATTTGGTTTTAATAAAGATTCAAGAGATTTTTTTGTTAAAATAACAAAAGGAAATTCAGAATTTAAATACCCAACAGAAGATATGATGAAAGTAAAGGCATTTCTTCTTCAAGAATTAAATGAAATAGAAAAAACACAAGGTTAGATTAATTGGCATCAGATTTATCAAATATTTTTAAAGAAGAACTTGCAAATACATTAGAACAATTATTATCAAATAGCTCCTCAGTTGAGAGCATTAATGATTTTTCTGTTGAAAATTATGACTCCTCTCAATTTATAGAAGCAGAAGTTAAGTTTGAATTTAAAGATGTTTCAGCAAAGAGTTATTTTTATATACCAACAGTAACTGCGACTAAGTTTGAATATTTAATGCTTGGTGGAATGGGTGATTTAAAAGAACATATTGATGATGAGATAACAGATGCTGTTAATGAAATAATATCAAATATCTGTGGAAGTTTTTCAACTGCTGTTAATGCTCAAGGTTTTGCTGATATTGGATCAATTAAGACAGAAGTTTTAGGCTCTAAGATTGTAGAAAGTGATGTGTTGACATCAAAAGAAAACATATTTGAATTTATTGTATCTTTAGGGGAAGAGAAACTACCTATTGTGATAAGTTTTGAACAGCTTTTAGCTCCATTTTTCTCAACAATCACAGGTAGTGATTCTCAAGCTGAGTCTTCAACTCAGAGTGAACAGCCTGCACAAACAACTACTCAACAGCCAGCTTCAAAAGCTTCATCTGATGTATCCCATGCACAGCCACAGATGCCTAAAAATCTTGAATTGCTTTATAATGTAAAAATGAAGTTAAGTGTTCGTTTAGGAACAAAAGTAGTACTGTTAAAAGATATTTTAAAGTGGGATGTTGGAGAGATAATAGAGTTAGAACAAATGGTAAATGAACCATTAGAAGTTTTAGTAAATGGTATCAAAATTGGAGAAGGTGAAGCTGTTATTGTTGAAGGAAAATTTGGACTAAAAATTAAAAAAATTGGTAATGATGATTTAAGACTAAGTCAAGTGGGGATTTAATTTATGGATAAAAGTACTATAGGAGGCCTGATAGGTGGTTGGGGCCTTGTTGCATTGGCAATTATTTTAGGTGGAGTTGGATTTGGACCATATATTGATATACCATCTGTAATTATTGTTTTTGGTGGAACTATGGCAGTTACTGCTGGTCAATTTGAACCATCAGAGTTAAAAAGAGTAACAGCCGCAATGAAAGTTGCACTAAATGAGACAAAAGTGGAACCTCTACCTGAGTTAGTCGAAAAGATAATCTTTTATGCAACTGAAATTAAAAAACACGGGGTTATGCAAATTGAGCAAAAAGTTCTTGAAGAGAATGATCCTTTTTTTAAAGAAGGATTTCAGTTATTAGTTGATGGTACAAAAGCAGAGGTTCTGCAACCACTTTTAGAGTATAAGTTAGAGCATATGGAGAAAAGACATAAATCTATGATAAACCTATTTAGTAATGCTGGTGGAACAGCAGGTGCCATGGGTATGATTGGTACATTAGTAGGTCTTGTTGCTATGCTTGCAAACTTATCTGATCCAGCTGCTGTTGGTCCTGCAATGGCGGTTGCTTTATTAACAACAATGTATGGAGCATTAGTTGGTACATTATTAGCAGGTGTTTTTGAAAATAAATTACAAAATAAGCACGATAAAGAAGTAAATGCATATGAGGTAATCATTAAAGGTACTACAATGATTGCAGCTGAAGAGTCTATTGGTAATATTAAAATGCAACTAAATGCTATTTTAACAGAAGTTGAAGAGTAGAAAGAAGTAGAAATGGCTGAAAAAAAGTGTCCAGAATGTCCTAAATGTGTTCCAGGTTGGTTAGTACAATTTGGAGACTTAATGTCATTACTTTTAACTTTTTTTATTTTACTTTTATCAATGGCTGTTATGGATAAGAAAAAAGTTGAAGAGTACTTTGAGATTATGAAAAAATCAATGGGTTTTTTAACTGAAACAACATCTGTAGAGACACAGACAAAAAAACATAGTACTGATCAAAGTAGTTCTGAGAGCAGTGATAGTCAAAGTGAACAACAAGAAGCTACACAAGTCGCAGCACAAGATATGGCAGAAATAGTACAAGAATTAAATGCAAACTCAGCAAGTGAATTGCAAGAAGTAAATATTGAAAAAGGAAAAAATGAGTTTACTTTAGATATTCCCTCAACAATTATTTTCAAAGAGGGTGAATATGAGTTAACAAACCCAGCTGCAAAAAACTTTGTGGCAAAAATTGCTAGAGTTATTAGAACAATGCCTCAGACATTCAATATTGAAATTATTGGACATACAGATAGAAATCAATTAGGTAATTCTGAAATTCCAAGAGATGGTTGGGATATCTCAGCATTAAGATCTATTGCTGTTGTTAAAGAGCTTATAAAAAATAGAATTGATCCAGCAGTTTTAAAGGTTTCAGCATATAGCTCCTTTCATCCAAAAAGTGAGTTAGCAGCTGATAATAGAAGAGTTGAAATGAGATTTTTTGCTCAAGAGGCTCAAGATAATCTTCTAAGTGAAGAAAACTTTTTTGATAGGTTAGAATAATGGAATTAAATAGTAGTAATCTAATAAATATGTCACAAATACAGAATCAAAAAGATTTTAGTAAAATAAAAACAGATGATTTAGAAAATGAACAATTAAGAAAAGTTAGTAATGATTTTGAAGCTTTTTTTTTAAAAAAAATCATGGATTCATCTTTAAAATCAGTAAATGTAGCAGGGGAGGCTCCTGGTTCAGATATTATAAAAGGAATGTATACTGATAACATTTCAAAAACAGCAACTGGTTCTTTAGGAATAAGTGATATGCTTTATGATTTTTTATCAAAAAATAATAGATAGAGGGTGCTGCCATGATTGATGAAATAGTTGATAAAATGAATAAATTAGTGGATGAATTAAAAACTTCAATAAAGCAAGATATTGATGATATAAAAGCTGGTAGAAATGAGGGTTTATTGGAAAGAAACGATGAAAAACATAATATGATAAATGAAATTTCATCTTTAAAATCTGAACTAAACCAAGAGTTAATTACTAAGATGAAAGAGGGAGTTGATGTTAATATTTATAGAGACAAAGTAGACTCTTTAGAAGATAAGTTAAAAGAATTATATGAATTAAACAAAAAGTTAGCTTCAATTGTATTACCAGTGAAGCAAATGTATGAAGATTTAGTTGATGAAATTTCAACTGCAAATGGAGGACAGATTTTTGATCTTAAGGCTTAGTTTAATACTTAGTTTATTTTTTGTAAGTAGTTACGCTATATCAGTATTAATTGCAAAAGAACCCTTTCAGTATGAAGAGAAGCTTAAAAAATCAAAATTAAGACTTATTAAGATTGATAAGCTTAGAAAAAATTGTAAACCATTAACTATAAGTGATTTAAATAAAAATGAGTATATTACTACTCATTATATAAATGATAAGTCAGTTATTTGTAAAAAAGATGTGAAAATATTTAAAAATGAGGGTGTGACATTTAAATTTGGTTCTTTGGAGATTGAAAAAAAAGGACGAATTATTTATGAAAATGATGAATTTATTAGAATCAAGAAAATAGATGGGACAATAGAGAAAATCTATAAAGATGGTAAAATAAGATGAATATGCTATCTTTCTTAGGTGAAACTCCAACTATTGCATTAAAAAATGCACAAGAAAAGTGTGGAGAAGAAGCAGTAGTAGTTTCAACAAAAAAAGTATCTAATGCAAAAGATTCTGGTAAGAATATGTATGAAGTTGTTGTTGCTATTGAAGATGAACATACTAAAGATAGTGGAAATAGCTACGATTATAGTACTTATACGAAAAAAGCATCTACTAAATCTTATGCAAATGACTCTACACCTATTAATACTCAAGTTTATGATTTTAGAGAAGAGATTCACAAGATGCAAGAAAAGCTTGAGTTTGTACAAAAGTCTTTATGGAATCCTAAAAGTCAACTTTATGATTTAACTATACCTCATGAATTTGTTGATATGTATAATCTTTTTGAGTTAAATGAGTTTGATCAAGAGATGACATATACAATAATGAAAAAAACAATAAAGCAATTACCCATATCATTAAAATCAAACCCTAAAAAGGTTAATGATTTTTTTAAATTAATTCTAAGACGTATTATTCCAATAAAATATGAAGTGCCTTTAAGAAAACATCAAAGAAAAATAGTAATGATGGTAGGACCTACAGGAGTAGGAAAGACAACTACAATATCAAAATTAGCAGCAAGATATGCTTATAAATTAGGTCAAAGTTATAAGGTTGGCATAATAACTTTAGACTCATTTAGAGTTGGTGCAATTGAACAGTTACAAGCTTATACAAATATTATGAGATTACCACTTGAAATTGTAAAAAAACCAGAGGATCTATCAGAAGCTTTACTAAGACTAAAAGAGTGTAATTATATTTTTATTGATACAGCTGGGTCTAGTCAATATGATGTTGATAAAATTGAGATGATAAATGATTATCAAAAGAAAGTTGATGAATTGCCTATTGAAAAGATACTAGTGCTTCCAGCAAATGTAAAACATAGTGATTTACTTGATATTTATACTAATTATTCAAGGCTAAATATTGATTATTTAACTTTTACAAAGCTTGATGAGACTAGAAGCTTTGGAAATCTTATATCATTTGCTCATAAAACAAAAAAATCAATCACTTATTTTTCAATAGGACAAAATGTACCTGATGATTTAGTTGTCTCTGATAGTACTTTTTTAATTGATTGTTTTATGAATAATAAATGTGTTAGGAAATAGTTTTGATTGATGCATTATCTACACAAGCTAGTAAGCTTGTAAACTTGACAAATAGAGTAAGAAATAAAAAACATTCAAAGACAAAGCTTATTACAATTACATCAGGAAAAGGTGGGGTTGGTAAATCTACTTTTACTGCAAATATGGGATATTTGCTTTCAAAAAGAGGTTATAAAGTAGCAATAATTGATGCAGATATAGGCTTAGCAAATATGCAAGTATTGTTAAACTTAAGACCAAAAGTGACACTTTTTGATTATATTGACGGAATGAGAACTATTGATGAGGTTATTTTAAAAACCTCTTATGAAAATCTATATTTAATTGCTGGAAAGAGTGGATATGAGTACTCAAACCATTCAAACTCTTTTATTTTTTCAAGAGTAGTTCAAGATGTAATTGCATTAAATACTTTTGATATTTTACTTGTTGATACAGGCGCAGGGTTAAATGATTATGTAAAAGAGTTTTTATCTATTTCAGATAATATTTTGGCATTAACTACAACAGATCCTAGTGCATTAACTGATTTGTATTCTCTTATGAAAATGTTATCCAATGATAAAGAACAGCTTATGTTATGTTTTAACCATACTAAAAGTTACCAAATAGGCGAAACCATCGTAAATTCTTTAATAAATTTAGCAAAAAATAATAGATTAAAAGAAGATTTTATGGTAAAATATATCGGAAATGTGTCAACATCTGCAAATATTTCAACAACTGGAAGACTTAGAAAATTATTCACAAAAGAATTTTCAAATGAAAATATAACAAAACAAATGCAGATAGTTACTGATTATTTATTAAAAAATATATATTAGTAAAAAAGGTAATTAGGTGTACTCAAAGAACATACTAAAGTTTTCTATTGTTGACATAAAAAAGGAAAATGCTCTATGGTAGTAGAACGTTTTTCACAAAATGTTATTAATAGTGGTATATTTAGATTGTATATTGGTACAGGCTTTTTTGCTACAGTAATATTTTTTGTAATAAATGCAGAACTCTTTACCCCTTTAGAGATGATTTTAGGTATAATGGGAGTAACGATTGTACTAAAAGGTATAAGTAATATGATGTTATCTCTTATAATCACGTTATTTAGCTTAGAAAATAAAAGAGAAGAATTTGATTTTAAATATAATGAAGATAAAATCGAAGCAATGTTAAATGAGTTAAGTGTACAAGACGTGGCTAATAAAGAAGAGAGTAAAGAGAACGAAAGAAAAAAATAGAAGGGTTAGTATATGCAAATTGGTTCAATTGATTCAGTAAGTCCTATAGCTTTAAAGAACTCTTTAAATAATAGTGTAGAAAAAACAAATGACGAAGGTTCATTTACAAATATGCTTGATAAGGCAATTGAAGATGTAAATAATGAACAAAGAGAAGGTTATAATGCAATGCAAGAAATTGCAACAGGAAAAGTTCAAAACCTTCAAGGTGCAATACAGCAAATTGAAGAAGCAGAACTTTCTTTAAAGTTAGGTTTAGAAGTTAAAAATAAAGCACTAAACGCTTATAAAGAAGTTATGAGAATGCAAATATAGTAGGAGTTAGATAATGGGATTTTTTGATGGATACAATATTGCAACTTCTGGTATGAGTGCACAAAGAACAAGAATCAATATAACAAGTGCAAACATTGCAAATGCAAAAACAACAAATACTGAAAATGGCGGACCATATAAAAAGCAAGAGGTTGTATTTGAAGATATACTATTAGCAAAATCGAAAGATACAAATAGAAATGATGTTGAGGTTACTAACTCTAAATTTTCTGATTCATCTTTAAGGGGAGTTGGAGTTAAATCTATAGTAGAATCTGATGCTAAACCTGTGATGAAGTATGAACCACAACACCCAGATGCAAATGCTGAGGGCTATGTGGCATATCCAGATATTAATCCAGTAATTGAAATGGTTAACTTAATAGAGGCAAGAAGATCTTATGAGGCAAATGTTGCAGCATTTAATACTCATAAAAATATTGATACAAAAACATTAGATATCTTGAAAGCGTAGAGTTATGAGTAAAGAACTAGAAGTATTAACATCAAAAGTTGCAAATACTGAAGCAACAACTTCTTCATCAAAAACACAAGCAAAAAAAGAGGCTCCTTCTTTATTTGATTCAATGCTTGGTGGTTTAAAAAAAGAGATTAAGAAAGATAATACAGAAAATACTTCTAAGGAAGAGTTAAAAAATCAAACTAATAATAGTAAAGCTGAAAATAATACAGAAAATAGTGATATAAAACAGTCTGATAATAAGAAAACTGACTCTTCACAAAACTCACAAAAAGCTGATTCTAAAGAGTCTACATCTAAAACTACACAAACTGAAAATAATTCAAATAATCAACTTGATAAGACAGATAAGAAAGAGATACCAAAAGAGGTAGTTGAACAAAAAAGTAAAGATGACACAAAGAATCAAAAAGGCTCAAATTCATTATTAGATAGATTGGTAATGGAATCTAAAGAACAGGCTAATAAAAAAGAGAATAGCTTTAATGAAAGAGTAGTAAGTAGTAACACTTCTACTAAAGAAAACTCTCCTCAAAATAGTGAAACAAAAGAGATAAATAAAAAAGATATCAGTAAAAATGAGGATATAGATAAAAAAGATAATAAAAACTCAAAAACTACTCAAGAAGTAACTACTAAAGAAAATATAAATAGTGATAAAACTACTTCAAAAAATGTAGAAAACGATTTAAAAGAGAGTGAAAAAAAAGAGTCTAGTATAAATCAGACAAAAGACGAAGAGTCTAATAAAAATAATAAAGCTGATGAAATTCAAGCTTCAAAAAACAGTAAAGAAGTTAATTTAAGTGATGAAAAAGTAGCAAAAGATAAAGATGATTTAAATGTTAAAGAGGAAGTGAAAAAATCTGAATCAAAAGATTTAGAAACAAAAAGCTCTAATATTGAAACTAAAATAAATAGTAAAGAGGAGTTAAGTAAAGCTGAAAATAAAGAGGATGATAAAAATAGTAAAGAGATAAAAAAAGAGGATATTGTAGTTAAAAAGGACTCTAGTATATCTCAAAACTCTGAAACTCCTGATAACTTGAAAGCTGATGAGAAGACAAACTCAAATGATATTAAATCTACAATAGACTCTACAACTAAAAAAACTACAAATGAGCAAAATAGTACTTCTTTAAATGGTTCAACAACTAATATAGAGACAAAATCAGATAATAGTAAAGAGGTTGAAAAAGTAAAACAACAAGATAGTAAAGTTTTACAAGATGACACAACTGAGGTAAAAAAAGATAAGAGTATTAAGAGTGACAATCTTGAACCTGAAGAATCAAAAGTAAAAAATCAAACAAATAGTGAAATAAAAGCTTCATCTAAAGAGCAAGAAAATATAACAAACAAAAATGAAAAAGTTGCTTCAGAGTTAGCTAAATTAAATACAAAAGATGAACCTACTAATGAAAGAGTTAATTTAGATAAAAAAGATGTTACTACAAACAACAATGATGAAAAAAAATCATTAATGGATAAATTAATTGAAAAAAATAGTACAGATATAAATAAAAAAGAGGAAAATGTAACTAAACAAGTTAATAGTGATTTAACCTCTTCAGGTAAAAGCCAAGCTGATTCAAAAGATATATTAACAAGTATATATTTAAGTAGTCAAAAAAATAGTATAAATAATAAATCTTTGGAAAATAAAAATAATGCAATAAATCAAGCTAAAAATGCAACTTCTACTACTGAAGTAAAAGATGCAGCAAATAAGCTTGACTTAGAGGCTACAAAAGTTGAAGTAACAAAAGAGCAAGCAAGTATTGAAAACTCTGAGAATGAATTTTTACAAAGAAAAAGCTTCTTAGATAGATTAAATTTAAATAACAATTTAAGACAAGATGAAATAAGAAACTTAATAAATAAAAATATTTCAGAAACTAAAATAGCCTCTTCAAATGAGTTAATGAATAGTACAAACAGCAGTACAAGTAATGTTGAAGAAGTTACAGTAAATGTAAATCAAAACTTAGCACAGAATATTCAAGCTAGAATTGTTGGTGCACAGCAACAAATGTCAAGTATGATGTCAGATGTGGCTAGAAAAATGTATGAAAATTATAAGCCACCTGTAACTGCATTTAGAATTAACCTTAACCCTGCAAATTTAGGTTCAATAGCTATTGTTATGAAAAGCGATAAAGATAATGCCATAAATATTAGTATGAATATTGCAAATAGTTCAACATTAGAAGCATTTGCAGATAACCAGTCAGGTTTAAGAACTGCATTAAATAAAACTTTTGAAGATGCTACTGAGTTTAACTTAGATTTTAATTCTTCTGACTCTTCAAATGACAATAGAGAATCAAGTGACTCTGAGTCAAATCATCAACAAAACCAACAAAGACAAGATGGGAATACTCAATCTATATTAGAATCAAGAGAAGAGAATAAAGATGAAGATAGAAATATAGATTATATGTAATATATGGAAGCTTTCTTATCTTTACTTAATGAAAATATAGTTTATGAGTTTATACTTTTATTTGCTAGAATTTTGGCATTTGTAGGTTTTATGCCTATTTTTAGTGATGCAGCAGTTAGTGTTAGAATAAGAGTAGCATTAGCTTTTTATATGGCTATTTTTTTATATCCAATTGTTGATGTAACTACAACAGTAACTCAAGATACATTTATAATTGGATTGATTTCTGAAATTACATTAGGTGCAGTTGCTTCACTGTTTTTTCATGTTATGTTCGCTGCTGTTAAAATTATTGGTGATTTTGTTGGATATTCAACTGCACTATCAATGGCTATGATGTTTGACCCCTCAACAGGTTCCCAAGAAGGACTTGTATCAAGGCTTTTGTATTGGATAATTTTAGCTTTCTTTTTTCAAACAGGAATGTATGAAATGACTATTATAATGTTAGCTAAAAGCTTTTCAATGATACATCTAGGAGCATTTGACATTTTTTCTTATGATGGGATACAATTAGCAATTGATGAAGTAAAAAGAATGTTTTCTTTTGCATTTGCATTTGCATTACCACTATTTTTTATAGGTTTTATAATGGATATATATTATGGATATGGAACAAAATCAATGCCGGCATTTTCACCATTTGTTATTACCTTTCAGATGAAATTTGGATTGATATTTTTATTTTTACTATTTGGAATGGATATATTTACTAGTGCATTTAGTGATTACTTTATAGATAAGTTTAGGTAGGTTTATATGGCTGATGAAGATGAAAAAACAGAAGAACCCACTCCCAAGAAAATAGAAGATGCAAAAAAAGAGGGTAACGTCTCTAAATCCATGGAAGTTCCAGGTGCTGCAATTTTATTTTTCGGGTCATTATATATAATGTTTTTTTCCTCATATACAATGGGTGAAATAAAGAATATTATGTTGTATTCTTATAGCCTAATTGGTCAAGAAATGGATACAACAATCTTTTACTCTTTGACCTATGATGTTACAATGTCAGTTTTAAAGTCATTAGCACCTTTATTTATACTTGTGGTTGTTTTGGCTTTTGCATTTAATTGGATTCAATTTGGGATGATTGTTACTCCTTTAAAGATTGACCTTCAAAAACTTGATCCAATAAAGGGATTAAAAAATGTTTTTGGATTAAAAAAGTTTATTGAAGCTTTTAAATTAAGCCTAAAACTAGTAATCATTATGGCTGTAATGGTTGTGATATTTTTAATGATTGGTGATGAAATTTTGATTATGATGGACCAAGAAACTATGGGAACTATTAGTTCAATGATTAGGGTTACTTGGTATTTTCTAGCAGCCATATTACTTATTATTATTATTTTTGCTATAATTGATTACTTTTTTACAAATCACTATTATTTAAAATCATTAAGAATGAGTAAGCAAGAAGTAAAAGATGAGTTTAAAAATATGGATGGGGATCCACAAGTAAAAGGTAGAATTAGAAAGATTCAAATGGAAATGGCTCAGAAAAGAATGATGAGTGATGTTCCTGATGCAGATGTTGTTATTACAAACCCCACACATTATGCAGTGGCAATGAAATATGATACAGAGGTAAATAGTGCACCAAAGGTTGTAGCAAAAGGTATTGATTTTCTTGCTGTTAGAATTAAAGAAATAGCAAAAGAAAATGATATTCCAATTATTGAAAATCCATCTTTAGCAAGAGCATTGCATGATCAAATAGAGGTAGATCAGGAAGTTCCAAATGAGTTTTATAAAACATTAGCAGAGATTTTCTCTTATGTTTATGAATTAAAAAAGAAAAGGTAGAAATGAAATATATATTAGTCCTATTTTTATTCTTTAGTACTGTTTATGGGAAAAAAGACTTTTATTATAGTTTTATAAACTCTTCAGGAGTACAAATTTCAGAGATAAGAAAGCAGCAAATCAGAGATGGGTTTGATCTAATTGAAAATGCAAGAAATTTATCTAGAAATGGAAAACTTGATGAAGCATTTACACAAATAAGTTCTTTTAAAGATAAGAATAAATTGAAAGTTTTAGAGTCTGATATCTTACTTTTATATGCAGAACTTGCTTTGAAAAAAGACTCTACTAGAATTATTAATGAAACAGCTAAAGAGTTAGAAGATGCAATTAACAGTTCAAAAATCAATGATTATGATTTGGCTAAAGCTTATAGGCTTTTAGTTGATTTAAAATTAGAGTTAAATAAGTCAAACGAGGCAAAATATTTTGCTAATATTGTAGTTAATAATTTTGATGATGAGTTAACAAAAACTTATGGAAAAATATCATTAGCAAAGGTTTACAAGTATAGAAGAGAGACAGATAATGCTATTAGAATTTTATATGAGATATTAACAGAAACAAAAGATAAATTGGTAGCTACAGTTGTTGCAAATGAGCTTTTTGATCTTTATATTTATAATGAGGACTATGAAAAAGCAAATGAACTTATATCACAAATATTAAAAAACAATATAGAATTTTATGCACAAGATTCATATTTAGCAAATAAGAAGATTAATAAACTAATTGATGCTAATATGCCACATTATGCAGCTGAAATATTAAAAGAGTTACTAAAAAGAACGACAAAAGAAGAGTCAATTGAGGATTTTAAGTTTAAATTAGCAAATGTTTATATGCAGATGTATGATGGTACAAACTACTATTTAGAGAAAGCTAAAGAGCTTTATAAAGATATTATAAATGATTATGCACAAGGAGCTTATGTAAATAGAGCTAAGATGTATATTGATGAAATTTTGATGAGGCAAGGAATTTTAAAACCTACAGTTGTTGCAAATAAGTACCGTAATTCTGAAGCGATGCAACAAAAAGCTTTAATGCAAGAGCTTTTAAATAAAAAAGATAAACAGCAGTTTGAAGAGATAATAAAAACAAAAAGAGTATATAGACAAATATCAAATAGTATTGCTCAAAGATTTGGTTATGACTCTATGTTAGACCTATTTGACGAGATAAATATTGATAGAATAAAAATGCTTTTAAACAACGATCAATGTTTTAAGTTAAGTGAAGCATTAAAAGTGTCTCAGAAGTCTACTTTTATAAAACTTGTTAAGAATGAAACTTTAAAATATAAGTTTTTTGAATGTTTAATAGATGCTCCTTATCAAGGTGCTTATAATCAATTAAAAAGTATTTTTAGTACGAGTAGAGATGGTAATATATATCTGTATTTAGAGAGAATGGCGTTAAGTTTAAAAAACTATGAAGAGGCTTTAGGTTTCTCTGCTAAAGTAGAGATGGTAAATGAAAGAGAGCTTTTAAGTAGAGAGTTTCTAACAAGGTATAAGGTATTGAAAAGTTTAAATGATACTCTTGCTTTAGAAAAATTTTTCTCTTATGCAAATAGAAATAAAGAGTTTATAAAACAAAATAGTAATGATCCTGTGATAACGGATTTTTATTATGATTATTATTTATACTTGTTAAAAAGAGAGAGAGAAGATCAAGCAAATGAAGTTTTACGAAAACTTTATAATAAGCAAAATGAGATTAAAGCTCATATTTATTCACCTTTTGTTGAAATGGAGTTAGCAAAACAAAGTAAAGATAATCAAAAAACAAATGAGGCTTTAGAGTATTTACTTGAAGCAGTAGAGAATACAAGAAGAATGAAGCCAAATGATAAAGCAAAAGTTTTTTATGAGCTGATAAAGACTTATCAAAAACTTGATAATGAAATTAAACAACAAGAGTATATTACTAAGTGTAAAGAGATAACAGGTACAACAGGAAGTTTATATAAAAAAATGTGTGATGAGATGTAATGGATTTAGATAAGTTATTAAATAGTATTGATTCTACAGATTTATCAGTAGCATTTGGAAGAATTAAACATATCTCTTCAACAACTGTAACTGCAACAGGTTTAGAGGTTGCAGTGGGAGATATTGTTAAAATTGAATCAGTTCAACATCTATATATAGTTCTTGGGATGGTTGCTTCAATTGATGGAAATGATTTTACTATAGTTCCTTTCTCTTTTATTGATGGATTTAGAATACATGATAAAGTTTATTTACAAAAAGAGGGATTATCTGTTAGGTGTGGTTATGGCTTATTAGGAAGAGTTGTAAATGCATTAGGCGAACCTATTGATGAGAAAGGTAAAATAAAAGATTTACATGAAAATGCGCCTATAAATAAGCAGTCCTTATCTCCACTAGAAAGAGGGATAATAGATGAAAGGTTTTCTACAGGTGTAAAACCTATTGATTCGATGCTAACTTCAGGTAAGGGACAAAAAGTAGGTATTTTTGCAGGTTCAGGGGTTGGAAAATCGACACTTATGGGAATGATTGTAAAAGGATGTGAAGCACAGATTAAAGTTGTGGCACTAATTGGTGAAAGGGGACGTGAGATTCCTGAATTTATTCACTACAATTTAAATAATAATCTTGAGAATACTGTTGTTGTAGCTGCCACATCAGATGAATCTGCTTTAATGCGTAAATATGGTGCTTTTACTGCGATGGCTATAGCAGAGTTTTTTAGAGATAAGGGACATGATGTACTTTTAATGATGGATTCTGTTACAAGGTTTGCAATGGCCCAAAGAGAAATTGGGTTAAGTACAGGTGAACCTCCAGTTAGTAGAGGATATCCACCATCAGTTTTTGCACTACTTCCTCAATTAATGGAGCGTGCTGGTAATAATGATAAAGGTTCACTAACAGCTTTTTTTACAGTATTGGTTGATGGTGATGATATGAATGATCCAATCGCAGATCAAAGTAGGTCAATTTTAGATGGTCATATTGTTTTAACAAGAGAATTAACAGAGCAAGGTTTTTATCCTCCTATTAACCTTTTAAAGTCTGCATCTAGGGTTATGGACAAGGTTGTAGATAAAGAGCATTATAATGGTTTTTTAAAGTTAAAAAGGATATTATCATTAATAAAAGAAAATGAAGTTTTAGTTAGGGTTGGTGCATATAAACCTGGTATGGATCAAGAACTTGATGATGCCATGGCTAAAAAAGAGCAAATCCGTGAGTTTTTAACTCAAGGTACACAAGAACAGTATGATTTCAATGATATTATACAAAGGTTCAGAAAGGTATTACAATGATTAATAATACACAAGAATCTATTTATAGACTAGACAATTTAAATAACGAATATAGAAGAGTAAGCTACCAAATGAGTACTGGTAGAAAGCTTGAAAATGGTAGTGATAATGCTACTTTATTTGCTAGAGAAATTTATGTTGAGGATAAAATCAAAGTTTATGATGGTATCAAAGAGCAGTTAGATAAAACAACCGTACATAATAACGTTTCTGATTCAGCATTAGCTGAGGTTAAAACATTATTAGAGCAAATAAAAAGTGAGCTAATTAAAGCAAATACTGATTCAACAACAGATGAGGGAAGAAAATCAATTGCTGTAAGTATTGCAGGTGTAAAAGAGAATCTTTTAGATTTAGCAAATACAAAAATTGATGGTGAGTATTTATTCTCAGGTTCTGATTCATCTATTAGACCATTTGAAGAGAATGCAGCAGGAGAGATTGAATATAAAGGTGACAATAGGCTAAGAAAAATTGCTGTAGATGAAGGATCTTATAGAGATAAGGGTGTAAATGGTTTTGATATGATGATGTACAATGTTGATACTGCAACAAAAAACAGTCCAAACTTAGATTTTAAAGAGACTGATAGAATTGTAGACCAAGATGGTTTTGAGTGGAAGCTAAATGCAGCAAAAACAGCTATTGAACAGTATGATTACAATGGAAATATAACTGATACAAAAGCTGTTACAAATGTAGCAGGTACACCTCCTGTTTATACAGTTGATGTTGGTAATGTTGATGGTACAAAGTTTGAAGCAAAAGCTAGTATTTTTGACTCAATTGATAATATTGTAAATGGTTTGAATAAAGTTGATGAGTTAGGTAACCCAATTACAGATGCACAAGCTGAAGCACAATTAGATATAGGTTTAGAGAACATCAATAATTCACATGATGCTGTTAATATTGCCCATGCAGAACTTGGTGGAAGAAACAAAGTATTTGAAGTTTCAGAAGAGAAAGTTTCTGCAAAGCTAACTCAATACAATGTAATGTTCCAAGAAATTGGTGGAGCTGATTTAGCAAAAGTAGCTGTCGAAGCAAAAGCTTTAGAAGCAACATATACTGCTTTATATTCAACAATAAACAAGACAAATGAATTGTCTTTAGTTAATTTTATAAATTAATAAGTAAGTTTAAAAAGTAGTAGATGAACATAAGAAAGTTTATATCCAAAGATTTATTTGTTGTTGCATTATTTGTATCAATATTAATGATTATTATAGTCCCTTTATCAAAGGGACTATTAGATTTCTTCTTGATTATATCTTTGTCTTTGTCTTTATTAATATTATTAATCTCTTTATATATTCAAAGACCCTCAGATTTAACAACCTTTCCAACTATAGTTTTAATACTTGCACTATTTAGATTATCCTTAAATATTGCTACGACCAGATCTATTCTAAGTGAGGGACACAATGGTCCTGATGCAGTTAGTTCTATTATTTCTGCATTTGGTGAATTTGTTGTTGGCGGAAATATGGTTATTGGTATTATTGTTTTTATTATTCTTGTACTTATTAACTTTATGGTTGTAACAAAAGGTGCTACAAGGGTTGCAGAAGTTACTGCAAGATTTAACCTTGATTCTATGCCAGGTAAACAAATGGCAATTGATGCAGATTTAAATGCTGGTTTTATTGATGATAAAGAGGCACAAGAAAGAAGAAAGTCCTTAATATCTGAAGCAAACTTTTATGGTGCGATGGACGGGTCATCAAAGTTTGTAAAAGGTGACGCAATTGCAGGTATAATAATTACTTTGGTAAACTTAATAGGTGGATTATTAATTGGATTATTCCAGCATGATATGACGGTTACCGAAAGTGGTGAGATTTATACAATTTTAACAATTGGTGATGGATTGGTTGCTCAGATACCAGCACTTATTTTGTCAACTGCAACAGCTATTATTATTACTCGTTCTAATATGGATGAAGATAGGTTTGCTAATCAATCTGTAATGCAGTTAGTAAAAGACTCTAAAGCATTAGTTTTAGTTGGTATTGGAATGGTGCTATTTGGTTTTGTTCCAGGATTTCCTACAGGAATACTTTTAGTAATGGGACTTTTAATGTCATTTATTGGATATACAATATATATGATAGAACAAGATCAGGATAATGCAGTTACAAGGTTTTTCAAAACAGAACCTGCACAGAAAAAGACTAAAGTTGAAGAAAAAGATGTTGAATCTATAAAAGAACAAAAGAGACAAGCAACTGCAGCAAATGATGAACAAAATATTGAAAATATAATGAAACTTGAAGTTTTAGAATTAAAGCTTGGAATTAGACTTTTACAATTAGTTCAAGGTAATTCTGAACTATTAGATAAGATAAAAGGTATTAGAAAAACAATAGCAAGTGAATTAGGTTTTGTTATTCCTCAAATAAGAATTTCAGATGATGCAAATATTGCACCTAGTGAATATGAGCTTTACTTAAAAAGAATACCTTTAGTAAAAGGAAAAGTTGAGGTTGATAAGCTTTTAGCTATGGGAGGAGTTGGTACTTCTTCTTTAAAGGGAATGAAGGTTAAAGAACCTGTATTTGGTTTAGATGCCACATGGATTTCGCAAGATTTAAAAGATGAAGCTTTAATGAAAGGTTTTACTGTAGTAGATGCACCAACAATTATATCAACTCACATCTCTGAGGTTATTAAAAAACATGCAGAGGATATTATCACAAGACAAGATATAGTTGATATTGTTGAAAGATTAAAAAAAGATTTCCCTATAGTTGTTGAAGAGGCTATGAAAGTTACTTCTTATGGTTCTTTATTGAAAGTTTGTAAAGATTTACTTCATGAAAAGATACCAATTGTTGATATGCTAACAATAATTGAGGCAATTGCAGATATTGCTGAGTTTACAAAAGCTCCTGATGTTTTATTAGAGCATGTAAGAAGTAAGCTTTATAGACTTATTACTCAGAAGTTTGTTGATACGGATGGAGTTTTACATATTATTACAATTAAGCCAGAGCTAGAACAGCAGTTTATAGGAAAACTTCAAGAACAGCACGGTGCAACTCAGCTAATGTTATCAATAGCAGAGATTAACAATTTAGTAACTCATACAAAGGAATTAATTGAGCAAATTGAAGCAAAAGGTTTTGGAAAAGTTGCAATGGTAGTAGACCCAGCTCTTAGAAAAAGAGTATCAGAGATTTATGAAAAATTTGGTTTACAAGTGGCTGTTTTATCACATGCTGAGCTTGATTCTAAGGCTAATTTCTCTATTGAAGGTACTTTGGATTTCTAATATGAGCTTGCGAATAGTTCTAATTTTAGTTTTTATATTTAACTTTTTGAATGCAAATGTAAATATAGAAGCTAGTAACACATTTATAAAAGGTGAACCTTATACTTTCTCTATAAGTGTACGTGGAAGTAATATAAAATTTCCTACTATTAATAATATTGATTCTTATAAGGTTCAAGTAATTTCAAATACCTCTTCAACTTCAATTATAAACTCCCATATTATAAAAAAAATTCAAAAGACATTTTTATTATATCCTAAAGCAGATTTTACAATTCCATCTTTACAGTTTGAAGTTGATAATAAGAAAGTTGTATTAAAGAGTAAAAAAGTAAAGATGAGTTTGCCTAAAAAAACTAAATCTAAATTTTTTGATTTAGAAGTGAAAAGTAGTAAAGATACTCTTTATTTGGGTGAACAGTTTTTATTAACTGTAAAATTTAAAAATCATAATAGCGTTAATATAGAAGATATAGGTCTTGTAAAACCGTCATTGCAAAATTTTTGGTACGAAAAGATTGAAGAGGTTAAACAGTATGATGAAAATGGGTACTATGTTAATGAACTAAAATATTTGATGTTTCCACAAACAAAAGGTAATATTGAGATAGAACCTTTTAAGGTTCAAGTTGTGTATCAAGACTCTGTTAGTAGTTCATTTTTCTCTACAAATACAAAATCAATGATGGTATACTCTAACTCTTTAAACTTAGATATAAAACAATTGCCAAAAGATGTAACTTTAGTAGGAAATTTTAATATAAAAACTAATATAAGTAAAACTACAATAGATTCTATGAAACCTGTGGTTTTTACAATAGATATTAAAGGTAAGGGAAATATTGAAGATTTAAAGGATTTAAACTTAGATATAAAAGATGCAACTATTTATTCAAATAGTGCAAAAATTAAAAGAGATAAAAAACATAATTTCACTTACTCTAAGAAGTTTACAATTCTTTCAAATAGTTCATATAAAATCCCATCTTTTAGTTTTGAATATTTTAATAGTGATAAAAATAAAGTAGAAAAAATAGCTACAAAAGAGTATGAAATAAAAGTAAATGAAGTAGCAAAAGATATACAGCAAAAAGATAGAGTACTTCAAAAGGTAGAACCAAAACAGAGTGAAAAAAAACAAGAGGTTAAGATAGTAGAAAAAACATCTACTACTTTAAAGTTTATCTATTTTGTTTTAGGTGTAATTACAACTTTATTAATATTAAGTTTAATTTACTATGTTATAAAATCAAGACAAAATAAAAAAGTAGAACAAAAACCTTTAATCAAACGTGTAAAATCGAGTAAAGATAGAGTTGATTTATTGAAAACATTAAGTGTATATATAAACATAAATAAAGATTTAGATAGACTGATTTTTGAACTTGAAAACACAAAAGATTTTTTAAAAGTTAAAAAAGAGATTATTAAGGTTTTAAAAGAAATTGATATAAGGAAGATATAAATGAGATTTTTTATAGTTTGTTGTTTTTTAGTTACTTCAATATTTGCAAAAGAGTATTATGCAAAATTAGAACCAATTCAGGATTATAAAGTAAAAGCTTCAGTATCTGGAAAAGTTTTATTTACAAATGAAAAAATTGAGGGTAAGAAAGCTAATAACTCATTAATTGTAAAGATTGATTCAAAAATTGATGAAATAAATTTAGAGTATGCAAAAAAGAAATTATCTTATACAAATAAGATGATAGAAATTGAGCAAAGAAATTTTGAAAGATTAAATAAAGTATCTTCAAAATCACAATTTGAAAAAGATTCACAGAAGCTGAAAGTAGTAAATTTAGAGGTTAGTAAAGCTGATTTAATCACAAGAATTGAGACATTAAAAGATACAATTTCAAATAAAAGACTTAAAGAAAAGTCAAACTATATTTCAAATATAGCGGTAAAAAAAGGGGATTATGTAAATCCAGGTACTTTACTATATGAAGCAAGTGACTTATCAAAAGGTAAATTAGAGATATTTGTACCAATAAATCAAATAGAGAAAATAAAAGAAAAAGATATATACATAGATGATAAAAAAAGTAAACTAAAGATAGATAAAATTTATAAGGTTGCTGATTCGTCACATATCTCTTCATATAAAGTAAGGTTAGTTTTAAATAATGTAGAGAAATTCTCAAGGTTGGTAAAAATTGAATTCAAATAAGAAAGTAGCCTGTCCTTTAGATTGTTATGATACTTGTCAAGCTTATGAAGTAGATAATAACATTAAAGGCAGTACAGAAAATAAAATTACAAATGGAAAGCTTTGTGTAAATTTTGCAAATTTGTTAAAGCAAGAGAAATTAGAAAGATCATACTATCAAGATGAGGTAGTTTCTTTAGATAAATCATTAGAACTCTTAAAACAAAAGTTAAATACTACACCAAGTGATAAAACACTATTTTATAAAGGTAGTGGAAATCTTGGTGTTATGCAAAGTGCAGTTAAAAACTTCTTTGCAAAACATGGAAGTGTACTAACAAAAGGAAGCTTATGTGATGGCGGTGGTGCTGTAGGAATTGAACAGGGGCGAGGTAGTGTTCAAAACCCACCAATTGAAGAGTTAATAGATTCTGATGTGATTGTTGTATGGGGTAGAAATTTTACTGTTACCTCAAAACATATGTACGATTTAGTTAAAGATAAAACATTTATAACTATTGATCCAATAAAAACAGATATTGCTAAAAAATCACAACTACATATGCAGTTAAATCCAAAAACAGATTATGAGTTAGCTTTATATCTTAGTAGATTAACTTTTATGAATAGATTGGATGATGAAGAGTATTTAGAAGAGAATACAGAAGGTCACGATTGGTTTTTTGATATTGCAAAGAATAGACCTTTGGTTTCATACGAAGAGACTACAGGAGTAAGTTTAGATGAGGCCTATGAGTTCTTTGATATTATTGAAGATAAAAAGGTATCTTTTGTTTTGGGTCTTGGAATCCAAAAGTATTTTGAGGGAGCTCAAATCACTAGAGCAATTGACTCTTTTGCAACTTTTTTGGGAATACACAAAGAGAATCAAGGTGGAGTTTGGTACGTATCAGATTCTAATTATGGTTATGATAAACAGTTTGCATACAAAGGGAAAAACAAAAAAGTATCTGTGGCAAGTGTTGATTTTAAGGATTATGATTTAGTATTTATTCAAGGTGCAAACCCAGTAGTCTCTGCTCCAAATACACAGTTTGTAATAGATGGTTTAAAAAATAGCTTTGTTGTCTATTTTGGAACAACTTACAACGAAACTTGTAAGTATGCTAATTTGATTATTCCCTCAAGTGATTTTTTGAGTAAAAAAGATGTTAGATTATCTTATGGACATGAGTTTATTGCAGTTTCTGATGATATAGAAAAAGCAAATGAAAATACAATTAGTGAGTATAATTTAGCTTCATATTTAATAGATAAGTTCGATTATGAAAAATTAAAAGATGAAGATGAAGTTATTGATTACTATGTGAATAAAAAGATTGAATATGAAAAGTTTGAAGAGTTTGAGTTTATTGAAGATTTAGAAATAGAGCCTTTATATAAACAGAAAACAGAAGATAACTTCTATTTAATAACTGCAAAAAATAAAAAATCATTAAACTCTCAGTTTTTTGCTGATGATTATGTATACTTAAATAGTGAAACAAAATTTAATCAAAATGATGAGGTAGTTATCTCTTCAAAATATGGAAGTGCAACTTTTAAAGTTAAGATTAGTGATGATATAAAACCAAATTGTGCTTTTTTCTATGCAGGAAATAGATATGTGAACTATTTAACACCTAATAAAGAGGATGAAGAGTCTTTTTCTGCTATGTATCAAGAGGTCTTAATAAATATTGAATTATCGTAGATTATTTAAAGAGTATGAAGTAATAAGACAACTCTCAATTGTTCAATTAATTGCATATTTTGGAGCTTGGTTCTCAAATGTAGCAATATATACGATGCTAGTAAGGTTTGGCTCAACTGAGCTTGCTATTGCAGTAGTAACTGCTATGCATTTTCTTCCTGCAGTTTTAATTGCACCATTTTCTGGTGCAATTATAGATAGATTTAAAATAAAATCCCTAATGCTTTTTTTACTTTTTGTTGAGATGAGTATGACACTATCTTTTCTTTTTATTGATGATAAAAGTGAAATTTGGATTTTGATGATTTTGATTTTTATTAGAATGAGTTGTGCATCTATGTTTTTCTCAACAGAGATGTCACTTCTTGGAAGATTAATAAGTGGTGAAGCCTTACAAAAAGCAAATGAAGTACATTCAATAATCTGGTCCTTTTCTTATGCCGCTGGTATGGGTGTTAGTGGAATTGTTGTCAATATAGTTGGTGTAAAAATAGCATTTATGATTGATGCACTTTTCTTTTTAGTTGCATTAGTTATTTTATACAGAATTGATTTTAAAATAAAAGCAAATGAGGCTAAGCATAAAATATTTAAATTGATAAAAGAGGGCTTTTTATATATAAAAAACAACAAAATCATAATTCATTTGATTATTCTACATTCAAGTGTAGGTTTAACAGCTTTTGACTCTTTAGTAACATTATTAGCTAAAAATGAGTATAGATATGTAATAGCAGTTCCACTAGCAATAGGTATATCAAATGCTATAAGAGCAGTGGCATTGATGATTGCACCTGTCTTTTTGTCAAAGTATTTTAACAAACATAATCTTCACTACTTAATGATTTTACAAGGTGTTGCTATAATATTATGGGCAATTACTCAGTTTAATTTCTATCTTTCATTGATTTTTGTTTTTACTACAGGTTTATTTACTACTCTTTTATGGTCTATTACTTACTCTATGTTACAAGAAAAATGTGATAAAGAGTATTTAGGTAGAGTTATTTCTTATAATGATATGTTTTTTATGATCTCTTGTGTTTTGACAACCCTATTTATTGGTTTAATGGCTAGTTTAACTTCACTGGATATAATAACTATATTATTAGGAATAGGGTTCTTACTTTTTGCCCTTTATTTTATAAGGATTAGAAAATGGATATAAATGAGAAAGTTTTACTTTTAGGTATTTATAAAAAAGAAGAAGATGAAACTTTAAATGATATAGTAATCAAATTAGAGAGCAATGGACTTTTTAATTTAAAAGAGGGCAAAAGATTACTTAAGAAACTTAAAAAAGAGGAATTAATACTAGATAGTTGTTTGACTTTAAAGGGTGAACTTTTAGCTAAAGAAGTTGAAAACGAATTTAGACTTTAATAATATAGTGAAAAGTCATGTTGCGAGATAAAGAGTTATCAAAGCTAATCTATATAGTTCCCTTTGTAACAGTTACAATTAGTATATTAATAGTTACTTTTTTTAATTTAAAATCAATTTATGATAGGTATGAAAATAGTCATAAATACTACAAAAAAGAGTATATAAAAAAAGAACAAGAGAGATTAACAACTGTTGTTGACTCAATTGACTCGTATGTAAAGTTTAAAAAAGCCACATCAATCAATATATTAAAAGATGAAGTAGAAAAAAATTTTAATTTTGTTTATAAACAATTATATAAACCACAGCATAAAACACTCAAACAAAAAATACTTTTTTTATCAAAAATCAATAAAAACTTCAGAGGAAACTTTTATATTTATACTTATAAAAATAGTAAGAAAAGTATTGACAAAGTACAAACAAAAAGTAAAAGCTTTGTTTATTCAAATATTGAGTTTATTGAAAAGTTCAATGAATTAATCAAATCAAAAGATGAAGGGTTTATTCTTTTTACTAAAAAAGATAAGAGTAGAAATGATAGTGATAAAATTCTACTTTCATATATTAAGCATTTTAAAAATGACAAAAGAATTTTAATTTATAAAATGGCACTTGATAATATTCAAAAGATTACACAAAATGAAGTTTTAAATAGGCTAAACTTGATGAAAATCTCATCAAATACACAGATATTTACTCTAGATAATAATCTAAATATTATACAAAAACCAAAAGAGTTTAAAGCTGTAGAAGAGACTACTTATAAGCAAATTGATACATATTTGAATAAATCTAAATTAAAGATTAGAAATAAAAGTTATAAATATCATATAGCTAAAACCTCTGCTAACAACTATAAAGTTTACATTTTTAACTATATAGATTATTGGGATTGGGTTGTGGCTGTTAGATTAGATTTAAAAAATATACAGAAAAATCTAAATAAAGATATTAAAGATGAGTTGGATACAAAAGATAAGTTAGTAAAACAAACCATCTATATAGCCTTAATAGTGTGGTTATTAGCTATACTAATCTTAGGATATATGTCTTATAGATTAAATAAAATCATAAAAAATTATAGGTTTAAAATAGAAAATCAAAATAATGCATTGAAGAATATAAATGCAAGTTTAAAAACAAAACTGAAAAAAAACAATTAGTATATATATTAATTTGCATATTTAGTTATAATTTTGTATATTACTTGATAAAAACAAGGAAAATATATGATCTTAGACTATAAAGATATTGATGATTTAAACAGATACAAAATAATGTCAGATACTGTAACACCAAGACCAATCGCTTGGTTAGTTACAGAAGATGATGGTGTTATAAATGCAGCTCCTTTTTCTTATTTTATACCAATTTCTACAAACCCAGCTTTAGTTATTGTTGCAATAGGACAAAAAGAAGAGAATGTACCTAAAGATTCAAAAGCAAATATTTTCAAACATAAAAAAGCTACTATTTGTTTTGTAAATGAAGAGAATGCTCATCAGGTTAAGCAGTGTGCTACTCCTTTAAAGAAAGAAGAGAGTGAAATTAAAGAGTTTGATATTGAAGTTCATAAAGAGTTAGAAGATTACCCTCCTATGATTTCTTCAACAAAAAGTGCTTTATTTTGTGACTATTACGATACGGTAGATATTCCAAGTAAAACAACTCCAATTATACTAGAAGTAAAAAAACAATTTTTAGAGAATGGAAGATTAACTGATAGATTCCATGTGGACATTGATAATGTTGGTAGATGTGGAGCTTTCTTTAAAAAGATGGTTGATTTAGATAAATAATTTTTTAGTAGTTAAATAAAATAATTCTTTCAGATTATTTTATTTACTACCTCTTCATATTAATAACTACTATAATTACAACCTTTTATTAAAGTTACAGTTTGATTACAAAAAAAAATCCTTAACAGTTTATTCATCACTTTTTATATATATATTTATAAAAAAATAATCTGGAGTCTTTAAATGAATAAACTAAAACTACAAAGTAAAATTTTATTGATATTAGTCTTACCTATACTATTTATTTTAGTATTAGCTTCTAATTTTTTATATTCAAAATATAATCAAAAAGTAAGTATGCAAAAGACAGAAAACTATATGAATTTTAGTGAGAAAATAAGTGCTTTACTTGATGATATTCAAAAAGAGAGATATTATTCACTAAACTTCATATCTTCATATGGAAATGATTTTAAAAATGAACTATCAAATCAAATTACAAAAACAAACACAAACTTGAGTAAATATAAAGATTTTTTAAAGACTATTAATACTTCAGATTATGGAGATGTGGTTGATAATAGGTTAGGTAAATTAAAAAAAGAGTTAAAAGAACTTGATAAAATAAGAACAAAGGTAAAAAAAACACAAATTAGTGGAAAAGATGTAAACCTGTACTACACAAATCTTATTAATCATCTTTTATCCTTTTTTGATGAATTAGTTACTTTTTCAAACAATGCACAAATATCTAAGTATTCAGAAGCATATGTGTCACTTCAAAATGCAAAAGAGAAAGCATATATTGAATCACTTGTTTTAAGAAAAATTTTTGATATGGCAAGAATCACAAGTGAGAATTATTATAAGTTTAGTTCTTTAGTTGCTTCACAGGAGACTTATTTAGATACTTATAAAAAAGTAATAACAGAAGATGAGTTAAAACAGTTTAAAAAATTTGAAGAATCAAAAAATAGTGAGAAAGTAAACCAGTTAAGAGAATTAGTATTTATAAAAAATAGTAAAGATGCTGTATTATCTGAAATAAGAGAGTTAGCTGGTTTTGGTGGTCTTATTCATAATTTTAAAGACTATTTAGTAAGAGGTGATAGAAAGTATCTAAAAAAGTTTGAGCAGATGCACACATCAGTTCTTAGAAAACTAAGAAGATATAAAAGAGTTGGTAAAAGTACAAGAGAAGAGAGAAGATTAATCAAAAAAATCCAAAGAGTTTTTGATAGTTATTTACTTTCGGCTTCTGAGATTAAAAGTTTAAGAGATAAGGGTCAAACAATTAAGCAAATTGATGAGTATTCAGTGGCTAATGATCAAAGAGCTATAAAGGCATTAAATAAGCTTTCAAAAACAATGTTCGGTGCAGATGTTAAACTATGGGACAAAGTCTCTTTTGAAAGAATAGAGCAGTTAAATACTCTTCAACAGTCAATAGTAGAGGATTTAAAAACACTTATTTCTACTAAAACTTCAAAAATAAATAAAGACTTTATTGTAGTTATAGCTATTATTATAGTGGTTCTCGTACTGATGTTTATTTCAGTTTTTGTTATGACAAGAAATATAGTAAACTCTTTAAAAACATTTAAACAAGGTTTAGAGTACTTCTTCTCTTATGTAATTAGAGAAAAAGAGTATTTAAAGCCTATGGAAGTAAAGGGTAGTGATGAGTTTGCTTTAATGACAGAAGATATGAACAAGCAGATTATCAAGATTAAATCTATTATTGAACAAGATAGAAAAGTAGTACATGAGTTAGAAGATATTACAGGTAAAATTTCAAACGGTTTCTTACAGTATCAAATTAATCAACAAGGTGCAACTGCAGAGGTTGAGTCACTTAGAAAAAGTATTAATGATATGATTATAAATACAAATAAAAAAGTTGCAAATATAAATAAAATCTTAGATGGATATGCAAAAGGTAGATACCACACAAGGCTTCAAGGAGAAGAGAAAGATGGACTTTATGGTGATTTTGGTACTTTATTTGCTGGTTCTGTTCTATTAGGTCAGTCAATTTCTCAATTAATTGCGATGATTACTAATGCAGGTAAAGAGTTAGAGTCTAATACAATTGTATTAAGTAAATCATCACAAAACTTATCTCAAAGTGCAAATCAACAAGCAGCTTCATTAGAAGAGACAGCTGCATCAGTTGAGCAGATAACTACAAATATGAAATCAAGTAGTGAAGATGTGGAAAGAATGTTAAATATTTCAGATGAACTAAACAGTTCGGCAATTACAGGAAATGAACTTGCAAGTAAAACATCAAGCTCAATGGAAGAGATAAATGATAAAGTAAGTGCAATAAATGAAGCAATAACAGTTATTGATAATATTGCATTCCAAACAAATATTTTATCTTTAAACGCAGCAGTAGAAGCAGCAACAGCAGGTGAAGCAGGAAAAGGATTTGCAGTAGTAGCACAAGAGGTTAGAAACCTAGCAAATAGAAGTGCTGAAGCTGCAAACAGTATAAAAAGTTTAGTGGAAGATGCTACAGAAAAATCTAAAGAGGGTAAAGAAATAGCAACTAATATGATAAAAGGGTATGATGAATTATCTAATAAAATAGTTGATACTAAAACAATTATTGATAGTGTTAGTGGTGCTATAAAAGAGCAAGAATCAGGTATGGTACAAATAAACGATGCAATTGCGCATTTAGATAAAATGACTCAAGAAAATGCTTCAACATCATCAGATATTGGAAACCTATCAAACGAGGTTGCTTCACTATCAACAAGACTTTTAGGAATTACTTCAAAAGCTACGATTACTGAAAAGTATTATGATATGGTTGATGATATTGATTTAATTCAGGATATTTCAAAGTATAAAAATAATAATATTAATTTCAAAAAAGAGTACTTTAAAGACTTAAATAAGTTTGAACATATTGATGTGAAAGAGTCACTAGAAACAGAACTTGGTAAGTGGATTGATAATGCAGAGAAACAGAACAAACCATTTACAAACTCAACTGAGTGGAAAAAGTTAAAAGAGAGAAAATTAAGGTTCCATGAACTAATGCAAGAGTTTATGAATCTAAATGCTTCAAAAGCTAGCAATGAAGAGTTAAGAGCAGTTGCTAAAGATATTGAATATATTACAGGTGATCTGTTTAGTTCGTTAAATGATGTGGCAGTTGTAAATACAAAGTTATTAAGAAAGTAGTATAAAAGGAGAAAATCCTTTTATACTTTTACTGAACTACTTGATGTAGCTTTGAACATTTACTTAAAAATGTATCCATTCCACACATATCATTGTAAATATCATCAAACGAGTGAAAGTGAGCATCATATACATATACGTATATTTCATCACCTTTCTCTAAAAAATTTTTCTTTCCAAAGTCAGCATAAGCAGTAGCACCTGCCGCTATTAAAATACCTTTTGCTTCATTTGCATTTGTCATAAATTGGGTTAACTCTTCAAGTGGCCCACAGTCCTCTTGTGTATTAAGTTTTTCTATCATCCAATCTTTTAATTGACCAAAGAAGTAGCTGTATGATTTAACAGCACTTGTTGTTCCATAATCATGAACAATTCCATTTCTTTTTACAAATGAAGAGATATGGTATTTACTTAATATACCATCCTCAGTAAAATTATCTATTTCAATTAAATCTTGAGAAATACCTTTTGTATTCACTCCCCAGTTCTTTTTTGTACTTAGTTTTTTACCATCTTGGATTCTAATAGAACAATCATTAAAAGCTGAAAAGTATTTAGGAATGATATCAGTGACTTTATTGTTTTCATATTTGAAATCGCAGATTAAAGCAACTTCTGCTTCTACTTGTAGATTGTCTTTTTCTCTACCATGTGTTTGAATAATCTCATCACAAATTGGGTATGTTCCTAAGAAACTATCATGACCTTTTATATAAAAAGGAAACATTCCTTTAGGAGCATTATTTTCTGTTTTTATTATGGAGAACTCATCTGCTTCACCAGCTTCTCCAAGATGATTTGCGAAGTTTCCAGCAACTGCAAATCCTAAGTAATCTTTTAAATCTTCTAATATCATTTCTCTTCCTAATTTTAAACTGCGGTATTATGTACTATTACAAAATAAAAAGAAGTAAACAAATGGTTTTAAAGTTTTGAGTTAAGCTTAGATTTATTTGGGGGATTATTAGTGTAGTTAAGTGTAGAAAAGTTAATAGTTCTTACAAAGGCAAAGCCTTTGTAAGATTATATTGTTCTCCATTTTGCAGGACCTGTTGTATGAATTGAGTTACCCTCAGTATCAACAGCAACAGTTACAGGCATATCTTTTACTTCAAACTCGTAAATAGCTTCCATACCCATCTCTTCAAATGCAAGAACTTTTGCATCTTTAATTGATTGTGAAATTAAGTAAGCTGCTCCACCTGTAGCAATTAAGTATGATGATTCATACTCTTTAATTAAATCAATTGTTGGTTGCTTTCTCTCAGCTTTACCAATCATACCCATGATACCAATTTCCATCATATCTTTAGTAAATTTATCCATTCTTGTAGATGTAGTTGGTCCTGCTGGTCCTACAACCTCTTCACCTACTGGATCAACTGGTCCAACATAGTAGATAAATCTATCTTTTAAATCAACACCATTTGGAAGTGGTTTACCAGCATTTTTGTACTCAACAATTTTCTTATGAGCAGCATCTCTTGCTGTTAAGATTTTTCCAGATAATAGTAAAGTATCACCTGATTTGTACTCTTTTAATTTCTCTTTTGTTAAGTCTTCAATATTTACTCTTTTAACACTATCCATTGGAATTTCTAAATCAGGCCAGATATCTAAATCAGGTTTTTCAAATTTAGCTGCTCCATTACCATCTAATGTAAAGTGAATATGTCTAGTAGCTGCACAGTTTGGAATCATAGCAACTGGTAATGAAGCGGCGTGACATGGGTAGTCTAAGATTTTAACATCTAAAACAGTAGTCATACCACCTAAACCTTGTGCTCCAATACCAATTTTATTAATATCTTCATAAAGCTTAAGTCTTAACTCTTCAATAGCATTTTTTGGACCTCTTTCTTTTAACTCATGAATATCGACATGGTCCATTAATGACTCTTTTGCAAGCATCATAGATTTTTCAGGGTTTCCACCAATTCCAATACCTAAGATACCAGGAGGACACCAACCAGCACCCATTTGTTTAACATTTTCCATAACCCAATCATAAACAGAATCAGATGGATTTAATACAGTAAACTTAGATTTATTTTCAGATCCACCACCTTTAGCTGCAACAGTGATTTCAACTTTATCTGAGTTATCTACACTCATATGAATAACAGCAGGAGTATTATCTTTTGTATTTTTTCTCTCTCCTGCTGGATCAGATACAACTGAGAATCTTAGTGTATTATCAGGATCAGTATAACCTTTTGCTACACCTTCATTTAATACATCCTCTAACTCTTTTGATAACTCTAATTTAGCATTTAAACCAACTTTTACAAAAATATTCACTGAACCAGTATCTTGACATAATGGTCTGTGACCCATTGCACACATTTTAGAGTTAATTAAAATTTGTCCAATAGCATTTTTTGCAGATTCACTTTGTTCTTTTTCGTATGCTTCCGTCATACCTTCTACAAAATCAGTTGGGTGGTAGTATGAAATATACTGACATGCACCAGCAACACTATCAATAATATCTTGTTCTGTAATAACGCTCATTTGTTCCCTTTTCTTTAGAAATTCAATATATTATACCCATGTATTTATAAAAAATTCTTTTTTTTATTTGTAAAGATTACTTTTATTTTTAAAGTGTTTATTTTAGTAGAAAAAATAGATAATTTTAAAATATGTAAGATAATAAACCTAAGGCAAAAAGCCTTTAGGTTTTAAGAGAAGAATCTTTTGTCAGCCTCTTCTAATAATTTTCCACCTGATAGTTTAGCTCTTTGAACTAACTCCCAGAAGTATCTATATGTAGCTCTATCGTGTAATTCACCATCATATTGAATTGGTCCCCAGTCTGCATCTTGAGCTTTGATTAAGATGTTTTGAGCAGCTTCTAATTCAGTGAAGTCAGGTTTCATAGCATCAACGATTGCTTGAACTTGTGTTGGGTAAATTGACCACATTCTCATAAATCCAAACTCATTTCTAGCTCTTTCTGCGTCTTTATAAGTTTGGTATGGGTTTTTAAGATCAAGTGTTACATTATGTGCTGGAATTACATTGTTTTCAATTGCAGCTTGTGCAACTTTAGCTTTTGCAGCACCAATTAATCTATGGTCAAATTGACCTGGGCTTCTCATATTGATTGCTGGAATTGCACCTTGGTATCCAGAAACAAAGTCCATTAAACCAAAGTCTAGTACTTGTAACCAAGGTAAAGTAGCAGTCTTTTCAACGTCTCTTAATGCACCGTGAGTTTCAATTAAGATATGAATAGGTATTTCTCTTGTAATACCAGCTTCTTTAGCTACTTTTTGGATATATTCAACTTGAGTTTTTGCATCTTCATAACAAGTTGATTTAGGTAGTGTAATATATGCTAACTTTTCACCAGCACCAGGAACTAAGATATCAACATCTTGTCTCCAATCTGGATGAGAGTGATCGTGAATTCTAGTACCAGCCATTCCGTATGGGTTATCATCAGAGTTAACAACTCTTACGATCATTTCTGCGTGTTCTACTTCTTTACCAGTTTCAGCTCCATCTTCACAATCACAAGTGATATCAAAAACAGGTCCTAATTTCTTTTGCATCTCAAACCCTTTTTTGATTAGCTTTTCGCTTCCTGCAAAATGCTCACAAGTAGGGATAATTGGTAAACTTTTTCCAGATTCAAATAGTGCTTCGTTTGGATGTGTCATATTAAATTCCTTTTATTTAGTTTAGTTATTATTTTTTTGTTTTTTTCTTTGGGATTACAACAGTGTAATCTAAATCAAGTACAACATTTTTTAAGTACTTACCATCTTCACCTTTTGGTGACTCAATCTCTTCAGGCTTTTGATTCTTAACAGCAACTGTTCTTAATCTTAACAAACCAATATCATCTCTTTTATGATCAATAGTATCTAAAACTTCCGTATATGCATAGATAGTATCTCCTGCATAAGTTGGGTTAGCATGAGCTCCAGAGTTAATAGCATACATCCATTGAGCATTTTGTAACCCATTAAATGAAATAGCTCTTGCCATAGAGATAACAATTCCACCATACATAAGTCTTTCACCCATTGGAGTTGACTTCATCATATGATCGTTGAAGTGAACCTTTGCATTGTTTTGATAAAGCTTTGTTGCTAAAGTATGGTCACTATTATCAACTGTAATACCCTCAGGATGATTTAACCTTTCACCTTTTTCATAATCTTCAAAGAAGAACTCCCCACCAGATGAGTTTGTATCAACACATTTTATTTCAGGGATATTAATATCTTCTAAAATAGGAGTTGCTTCTTTAAACTCAGGAATCTCTTTGATTCCAGAAGTTGTAGTTTTGTCCTTTTTGTGAACCATAACCCATCTTTTGAAGTTTAATACCTCTTTTCCATTTTGATTAACTCCAATAGAGTGAACATAAACAACTCCACTTTTTCCATTTGAGTTCTCTTTTAATCCAATTACTGTAGAAGTCATACTTACAGTATCACCTATGTAAACTGGATTTGGGAAAGCAATCTCTGCATAACCTAAGTTCGCAATTGCATTTAAAGAGATATCTTGAACCGATTTACCAAAAGTTAGGTGAAACATTAGTACATCATCAATAGGTCTTTTATCATACCCCATTTCTTGTGCTACAACATCAGATGAGTGTAGTGCAAATCTAGAACCAGTAAAAGCAATGTATAAAGATACATCACCTTCACTAATTGTTCTTGGAAGAGGGTGAACTATTTTTTGACCCATTGAAAAGTCTTCAAAAAAGTTTCCTATATTTATTTTAGACACTTAAAACTCCTTATTTACCAAATAGGTTTTGACCTAATGATTTGTATGTTTCGTATAAAGTAATTCTTTTCTTAGCCCATTTGATTCTTGAACCATCAACAAGTTTATTGTTGTGCATAATTACTTCTTTACCCTCTTTTTTAGCTTTTTCATAAGCTGAAATCATCTTTTCATAATCCTCAACTTCACTTTGTTTTGGAGTAAAGATGTCATTGATGTACTCAATTTGTACAGGGTGAATTAGTGATTTACCATCAAATCCTAAGTTAAATGCATCTTTTGTTGAATCTTCACAAGCAAATTCATCATGAACATCAAAGTGTGGTCCATCAATAACTGTTTTACCGTATGCTTTTGCAGCAAGTGCAATTTGCGATAAGTAATTAAACATAGCTTTTGAACCTTTTTTGATATCGATTTGAAGTCTATTTGCTAACTTATTTGAACCAACAACTACAACTTCAACTCTATCACTTGCAGAACAAATCTCTTGGATGTTTAATACTGAAAGAGGTGTTTCAATCATAATCATTAACGATAACTGTGGATTAACTTCATCAATTAATTTTGCAGCTTCTAAAACATCCTCTTTTGAATCAATTTTAGAGAATAGTAATGCATCAATCTCAATCTCTTTAGCCAATTCTAAATCTTTTGCTAAATCTTCGCTTCCTAAGTTATTGATTCTAAGAACTCTTTCACTTTCACCAAACTTACAACCTTGTTCTTTGTAAACTTGTCTTATTGTTTCTCTACCAACATCTCTTTGCTCATGTAAAATAGCTTCTAAATCAAAAATAACAGTATCAGCTAAAACAGTTTTTGCTTTTTCGATATTGTGTTTATTGTATGATGGAACAAATAGCATAGATCTTCTAGCTTTGTACTCTATTAGTTCTTCACCTTTAGAGTGAGCCTCTTCTTGCTCATGGATATTTTTCACTAACTGTTTTCTTAAAACTTTTCCATTTTTTGTTCTAGGGTAATCTTTCATACTATAGATTTTCTTAGGCGCTTTATATTTCGCTAAGTTATCTTGTGAGTATTTTAATACCTCTTCTTCTTCCTCTTGCGTTAACTCTTTGTGTCCAATTACTGCAATAGCAACTAATGTTTTATTTGGCCCAACCTCTAAACCAAATGCAACACAATCCGCAACTAAATCATGAGTTTTTACAACTCTTTCAATTTCGTGAGGAGACACTCTAAATCCAAATGTATTGATAATATCATCTTTTCTACCAATAAACCAGATGTATCCATCTTTATCTTTCTTAGCATAATCACCTGTGAAGAAGTAACCATTGTGTCTAGCTTTTCTAGTCTCTTCTTCTAGTTGCCAATACTCTAAGAATAATCCTGGATCATCTTCACCAATACAAATCATACCCTCTTCTTCAACACCAACTTCTTCTAATGTTTCAGGATTTAAAAGTTTTACAATATGTCCTGGTTGAACAAATCCAGCACTTCCAGGTCTAATTGGATTATTAACTGAGTGAGAAATATAGTATGAACACTCAGACATACCAATAGCTTCATAGATATCTTGTTTGAATCTTTCTTGCCATAGGTTAATCATCTCATCAGATAGATGTTCACCCGCACTCATACAATATCTTAAGCTTGGACAATCTTCAATTGTAAAGTCAGTTTTTTGAATAATCTGTCTATAAATTGTTGGAACTCCAATAAAGATAGTACACTTATGTTTTTTAATCAGTTCAATCCAAGTTGAAGCATCATTTGCTCCCTCATAAGCAATTACTGTATGACCATTATATAATGGATCCATAAGTGCAGAACCTAATACATAAGTCCAGTTAAATTTTCCAGAGTGCATTATCCTGTCATTCTCTTTGAAATTAAACCAATACTCAGTAGCAGGTGTTCTACCTGTTAATGATCTGTGAGAGTGTAAAACACCCTTTGGATAACCTGTAGTTCCTGATGTATATACTAAATAAGCAGGCTCTCCTGATTTTGATTTATAGTGGTTTGGTGTAGTATCTGTATCTTCTAAAATTTTATTTAAAGAGTATACTTGAATACCTTTTGGTACATATAAATCCTCAACACTATCAATCCCAGCTACTATAATTGTTTTTAAGTTGTCAACATTTTCTAAGTATGGAGTTAAATTCTCATACATTGTTGCACTCATTACAATAGCTCTTGCTTGTGAATCTTCAGCTAAATATTTAACCTCTGAACCACTTAAAAGTGTAGAAGTAGGTACTGCAATAATTCCAGCTTTTATAGCTCCAAAGAATGAAATAGGGTAAGCAAGAGAGTTTTTAAGACAAACTAAAACTCTATCTCTTGCTTCAAACCCTAATTCTTTTGATAAGAAGTTACAAACTTGATCAGATTTTTGTGCTAAATCTTTGTATGTAATCTCATCAGTACCAAGTTGATCATCTTCTATAATCATAGCAGTGTTATTCTCTTTATCAGTTCCTACGTGAGCTGATGTACAAGCAACACCTATGTTTAAAAATTCTGGTACTTCAATATTAATGTTTGAACTCATTTGTTAACTCCTTATTAAATTTGACCGTATGGCCAGTTTTCTTTAAATGTATGAATAGGCATTTTATTTAATACTGTTAATGCAAATAATTCATGCTCTTTTGGTAATGCTCTTAATGCATAAGCTCTTAAGATATTTTGTAATGCTTTACCAAACATCGGAGGATCTAGCATCTCACCCTCATATCTAATTGCACCAGATAATAATGCATCTGCTTCAATTGCAGCTTTTAATACAGAAACATCATGCTCAATCTCTTCAGGAGATGGAGTAAATGCAACTTTACATACATTAATATGATTAGGAGTAATAACTTGCTTACCTGTAAGACCCATTGCACACTCTCTTTTTGCGTGAGAGTAAACGTGTCTAGATGCATCATCACCGTGTAAGTCTAGCCATCTTCTAATATCTTTTTTCTCTAAACAGTTATCAGGTAATGAGTGTGGTGTTAATAGTACTTCAACCCCTCCAATAACTCCTGTACCTTTAATTCTTGCTTCCATTGTTAGCATATTAAAGAATGTCTCTAACTCATCAATCCAACCCTCAGGTGTAATTTTGTATGCCATTGCTTTTGAAAAGTCATGAATACCAAATACTAAGTGTTTTACTGTTGAGTGATCCATCAATCTATCAGCTATTTCTAATGATTTAGGGTGCTCAATAATTGGTTGAATAGTTAAATTACTTCCAATAGAAACTAACCAAGAAGATAAGTCTCTAATCTCAGCTGAACCATAAACTTCACCAGCCTTAGCTAAAACAATTACATCGATGTATTTATGAATTTGTTTGATCATTTTTAGATCTTCTTCATACTCATCTGTTCTAAATGGGTTGATTCTTACAGCTATTTGGAAGTTTCTTTCAGGGAACTTTGGTAGTTCTTGAATAAGAAGCTCTCTACTCATAGCTTTTTGTCTACAACCATCTTCTAAGTCAAAAAGAACTGTATGCGCTTTTGTTTTGTAAGCGTGTTTTTGTAATCTTAACTTAGCTTGTTCCATACTCTCGTATGTTCCATCTAATGGATTATATTTAATAGGCGGGTAGTAGATTTGAATACCAGGCCAATAACCACCAAGTACTGGTGTTAAGTCATCATTTGCTGTTAACTTAGATAAATCTATTGCAGAAGTCATCTTGTTTACCTTTCTTTTTTATTGTGCTTATTGCTTCTTGTTTTTAAGTTTGCAAGAACTTTTTAAAAACGACGTGAAAGTTATACATCATTTAAAATGAATTGTTTTAATATAAAATAAAATACTAAATTTATTTAAGTTTAGATTTATTTTGTGACTAGAAGTGTGATAATACGGGCTTTAGAGAGTAGAAATATGTATAAAGAATGTAATAAAATGCTTATAAACTGATGTTTTTTTAAGGTTATAAAAAAGTAGAAAATTTCAAAATTTCAAAATTTTCTTGCTTTTTTTCTATTCTTAAATGAATTTAAACTTTATTTGAGTTCATGTAAAAAGTTTAATTTTCCAAATTTTTTTTCTAAAAATGGCTTTGAAACTTCATCAAATGAATCTCTATCTTCGTATAAATTTATATAAAAATCAAAATCTATATTTTTGTTTTCTAATGCACTTATTGAAAGTAATGTGTCATTTATGCAACCTAATTTTGAAGGAGTAATTAAAATAGCTTTACTCTCAAACTTTTTAATCAAATTAATAATAAAAAAGTCTTCTTCTATAGGTACCATTAATCCCCCAGCACCTTCAATTATCAAAATATCACACATAGACTCTAGCTCTTTTTTCTTTTTAATTAAAAAGTCTAAATCTATATCATCATCTTTTTTTGCCACATAAGGAGCTGCTGGTAGCTTAAACTGATAAGGAACAACATCATTAATAGTTGCTTTAAAATCAGGATTTAAGCTTTTTACTAGCTCTAACATTTTTGAACCATCAACTGGTTTATCAATAACTCCTGTTTCACAAGGTTTAAAATAACCCACCTTTAAGCCTTGAGCTGCGAAAAAATTTATAAATTTCTCACAAGCATATGTTTTACCTACATCGGTATTTGTTGCAGTTATGAATACGGTTTTTTGTTTTTTGTCTTTTATCATATAATTTCTTTTTTGGTATAATTTTAGTAGTTTTAATTTAAAATGATATTTTATCAAAAAAAGGTTTGAAGTGAGTAATGAAATAGAAATAGAGTTAGATAATGAACTTGATTTACAAGAGCCAAAGAAATATAAAGTTTTTTTACTAAATGACGATTACTCAACTATGGATTTTGTTATAGATGTATTAGTAAAAGTTTTCAGAAAATCTGTAGATGAAGCGTCACAAATAATGATGAATATTCACAATAATGGCAGAGAGGTTTGCGGTGTATATACATACGAAATAGCTGCAACAAAAGTTTCTCAAGTTAAAACAATGGCTAGAGAAAAAGGCTTTCCTTTAAAAGCTATTATGGAAGAAGAGTAGAGATGATAAGTAAACAATTAAGAAATATATTTGCACAAGCTGTTAGCTATGCAAAAAGTAGTAAACATGAGTATTTGACAAGTGAGCATATTTTTTTAATGCTTTTGCATGATGAGACTATCGAAAATCTTTTTACAGATTTAGGAGTTGATACAAGCAAGTTATTTGATGATACTAAAAAATATATAGATGAAAATACTCCTGTTTTACCTCAAGATATAGAAGATGATCCTATTGAAACAGTATCATTAACTTCTACAATAGAGTATATGGTAGCACATACACAAACAAGTGGCAAAAAAAATGCCAATGTTGAAGATATGTTTGCTGCATTATTAAAAGATGAGAAGTCTTATGCTTCTTATTTGTTAAGAAAGTTAGGTATTCAAAGAGTTGATGTATTAGAAGAGATATCTCACAAAGAGAGTGATGAAGAGAATGAAGAGGAAGAGGATGCTATGTTCTCTTCATCTTCAAAAGATAATAAAGTATTAGAAAAAAATAGTACAGAATTAGTTTCATTAGCAAAAAAAGCTGAGATTGATCCAGTAATTGGTAGAGATACTGAAATAGCAAGGGTTGTAGAGATACTTTCAAGAAGAAAGAAAAATAACCCTATCTTAGTAGGTGAGCCAGGAGTTGGTAAAACTGCTATTGCAGAGGGCTTAGCTCTTCAAATATCGCAAGGACAAGTACCAGAGTTTTTAGAAGACGCAAAAGTTTTTTCTTTGGATATGGGATCTATGATAGCAGGTACAAAGTATAGAGGTGATTTTGAGAAGAAGTTGAAATCTCTTTTAAAAGAGATAGTGAAGATTCCAAACTCTATACTATTTATTGATGAAATCCATACAATAGTAGGTGCAGGAAGTGTTGGTGGAAGTGCTATGGATGCTTCAAATATTTTAAAACCTATGCTAGCAAATGGAAAGTTAAGATGTATTGGTGCTACAACTTTTTCAGAGTTTAGAAATGATTTTTCAAAAGATAAGGCTTTAAGTAGAAGATTTGCAAAGGTGGATGTGGAAGAACCATCAAATGAAGATGCAGTTACTATTTTAGAAGGGTTGAAATCTAAATATGAAGAGTTCCATGGGATTAAATATACAAAAGGTGCTATTGAAAGTGCTGTTGAACTTAGTAAAAAATATATAACTGATAGATTTTTACCTGATTGTGCTATTGATGTTATTGATGAGGTTGGGGCTTCAAAGAAAATAGGCCTTTCAACTGTAAAAACAAAAACTAAAAATAATACAACAGTAAATCAAAAAGATATAGAACAAACAGTAGCAAAAATGGCACATGTACCTGCAAAAAGTGCAACAAAATCTGACTTAACTTTATTGAAATCTTTAGAAAAAAATATGCAAAAAAGAGTATATGGGCAAGATGATGCTATTAGCGCAATGGTTCAATCTATCAAAAGAAACAAAGCAGGGCTTGGACTTGATAAAAAGCCTATTGGAAGTTTTTTATTTACTGGACCTACAGGAGTTGGTAAAACTGAAGTTGCAAAAGAGTTATCAACACAATTAGGTGTACATTTTGAAAGATTTGATATGAGTGAGTATATGGAAGCTCATACAATTTCAAGGCTTATTGGAGCTCCTGCTGGATATGTTGGTTTTGAGCAAGGTGGACTTTTAACAGAAGCTATTAGAAAACACCCTCATACAGTTTTACTACTTGATGAAATTGAAAAGGCTCATCCTGATTTAATGTCTATACTTCTTCAAGTAATGGATAATGCTGAACTTACTGATAACAGTGGAAATAAAGCAGACTTTCAAAATGTAATTTTAATAATGACATCAAATTTAGGAGCTACAGAAGCAAATGTAATGGGGTTTGCTAAAGATGAAAACCTAAATGAAAATAAAGCGATAAACAAATTCTTTGCACCTGAGTTTAGAAATAGACTTGATAATATTGTTTCATTTGCACCTTTAAGCGTAGATGTGGTAGCAAAAATTGCAGGTAAATTTGTAGCTGATTTAGAAGAGCAGTTAAGTGATAAAAATATCAAAATATCTATTAGTGCTAAGGCTAAAAAAGAGTTAGCAAACTTAGGATATGACAAAAATATGGGAGCAAGACCTCTAAACAGAGTTATTTCTGATAAAATCAAAAATGTACTTACAGATGAAATCTTATTTGGTAAGCTTAAAAAAGGCGGACAAGTTAAGATTGACTATAAAGAGGATTTTGTATTTACATATAAGCCATTTTAATAAGGTGGCTTTTTTTATACAATTTTTATACAATGGTATTTTAGATTATATTAAAATAAAAAGGATTGATAACATGAAAAAGATATTACTAAGTTCAGCTATTGCTGTTTTATTTCTTGTAGGGTGTACAGAAGAAAAACCTCAAGAGCAAGTACAAGAAGAGGTTAAGCAAGAGAGTGTGAAAAAGGTTGAAGAGACTACTAAGAATGTAGAGCAAGAAAGTACAAAAGATGCTGTTACTAAAGCAGCTACAGAAGTAAAAGAGACAGTTACAAAAGCTGCAACTGATATTTCAAAATCAGTTAGTGATGCTACTTCAAAGGTGATTGATAATACATCAAAAACTGTAGATGAGTCTATGCCAAAAGTAAAAGAAACGGTAAATAAAACTGTAGAAGAGACTAAAAAAGCTATTGATGAAGTGAAAGAAGAGACAAATAAAATAATCGCATCAGCTACAGGTGGTGAAACAAAAGAGAGTAGTGTAGATGGAAAAGTTCTTTTTGCTGGGTGTATTTCTTGTCATGGACAAAATGGTGAGAAAAAAGCGCTAAATGCATCTGCTGTAATTCAAGGATGGGATAAGCAAAAAGTTATAGATGCACTAAATGGATATAAAAATGGAACTTATGGTGGAGCTATGAAAGGTGTAATGAAAGGACAAGTTGCTACAAAAACTCAAGAAGAGATTGAGACACTTGGTGAGTATATCTCAAAGTTATAAGAGCTAGAGTATAACTTCAAGTTGATTACTTAGAAACTCTTTATTGTCTTGTAGAGCCTCTTTTATCAAAAATTGAGGCTCTAATATCAATAAATTTGGTTGCCATTTTTTTATTTCATATAAAACCTCTTTTTTACTTGATACATCTATTGTAATTTCTATTGATTTATCCTCGAAAGTCCTTGTTATTTTTTGTGAATAGTTTAAAGGTCTTCTTCTAAAATACTTTGCTATGTTACTTTTTGCTAGAAGTTTTACTTCAAAGGTTTTAGCACTGGGTTCAAACCAAATATTTAGTGCAAGCTTTAGTTTCTCTAATGCTTTTGTATCTTCTTTAAAACTATTGTTTGTTTGAGTTAAGGACTTTATGTTTTTTATATAAAAAGTTTTAAGTCTGTTTTCTAATAAATCATTGCCATAAAGATACCAAAAACCATCAAAATTTGTGATAGCGTAGGGTTCTATAAATCTATACTTATCTTTAAAGTAAAACTCTATTTGCTTTTTCTCTTCTATGCTTTGTCTTAAATTTTTGATTGTATCTGTTTCAAGACTTATATCCTCAATCTCAATTTTGGAATAAAAAGGGTTTTTATGACTACTTTGAAGTTTAGAAAAAAGATTATTTGTTTTTGTACTAAAAAGTTCACCCATGGTGCTTGAAAACTCTTTTAGAATATCAAGGACTAAGTCCTCCTCAAAGCTTAAAGTCTTATCTAAACTATAACCATCTTTTACTTTCCACTTATGTCCGATTTTTTCAATAGGAAGTTTAGTTATAAGTCTTTCATTGAAATCTCTTTGAATTGTTTTTGTAGATACGTTGTACTCTATTGCTAACTCTTTTACACTCAATATCTCACCTTCTCTTAGGCGTTGCCAAATGTTTGTGAGTCTATAAAGTATCTTGTCGTAGTCATGTTTTTTCATATGTTTTTCCTAGTTTATTTTCAGACATTATATTGTCTAGTAAGTATAGTAAACTTTTTATAAAGAAACAAAAGGAAGG
>JASMTK010000024.1:0-48728 GCA_041694355.1 Arcobacteraceae bacterium | reverse complement strand
TGATAAAACTAAAATAATTCCACTAACACCTATTAGTGAACCAAACGAACCAATTGAACCACTTAAAAGTAGAATTATTCCAATTAGTGTATTACTAACAGCCACATAATCAGTTCTTTTATTTCCACTAGCTAAATCAACTAAGTAAGTTTTTCTACCAACTCTAATACCTTCATATCCTATGTTCAAGATAAAATATATTAAAGGCATTATCCAAAGGATATTAAAAAGATTATTATAAAAAAAGTCAATAAAAAATACAATAAATCCAGAAATAGTGGCAATAGTTGCACCATAAATCATAACTTTTCTACTTGATAGATCTGAAAATTTACCCCAAAAATTTGCTGATAAAAGACTAGCTAAACCACTTGATAAAATAAAAAGCCCCAATAAGAAAAGGTTTGATTCACTATTTTTTTGAGCAATTATCACATAAAAAGGCGCACTTAAAACAGAACATAGAAATAAAGCTCTTGTAATTACAAAAAGTCTAAAAGGTTTATCTGTTTTTAAAAGGCTTAATTTCTTAAAAGCAACAACAGCAGCATTACCACCACCATCAGTCTCTCCTGGAAACTCTTTAATTCTTAAGTAACTAATTGCAGCTATTATCCAAAATATACCAGCAAAAGCAAGTAAAACTCCAAAGTCTTGAGGTCCAAAGGGTTTTTCATTGTTTACTAAAAAATATGAACCAAGTAATACTGTTAATAGTCCAGCTAATGAAGCAGAGTAACCATTTATTATTCCTCTTCTTGTCTTAGGTATTGTCTTACCAAGCACGTCCTTAGCTGCAACTGAACTTAATCCTCTAGCTAAACTAAAGATGATAAGAAGACCTATTATTGTTAAACCAGCTACTTCACCTTCTAAAAACGCAGTTGTTAATCCTATACTAAATATACTTATTGCTTGTAAAAAAGCACCTAAAGACCAAATCCATTTTCTAACAGGTATAGTTCTAATATAAGCTGCAATAACTAATTGAGGTATTAATGATCCAGACTCTCTAATAGGTACTAAAAAACCTATTAGATACAAAGGTACACTTAAACTTTCCATAATCCAAGGAAGTATTACCTTTGTATTTGCAAAGAAGTCTGCGAGTTTATTAAAGAAATAACTAATAAGTGTTAAAAAGAAATTACCAGGTACTACTTTACAGGCACTTTCGTCTATAGCTTTGCAGACTCTTGCATCCTCTTCATCAACTATTTTATTGTAAATATTGTCAATATCTGGTTTCTTTAAAGGCATAATTATACTATTTTAAAAGCTTCTTCTAAATCTAATTTACCCTCATAAAAGGCTTTTCCTACAATTGCTCCTGCAATGTTACCATTTTCTTTACAAGCTTGAATATCTTCAATTCCTTTTACTCCTCCACTTGCAATAGTATCAACGCCAGAAGCTAATGCAATTGATTCTGTGAACTCAACATTTACTCCACAAAGCATACCATCTTTTGCAATATCTGTACAAATAATTGCTTCAACTCCAGCTTTTGCAAACTCTTTTGCTAAATTTGTTGCTTTCATAGTTGAAACCTCTGCCCAACCTTCAACTGCAACCATACCATCTTTTGCATCAATTCCCACTGCAATTGGATATTTTGCCGCCATATCTTTTACAAATTGAGGGTCTTTTACAGCAATTGAACCTAAAATAAGTCTATCAACACCAAGTTCTAAATACATTTTGATTGTCTCTTCATCACGGATACCACCACCAACTTCAATTTTTAAATTACAATTTTCTCTAATCTTTTTGATTTGGTCTAAGTTTGCTGGTTCTCCTGCAAAGGCACCGTTTAAATCAACTACGTGAACCCATTTACTTCCTAATTCTTCAAACTTTTTAGCAACTTGCCATGGTTCATCTGAGTAGATTTTTGCACTATCCATTAATCCTTTGCTTAACCTTACAGCTTTCCCATCTTTTAAATCAATCGCTGGTAAAATATCCATACTTTTTTATTCTCCTTATTTATTTTACTAAGTCTTTTATCGTTTCATCTATATTTTCAAATTTAAAATTAAATCCTAAATCAAGTAGATGTTTAGGTACTGCACTTTGTCCATCTGTTAAAACCTGTGCACCTTCACTAAAAATTATATCTAGTACAAATGCTGGTACTGGAAAGATAGTAGGTCTTTTAAGCTCTCTTCCTAAAGCAGAAGTTAAACCTTTATTTGTTGTTGGCGTTGGAGCTGTTAAATTAAAAACACCTTCATGTTTATTCTCAATTACAAATTTATATGCATCAAGTAAGTCACTTATATGTATAAAAGAGAAAGCTTGTTTCCCATCTCCTATTGTACCACCTACACCCATTTTAAATGCAGGTAACATCTTCTTTAATGCACCACCATCTTTTCCAAGTACAATACCAAACCTAAAAATTGAAGTTTTTACTCCATACTCTTTGGCCTTATTTGCCTCATTTTCCCAATCAACAGCAAGTTTTCCTAAAAAATCATCTGAAAACTTTCCATTCTCATCATAACTTGCTTTATTATCATAAATACCAACAGCGGAAGTGGAGATTAAAATCTCTGGTTTATTTTCAACATTTTTAATAGCATTTATAAGACTTTTAGTAGTATCAATTCTACTATTATAAAGCTCTTTTTTATACTTTTCAGTCCATCTATTAATTATATTTGCACCAGCAAGATTAATGAGAATATCAGCCTTATTTACTATCTCTTCTAGTTTTTTAGAGTCGCTTAAAAAATCTCTTTTTATTTTGATTACTTCATAACCTAAATTTGTAAAATAACTATTTAAACTTGTACCTACAAAACCGCTTGCACCTGTTATTGCTATTGTTTTCATGATATATCCTTTATTTGATATTAATAAAGTTCCTTAAAATCTTGATTCCATTATCATGGGACTTTTCAGGATGAGGTTGGAATCCATAAATATTATCTTTATTTACGGCACTTGTAAACTCATATCCGTATGTTGTTGTTCCAATTATATTTTTTTGGCTTGTTACTGCATGATAAGAGTGAACAAAGTACAAGTAAGGATTCTCTAATCCTTTAAATAACTCGTGATCTTTACACTCTATTGTGTTCCATCCCATATGAGGTATTTTAAAATCCTCGTGCATCTTTGATTTATCAAATTTTACAATTTTACCATCAATTAAGCCTAAACCTTCATTTGAACCAAACTCTAAAGAACTTTCAAATAACAATTGCATACCTAAACAAATACCAATCATTGGTTTCCCTGATTTTGAAAAGTCACAAACAGCCTCTTTCATACCTGTTTCATTTAAGTGACTCATTGCATCACCAAATGCTCCAACTCCTGGTAAAATTATTCTGTCAAAATCCTTTAGTTTTTCAGGGTCTTTAACAATTGTAGCTTTTGCATCAAGAAGATGACATGCATTGTATACACTTGCTAAGTTCCCCATATTGTAATCAATAATTCCTATCACATTAAACCCTTTAAAAAAAAGGAATTATACTAAAGTTTTGCATCAGCTAGGGTTAAAGAAAATAAAACTTTATTTTCTTTTTCTTCAATTGCTTTTTTTGCTTCTTTTATTGTAGCACCTGTTGTGATTATATCATCACATAAAACTGTTAATTCATTACATATATTTGTAACTTTAAAATTTCTTGGATTATTTCTTCTAAAATCAGATGATTTACCTGCATATTTTATAATATTTTGTGCTTTTAAAGAGTTATATTGAGGTCTTATATATTTTGATTTTAAATTTTTGGCAAGTATTGCTGTATGTGAGAACTCATGCCTTACATGATCATCTATAGGTATAGCTAAAAGCTTAGTCTTAAAATCAAAATTTTTAGCAAACTTTTCAAATGAAAGCTTCGCTAAAATCTTGAAAATTCTATCTCCATGGAAATAGTATTTAGAGTTTATAAGCTCTTCAATATCACTTAATGCATAAAAAGAGTAGTTATAAAAACCTTCTTCTATCTCTCTTTTATGAAAAGAGGGTTGAAGTAGGGTGTCTTGACAGTTTTTACAAATTAGTTTAAAAGATAAGTTTTCACATAGGATACATTTCATAAAATAATTGTATCATTATTTTATGAAATGTTATTTAAGTAGATTATTAAGTTTTTCTTTTAATAATGAAAAATTTGAATGATTAAAATCAAAAGGTTCATTTTTTTGTTTATAAAAAGTATTGTAAACAGCTTTATCTGAAAGGTTATGTTTATAGCATTCTCTAAATTTTTTTATACATTCTTGCTGTTCATCATCTAAGACAGATAAAAGAAAAGATTCAAGATTTCCTTGTTTGTTCATATCACACATTATATAGTAGTCTACAGGAATATCAAACTCTAATGTATTAATAGTTTCATTTAGTTTTTCTTCTGACGCACTATACCCTCTATTTGGGTTTGGGTCTTTGGGATTATCTGCATCTACTATTATTAAAATCTTTTCAATTCTTCCAATTTCAATTTCATTTTCAATTTCATCATAATATTCATGTGAGATATTGAAAATATTATCTTTTCCTTTGAAATCAAAAAATAAGACATCATTTATTTCTAATTTATATTCATGAATTATTGATTTTAAGACTTCTTCATCTGAAATGCCTTCAAATAGTATTGCTACCATCCTCTAACCTCATTTCCAGACGCTAACTCTCTTTGAAGTTTTTCATAGTTCATTGTAAGTGATTTTATTTCATTATCTTTATTTCTTCCAAGTTCTATAAAACTTATATCTTCGTCCTCTAGTTTTTTAGAAACTTTTGCAAAAGCATTAATCATCTCTTTTGAGTGTGTTGTAGCAAACACTTGGCAATTTACTTCTTTTGAAATAGTAAAAATTATTTCCCATAGTTTTTCTAATTGAGTATAATGAATACCATTGTCTATTTCATCAATAAATACAAATCCATCTTTACATGCAAATAAAGTACATATTATTCCAATATAATGAGATAATCCATCTCCAAATTCGTTTAGTTCAAAATATTCTTGCGTATCTGTAGATTTACAAGATGGTATATTTCCAAGTAGTTTAAAAGAAGAAATTGAAGAATCAAATAAATTAATATAATTATTTAAGGTTTCTTCTTTCTCATCTTTTTGTATCTCAACAAATACTTCTCTAAGGTTAGCATAGGTTAATCCATAGTTATCAATAAACTTTTTATTTAGTGGATCTTCAATTTCATATGAAAATTCATTGATATTAACATCATATGAACTATCGTTTGTCTTAATTATAAATTTTTTAATGGCATTTTTATTTTCTAAATTGAAATAGCACTGATATTTATCTGATTTAATATTACATGAGATATTTTCCAAAGATTTTTTAAAAATATCAATTATTTCTTGATTAGTTTTTTCTATTAGTTCAATATTGTTCCTCATTATTACTATGGAACCAAGTTCATGAGTAAAAGTTTCTAGCTTATCACTATTAACATTTATGTTTAATGCTTCCATAAATCTAGTTTTACCTACATTATTTTTACCACTAATTAAATTTACTCTTTTAAAGTTTTTAGCTTTAAAGTCTTTAAAACATTTATAATCAATAATTTCTATTTCTCTTAAAAAATGTTCTTGCATTTTTTCCCTTTTTTATTGTTAGTATTATAATATAATAAATCGAATAATATAAAATTGAATTTTATATGAAAGTAAGTATAAAGTATATATTTAGCAGGTTTTATAGTTTAATTAGTGTTGTACTGAAGATATTATATCTTCAGTACAGCCATAAAGGCTTCTTGTGGTACATTTACTTTACCAATAGCTTTCATTCTTTTTTTACCAGCTTTTTGTTTCTCTAATAGTTTTCTTTTCCTTGTAATATCACCACCATAACATTTTGCAGTTACGTTTTTACCCATAGACTTTACAGTCTCTCTTGCAATGATATTAGTACCAATACTTGCTTGAACTGCAACTTCAAAAAGTTGTCTAGGGATTAACTCTTTTAATGCTTTAATAAACTCTCTACCTCTACTTTGAGCTTTATCTTCTGGTACAATTATAGATAGTGCATCTACCACATCACCAGCAACTCTAATATCTAGTTTTTTAAGATTTCCTGGTCTAAATCCAGCTTGCTCATAATCAAAAGAGGCATAACCTTTTGTAGTTGATTTTAATTTGTCATAGAAGTCCATAACAATTTCGTTCATAGGAATATCATACTCTAGTAAAACCCTTTTACCAAGATAGTCCATTTTTATTTGAATACCTCTTTTTTCATTAAGAAGTTTTATTACATTTCCTAAGAATTCATCAGGAACAAGAATAGTCGCTTTCACATATGGTTCATAAATAGTCTCTATTTCATTTGGTTCTGGAAGTTCACTTGGATTTTGTATTTCAATTCTCTCACCATCTTTTTTATCAACTTCGTATACAACAGTTGGAGCAGTGGCTATTAAATCAAGTCCAAATTCTCGCTCTAATCTCTCTTTTACAACTTCCATGTGAAGCATTCCTAAGAAACCTGCTCTAAATCCACTTCCTAGTGCTGCAGAGCTTTCTGGTTCAAAAGAGATCGATGAATCATTTAATTGAAGTTTAGATAAAGCCTCCCTTAAATCTTCAAATTTATCTGTTTCAATTGGATAAAGTCCTGCAAATACAAATGGTTTAGCTGGCTCAAAACCACCAATAGGTGTTTGTGTAGGTGTTTTAGCGTCAGTCATAGTATCACCCACTGCAATTCCATCTAATGTTTTTAAACCTAATACAACAATTCCAATCTCACCTGTTTGTATCTCTTTTGTTTTTTCTCTTTGAATAGGGTGCGGGTACATAAGATCAAGTACTGGATGCTCAACTTTTGTGTTCATCATCTTTAACATTTGACCTTTTTTGATACTACCATCATAAACTCTAACAAGAGCTAATGCTCCTAAGTAATTATCAAACCAACTATCATAGATTAAAGCTTTTGTAGGTGCTTTTTCATCTCCATTTGGAGCAGGAACTCTTTCAACAATTGAATCAATTAAATCTTTTACACCTAAACCAGTTTTTGCACTAACTAAGTTATGCTCAGTACAATCTAATCCTATAGCATCTTCTGTCTCTTCTAATACTCTATCAGGATCAGCTGAGGGTAAGTCAATTTTATTTACAACTGGAAGTAATTCTAAGTCATTATCAAGTGCAATATAAACATTTGCAATAGTTTGTGCTTCAACTCCTTGTGTTGAATCAACAATAAGTAAAGCCCCTTCAGAAGAAGCTAAACTTCTACTTACTTCATATGAAAAGTCAACGTGACCAGGAGTATCAATAAGATTTAGAACATACTTTTCTCCATCTTTTACATAATCAAGTCTTACACTTTGTGCCTTGATTGTAATACCTCTTTCTTGTTCAATATCCATAGTATCCATCATTTGTGCGGACATTTCCCTTTGACTTACTGCACCACATTCTTGAATGATTCTATCAGCAAGTGTAGATTTACCATGGTCAATATGAGCTATAATACTAAAGTTTCTTATATTCTCTTGCAAATCGTATCCTATTTTTTGAAATATTTTGGCTTTTAAGTAATGGGGATTATACCCAAAGAAAGGTAAGTTTATAGTTAAAGAGATTTAATAAGGTAAATGAGTATTAATACTACAGCAAAAAATGCTGTAATATTAAGTTTTAAAGGCTTTTGTTACTTTTCAATCTTAGCAGTAACTCTTCTGTTTTTAGCTCTACCTTCTTTTGTTTTGTTTGTAGCAACTGGTTTACTCTCACCGTAACCCATAGCTTTTAATCTTTTTGGATCAACATCTAATTCAGATAATGCATCAATAGTAGCAGCAGCTCTTCTTTGAGAAAGTGCTTTATTATACGACTTTGAACCAGTTGAATCTGTGTGTGCTTCAATAGTAGCTTTAAGTTTAGTATTTCTATTTAAAGCAGTAGCAAACTCTTTTAATCTTGGTTGATATTTATCTTTGATATTTGAAGAGTCAACATCAAAGTTAATTCTTAAATCAACTAATGTCATACAACCTTTAGTATCAACTTTTACATTACTAATTGTACTTGGACACTGATCTAATCTATTTACAACACCATCATTATCATCATCCATTTCACAACCAATTGAGTTTACAACTGCATTTGGTACAGAGTTAGGACACTTGTCGTTTTCATCAATTACACCATCGTTGTCAGAATCTGCTTTTTTAACAGGTTCTTTAACTGGCTCTTCTTTTACTAATTGTGGCTTTGTAACTTCTCCAAATGGCATAGCAATACCAAAGTTGTAAAGAAGTGTATTATCACCATGGTCAGCTTCAATTACATGTCTTAAGTCAAATTTTAAAGCTAAATTATCTTGTAATTTATATTTGATACCTGCACCATAGTTACCAAATAGTCCATCTTCATTATTAGCAAACTCATCATCAAAAATCTCAACACCAGCACCAACTAATGCATATAAAGAAGTTTTTGCATTTAATGGGTACTCTTTAATTAAGTTTGAGAATACTCTTGTTACAGATGTATCTCTATTTACACCATCAAAGTCAACATCTTGTAAACTTTTTAAGAAACCTAATTCAATTTGATCAAAAACTGAATCTCCAATCTGGTTAAACCCTACAGATAGTCCACCACTTAAGAAGTGATTTTCTAAGTCTGTATTCCCCTCAGTTACTGCACCTGAAATCATAGGAGTAACTTCATACTTATATTCAGCAGAACTTGCAAACATTAAAGTAGCACATGCAATTGATGATAATAATATTTTCTTCATCATATATCCTTGTTTTTTATAATTTCTTATATTATAACTAATTTTTAGTATTATTTTTATTAATAAAAATTGTTATGCAATAAAAATTGAATTTACAGATTCATTGTTATGGATTCTTCTAATTGTTTCACCTATCATAACAGAAGCTGATAAAACGGTAATTTTTTTAGCATCTTTTTGTGTAGGGATTGTGTCTGAAACAACTAGTTCATCTAAAACACCTTTTTCGATTCTTTCATAAGCAGGACCACTTAATACACCGTGAGTACAACAAGCCATAACTGATGTTGCACCTTTTTTCTTAAGTACATCAGCAGCTTTTACTAATGTTCCTGCTGTATCAATCATATCATCTACTAAGATAACATCTTTTCCTTTAACATCACCAATGATATTCATAACCTCAGATTCGTTTGCTTTTTCTCTTTTTTTATCAACAATAACTAAGTCATAATCTAACTTATCAGCATAAGATCTAGCTCTTGCTACTCCACCAATATCTGGACTTGCAATAATTGGGTTTTTTAAGTTTTTAGATCTAATATAATCTACAAACATAATTGAACCAAATAAGTTATCAGCAGGAATATTAAAAAACCCTTGAATCTGAGCTGCGTGTAAGTCAATAGTTACAACTCTTGAGATACCAGCTTTTTCAAGTAGGTCAGCAACTAATTTTGCAGAGATAGGAACTCTAGGTGCTGCTTTTCTATCTTGTCTTGCATACCCGTAGTATGGAATAACTGCTGAAATAGATTTAGCACTAGACCTTTTAAGTGCATCTACCATGATTAATAGTTCCATTAAATTATCATTTGCAGGAGCACATGTAGGCTGAACAATAAAAACATCTTGTCCTCTCACACTTTCAGTAATTTGTACAGATAATTCTCCATCGCTAAATCTATTTAAAGTTGCATTTGAAACAGGTACACCTAAATAATCAGCAACCTTTTGTGTAAATTCAGGGTTCGCTGAACCACTAAAAAGCTTGAATGTTGACATATAATTTTCCTTGATTGATTAATGTAATATGAAGCGATTTTATCTAAACTGTTCTTAATGATATGTTATTTGAAAAAATAAGAGAAAAAATGCTTTTTCATCTTATTTTTTTGTGATTATTTAGCTGATTTTATCCACCCGCTACCAATAACTTTATCTTCATCATAAAATACTGCTAATTGTCCAGCTGCAACTCCAAATGCAGGTTTGTTTAGCGTGATTATAGCTCTATTATCTTCGATTTTAACATCACAAGGTATTAGTACTGATCCATACCTTAATTTTACAGTTGCTTGAAACTTTTTATTATCAATAAACATATTTAAATGTTCTATGATAACTTCATTGGTTTCTAAAGCAGATTTTTTACCAACAGTAATAGTATTATTTTTAGCATCTAATTTTGTAATAAAATGAGGCTCTTGGGCACCATAAACAGTAAAACCTCTTCTTTTACCAATTGTATAGTGAGCATAGCCTTTATGTTCACCTATTATATTTCCCTTTTCATCTAAAACTTGTCCAGGCTTATCAATGTTTGCATGTCTTTTTATAACATCTGTATAAACAGTTTCAACAAAGCAAATCTCTTGAGATTCACTTTTTTGGGTAATTTTCTTAAAAGCCACATCAAGCTTTGCACCAAACTTGATAATATCCTCTTTTTTATAAGTACTTAACGGAAACATCATATATGGAAGTGCATCAGGTGTTACTTGAGATAAAAAATAGCTTTGATCTTTTGTTTTATCCTCAGCTTGGTATAAAAACTCTCCATCTGTTTTTACATAATGACCTGTTGCCAAAAAATCAGCTCCGTGGCTTTTAGCAAAATCTAGCATAGCTCCAAACTTAATTTGTCGGTTACATTTCACACAAGGATTTGGAGTAATACCCTCTAAGTATGAATCTACAAAATAGTCGTAAACCTCTTTTGTAAAATCATCAGCCAAATCTAATATATGATATTTAATACCTAAAAAATCAGCTACGCCTTTTATATACTCTAAATTTTTTTCATGGTATCCATCATCTCTGTTATGAAGTTTTAAGTAACATCCCTCAACTTCATATCCATCATTTTGTAACATATAAGCTGTAACTGATGAGTCAATCCCTCCACTCATACCTACCATTACTTTTTTTTGCATCTATTTCCTTTTTTAGTAATAGTTACTTATAAATCCACCACCAAGACAATACTCTCCATCATATAAAACAAGACTTTGTCCTAAAGTTACTGCTCTTTGAGGAGTGTCAAATTTAACTAAAACTCTATCTTCACTTGCTTCAACTACAGTACAGGCTTGCTTTTTTTGTCTATATCTAACTTGAGCCATTAATTTATCACCAACCTTAGGTGCCTCTTCAAGTACCCAGTGCATATGACTAGCTTCTGTATAATCACTCATAAGTAAAGGATGGTTCGTATCTTGAACTACTGTTAAGGTGTTGTTTTTTATATCTTTTTTAGCAGCATACCAAGATTTATGAGTATTATTTTCACCCTCATTACCTTTAATACCCCCAAGACCAATACCTTTTCTTTGACCTAATGTGTAGCAAATAAGACCTTTGTGTTTACCTAGAACTTTTCCATTTTCATCTATTATATCACCAGGAATTGCTTTTAAATGTTGTGTAATAAAATCATCAAATTTTTGATTACCAATAAAGCAAATACCAGTACTATCTTTTTTATCACTTACAGGTAGGTTATGCTCTCTTGCTATTTCTCTTACTTCATCTTTTGTTAAATCACCAAGTGGGAACATAGCATGGCTTAATTGTTCACTTGATAGTGCATGTAAAAAGTAACTTTGATCTTTAGAACTATCCTTTGGTGTATCAAGTACAAAATGATCTTTATAAAAAGCAATTTTTGCATAATGACCTGTTGCAATCATATCTGCACCCATTTTTTTAGCTTCATTTAAAAATACATTAAATTTAATCTCACGATTACATAAAATATCAGGATTAGGTGTAAGACCTTTTTTTAAACCCTCTAAGAATACATCAAAGACTTTTGTTCTGTACTCTTCAACAAAGTCTTTACCTTTTACTTCAATTCCTATAAGTTCTCCAACTTTTTTTGCATCTTCAAACTCTATTCTGTTAGGACATTGGCTACCTTTGATGCCATATTCCCAGTTTCTCATAAATAAGCCTACAACATCATAGCCTTGCTGTTTAAGTAGTAGTGCAGTAACAGAAGAGTCAACACCACCAGACATTCCAACAACTACTTTTTTTTTCATTATTTACCTTTCTTAAAATAGATGTTATTTTTGTAAAATTTTTATATCAGATTTGTTTTTTTTCATATAGCTTAAAGGAATAATCACTGATTCCCTATTTGCCCAGTCTTTATGAGGAATAATAAGATTTTCTGTATCTATTTTTCTATTATCAAAAAATATTATATCAATATCTAAGGTTCTAGGCGCATCTTGAAAGGACCGCTTTCTTCCAAATCTATTCTCTAATCTTTGCATATGTTTTAAAAACTCATTTGGTGCTAGATTAGTTTTAAGCGCAATTATACCATTTAAAAAATCATTTTGGTTTAAATAGCCAAAAGGAGGATTTTTAAGAAGTGGGCTACTCATAAGAATATCAAATTTTGTATTAGCTATTAAAGATAAGAACAACTTATCAAAAGTTTTTTTTACATCACCTACATTTCCCCCAATACCAATAGTTACTTGGTATTTTTTTGTTGAAGGTTTACTTCTTGTATAAGGGAAATTAGGAGTTTTAAAAATTGTTAAATTTTCATTTAAAGTTTTTTTCAAATTTTTCTCTTTTAAAGTTCAAGATTTATCTATAATATTTGTGCTTTTCCATTTTTCATTACAACAGTATCTTCAATTCTTACACCAAATTTATTAGGTAAATATATACCTGGTTCTACTGTAAATACCATATTATCTTCAATTATTACATCACTTCTTGAGTTTATATTTGGGAACTCATGAATATCTAGACCAACCCCGTGACCTGTACTATGTACAAAGTACTTGCCATATCCTGCTTTTTCTATAACATCCCTAGCTAGTTTATCAATCTCACTTGCTTTCATTCCAACTCTTGCTTTGTTTATGGCTTTTTGTTGGGCTTTGAAAACAATGTCGTAAATTTTTTGTTCTTTACTTTTTTTAAATAACTGTTCCCTTTTAAAGTTAAAAGTCTCAAAGTTTACATTTGAAGTACAAGTTCTATCTGAACAATATCTTTTATACTTAACCCCTGCATCAACTAATAATAAATCATTTAGTTTAAGTCTTTTTTTTGTAGGTAGTGCATGAGGTTTTGCGGCATTTTTATTAATTGCTACAATTGGATCAAAACTCAAATCTAACTTTCCACTTTTTGTAAGTTTTTCCACTGCCTTAAAGTGTAAATACTCTTCAGTTTGATTAAATCCATTTTTCTTAATATATTTAGCTAATTCTTTAAAACCTTGTTTCCCTAATTTAGAAGCTTTTCTTAAAAACTCTACCTCTTCATTTGTTTTAACTATTCTTCTTAGTTTAGAGAAATTCTCTTTTGGAATAAATTGAGTTTTTAAATCCTGTGTAATTTTTAAATACATATTATATGTAAAGTCATTTGGATCAAAAACTATTTTTTTAATCTTGTTCTTTGATAGAATCTCTATAGCTGTTTTGATTAGGTTTGATGATTCAATAACCTCACAATCTTTAGTAAACTCTTTTGCTTCAATTGTATATCTAGCATCTGTAATAAAGAATTTATCATTTTCTAATTTTAAGAAAATAACATTATCACATGAAAAATTTGCTTCATAATATATGGCATTTTCATTAACTAAAATAAAATTTTTCATAATTACTCACTTGTATTGGTATGATTTAACATAAATTTAAATATAATCTTATCTAAATTTTATAAAAGGAATATAATATGAAAATTGCAGTTATTCAAGGACCAAACTTAAATATGTTAGGAATTAGAGAACAACATATCTATGGTCCAATGAGTTTAGATCAAATTCACGAGCAGTTAAAAAATGCAGCAGCTCAAAATGGAGTAGAATTAGAGTTTTTCCAGTCAAATTTAGAGGGTGAGATTGTAGATAAAGTACAAGAGTGTTTAGGTGAAGTTGATGGTATTATGATTAATCCAGCAGCATACTCTCACACATCAATTGCTATTAAAGATGCATTAGCTGCGGTTGATTTACCAACAGTAGAAGTTCATATTTCAAATATTTATAAAAGAGAAGAGTTTAGACAAAAATCAGTAACAGCATCAGGAACTACTGGTGTAATTTCAGGATTTGGACCATTTGGATACCACATGGGATTAATTGCATTAATGCAAATTATATCTGAAATTAAAGCAGCTCAAGAACAAGCTGAAGAGACTGAATAATTTATAATGCAAATTATATCTGCAAAGTGGGTTGTTACCTGCGATGAAAACAGTAGCGTCATAGAAGATGGTGCTATTGTTTATGACCAACATATTATTGATGTTGATTCTAAAGAAAATATTGAAAAAAAATATCCAAATTTATATATCCACGAGTCTAAACCAAATACTGTTTTAATGCCTGGACTAATTAACTCTCATGTTCATATGGAGTTTAGTGCAAATGCTACATCTTTGAAGTATGGTAACTTTATGAATTGGCTTAATTCAGTGATTAAAAGTAGAGATAACTTAATAGAAAATGCAAATAAAGCATTGATTGAAACTAGATTAAAAAAGATGAAAAAAACGGGTACAACAACATTTGGTGCTATCTCTTCATACTCATTTGATTTAGAAGCTTGTTTAAATTCAGATTTAAATACAGTGTTTTTTTGTGAGGTAATAGGAAGTAGACCTGATATGGTTGATACACTTTTTGCCGATTTTAAATCAAGATTAGAAAATGCGATGAATCATGCATCAAAAAAATTTATTCCAGCAGTTGCAATTCACTCCCCATACTCTGTGCATCCTTTTTTAATCAGAGAGGTTTTAAATATTGCAAAGCAAAGATCACTAGCTGTTAGTACACACTTTATGGAATCACCTGAAGAGTATGAATGGCTACATAGAGATGAGGGTGCTTTTATTAACTTCTTTAAGGAGTTTTTAGGGCAAGAGAAAGCTGTGACTAAACCAATAGAGTTCTTAGAGCAGTTTAAAAATATAAATACACTATCTTTTACCCATTGTGTAGAGGCAAGTATTAAAGATTTAGAGAAAATAAAAGAACTAAATGGTGTTATAAATCACTGTGTAACTTCAAATAGACTTCTAAATAATACAAAGCTTAATTTAGATAAATTGCCAAGAGGTATAGATATTAGTATAGGAACTGATGGACTTAGTTCAAATAACTCATTATCAATGTTTGATGAGTTAAGAAATGCACTTATGGCACATACAAACCAAAATATTGAAGAGTTCTCAAAACAACTTTTAAAAGCTGCAACTGTAAATGGAAGTAAAGCACTAGGATTAAACAAAGGTGTTTTAGAAGAGAACAAAGATGCAGATATTATTGCACTGTCTTTACCATCAAGTGTAAAATATAAAGAAGATTTAGCGACACATATAATTCTACATACAAAATTTGTAGATAAAACAATAATAGGAGGACAAGATGTTTAACTTTTTTAAGAAGCTTTTCTCTCCTGTAATTGCTATTTTAGATTTTATAACAAAGTATTTTAAAACGGTTGTTTTTTTAACAATTATGTATTTTGTTGTTTTTGATACAAGTAGTAATAACATTTCTAATATGCAACAGCCAAATTTACAAAAGATAGAGTTAGCTGGACCAATTTTAGATGCAAGTAAGGTTATAGAGCAGATAAATGAGGCTAAAAAAAATAGTAACATAAAAGGTGTACTATTTGTAGTAAATTCTCCAGGGGGAGCAGTTGCTCCATCAGTTGAGATTGCATACGCTATTAAAGAGTTAAAAGAGTTAAAACCAGTTGTTGCTTATGCAAGTGGTGTTATGGCAAGTGGTAGTTACTATGCCTCTATTTGGGCAAACGAAATTATTGCAAATCCAGGTAGTATGATTGGTTCTATTGGAGTTATCTTACAAGGTACAAATGTAGAAGAACTAATGGATAAAATAGGTATAGAGACTCAAACAGTAAAAGCTGGTAAATATAAAGAATCAGGAACATTTACAAGAACATGGACTTCTTATGAAAAAGAGGAGTTGGAAAAAGTTATAGATGATACATATGATATTTTTATTACAGATGTTAGTAATGCAAGAGGTTTGAAAAAAGCCAATCATGAAGAGTATGCAAATGCTCATATTTTTACAGCTAGACAAGCTAAAGAGGTAAAACTAATTGATGAGGTTGCAACTTTAACTTATGCAAAATCAAAAGTTATAGAACTAGCTGATGTAATAAATCCTGTATGGCAAAAAGAAGATAAGTTTGATAAGTTTATTGATAGGGTTATCAATGAAGCTTCAACAACTATTGCTAGTCATTTACAATCTACATTAAAAGCTTACTAAAGAAGTGAGATTATCTCTCACTTCTTTAAATAATTTATTTCATTTCAGAAACAATTTTGAAAGTATCATTTGCAATTACAAACTCTTCGTTTGTAGGAATAACAAAGATTCTAGAAGCTGAACCATTTGTAGCGATATCTCTTGCCTCTTTAGATCTTTTGTTGTTTTTAACTGGATCAATTACTAATCCCATAGCATCTAAACCAGCACAAACTTTTTCTCTAATAAGTGCAGCATTTTCACCAATACCACCTGTGAAACATAAAGCATCAATTCCATCTAATGCAGCAACATAAGAACCAACATATTTCTTAATGTTATAAGCAACCATATCAACTGCTAATCTACATCTGTCATCACCTTTATCCATTCCATCTAATACTTCTCTTAAGTCAGAAGATTTACCAGAAATTCCTAAGATACCTGACTTTTTATTCATTACGTTTAAAGCATCATCAATTGTAATGTTTTCTTGGCTCATCATATACTGTAATGCACCAGCACCAACATCACCAGCTCTTGTTCCCATCATTAAACCTTGAACAGGAGTAAGACCCATAGATGTATCAATACATTCACCATTTTGAACAGCTGATACAGAAGAACCATTACCTAAGTGACAAACAATAATTCTAGTATTTTGTTTTTTATCTAGCATTTTTCTAGCTTCGTTAGATACGAAGTAGTGAGAAGTTCCGTGGAAACCATACTTTCTAATTTGGTGCTTTTCATATTGATCATATGGTAATGCATACATATAAGCATAATCAGGCATAGTTTGGTGGAATGCAGTATCAAATACAGCTACATTTGGTTTACCAGGCATTAACTCTTTACAAATTTCCATACCCATGATATTTGCTGGGTTGTGTAATGGAGCTAATGGAATTAATCTTTTCATAGTGTCAATTACTTCATCAGTAACTAATACAGATGATGCAAAGTCTTCACCACCATGAACCGCTCTGTGTCCAATTGCTTCAATTTCATCAGTTGATTCAATTACTTTACCCTCACCATGCGTTAATGTTCTTAATACTAACTCAATAGCCTCTTTATGTGTTGGCATATCAACATCGATTTTTAGCTCTTGGTCATGACCAAACTCATGTTTTAAAACACCATCAATTCCAATTCTTTCACAAATACCTGCTGCTAAGTTTTCTTTTGTAACTGGGTTCATTAATTGATACTTTAATGAAGAACTTCCTGCATTTAAAATAAATACTAACATATTTTGCTTCCTTTTATTATAGTTTTTTATTAATTTATTTGATTTGTGTTGCTGTAATAGCTACTAAGTTTGCAATATCATCAACAGAACAACCTCTTGAAAGGTCATTTACTGGTTTTGCTAAACCTTGAACAACTGGACCATGAGCTGCAGCTCCTGAGAATCTTTGTACTAATTTGTATCCGATATTACCTGATTGTAAGTCAGGGAATACAAGTACATTTGCTTTTCCTGCAACTTCTGAATCTGGTGCTTTTTTTGCTCCAACTGATTCAACAATAGCAGCATCAGCTTGTAACTCACCATCAAATGGGAAGTCAACATTTCTTTCTTGTAATAAATCAACAGCATATTGAACTTTATCAACTAGTGGATGATTTGCACTTCCTTTTGTTGAGAAAGATAACATAGCAACTCTTGGGTCTAACCCAACAACAGAGTTTGCAGTTGCAGCAGTTGCACAAGCAATATCAGCTAATTGTTCTGCATTTGGTTCTGGAATAACTGCACAATCAGCAAATAAAATTAGTCCGTTATCACCAAATTTACCATCAGCTGTTTCCATAATAAATGCAGATGAAACTGTATTTATACCAGGTGCAGTTTTAATAACTTGAATAGCAGCTTTTAAAACATCAGCAGTTGGTGAGTTTGAACCTGCAACTAAACCGTCAGCATCACCAAGTCTTACCATCATACAACCAAAGAATCTAGGCTCTGTTGTCATAATTTTTGTAGCTTCTTCTCTAGTTAAACCCTTTTTCTTTCTTAGTTCAACTAGTTCGTCAATATATTTATCAATATTGTCAAACTTTTTAGGGTCAACTATTGTTGCTCCTTCAATATTTGCATCGCAAGATGAAGCATCAGCTTTAATTGTATCTTCATTACCAATCAATACAATATTTGCAGTCTTCTCTTCAAGTACCTTTTCAGCAGCCTTTAACACTCTTTCATCTTCAGTCTCAGGAAGAACTATTGTTCTTAATTGTGACTTTGCTTTTTCTTTAATGCTTTTAATTAAACCCATTAAGTTATCCTTTCTACTTTAAACTATGTGAAAGATTATAAATTATAACCATAGCATAAAAATAGCATTTGTTTATAATCTTGTTGAATTATATTGTATACTATATTTTTCTAAAAGTACATAAAATATACATAATTGATTTTAAATCCTAAAAATGGGAAAAATGGTAATAAAATATTGAGTTAAGGGTGTTATTGGGTGTTTTGATAAGTTCAAAATGTACAATGATTGTACATAATGGATAAAATTTTAACGTTGTTTATATATGTTACTTTATTTTTACTTTTGGTAAGTTTTTTAACTTTATAAACATTAAGGATGTCATTAAAGCATCATTATATGAGTCGTGTTTTCCCATAAATGGAATATTTAAATCTTCCATTATAGTATCAAATCTTAAATCAACATTGCTTTGTGGAATTTTTTCGATTTTATAGTCATGATAAATAGCTGAAACTTCATAAGTTTTATTTGGAAGTGTTATCCCAAGTTTAGGTTTTAGATATTTGTTGATCATAGCAACATCAAACTCAAGAAAGTATCCTACTAATGGTCTGTTTCCAATAAACTCTAAAAATTCATATATTACAGAATCAATATCATCTGCATTTTCTAAATCAATCTCTCTAATAAAGTGAACTTTAATAGCATCTTCTTGTAGTTTAGTTGTAGGTTTTACAAGTTTTACAAATTTTTTACTAGAAACTATTGTGTTATCTTTTATAAGTACAGCACCTATTGATATTATGTCATCACTTTTAGGATTAAGTCCTGTTGTTTCACAATCAAAGCAGATAAATTCATCTTGAACTGCTGGTTCGTCAAATAGGTATGAATACCTATCATCTTTTAAATTTTTTTTATTTAAATAGTTTTTTATTTTTCTAAACATAGTTCAACTTAAAGTGATATTCTAGTTTCTTTTTTAGTTTATTAACAATCTTAAAAGAGTCTTTTAATAGATCTTTTTGCATTGTGTTTAAATCATCAGGATTAATATAATTATCAATAGTTGATTTTTTATCTAGTTTCTCTAGGTTTGATTTTAACTTTAAATTTGATAGGAAATTAAATGCCATGATAACCTCTTGCGAAAACTCATTGTCTAAAACTCCTAACTCATTTAGTGCTTTAACTCTTTTAATTGTATTTGTATTAAAAAGTTTCTTTTCTAAACTAAGTGCTCTTATACTTTGAACAAGTATAAAAATACCACCTTTTTTAATATCAATTTCATCCTTATGCTCTTTAGTATCACTATCAAATACGAACCCATCGAAAAATCCAAGTGGAACATCAAAGCTTGTAATTACTTTTGCGAAGTTTGCATTAAAGGTTTGTGAATCACCTGTGATTTTAAATAAGTACTCTTTTAAGTCTAAGATAATTTGTTTATCACCTGCTGCACATAGTGAGTCATAAAAAATTGCAATATTCATCATAGTATCAGGAGATGGATTGTCAACCCAAGAGTAGATTAACTCTTTAAAGTCTTTCTCTTTTCTACACCAGTAAGGATTTGATAACATTATATTACCCTCACATCTAGGAAAACCAAAATCAACTAATATTTCAGTAAATCTATTTGTAAAATCTTGAAGTTTTTCCTCGCTTATTTGACAATCATCTTTTAAAATTAAGGCATTATCTTGATCTGTTTTTAGTATCTGTTCACATCTTCCCTCACTACCCATAACAACTAAACAAGATTTATCTTTTATCTCACTAGGGGCAATTATTTTAAATAGTTTGTCTATTAGTTTTTTATTTAATTGATTTATTAGTTTTGAAATAAACTCAACTTTTACACCTTTAGCACTTAATGATTTTACAATCTTTAGTAATGATAATGAAGCATCTTTAAGTTCATCAATTGTTTCTGCTTTTACTATAGCATTTGATACTGAAAAAGTATTTGTGGCAAAAAATGAAGATAGGGAGATTTGATCTAAAATACCCACAATCTCATCTTTAGAGTTCTTTACAACAACTCTTTTTAATCCGTGTTTTGCCATCATTAGTTGAGCATTAAATAAGAAATCATCTTCATTTACATAGATTAAACCTTTTGTGGCAATAGTTACAATTTTTTCATCAAAGCTCATTCTATTTAAAATAACTTTCTCTCTAAAGTCTGAGTCTGTTACTATATACATATCACTATTTTCATCTTTTAAAAGTAAGGTTGGAACTTTTTCTTCTTTTATTGTTTTAGCAGCTTCAAAAATTGTTTTGTTTGTATCTATAATTACTGCACGGTGAATATTTGCATCTTTTATTTTTGCAACCATAATATTTGCAATTTCTTTATTTTTTTCTACAGTATTATGGTTGCTTAACTTTTCTGATATTGACTGGAAGAAGTATCTTTCTAACTCTTTATTTTCATGTAATGTCTTAATAAATATATCTCTTGGTAGTCTATAACAAATAGCCTCTTCAGCTGTTACAAATGTGTTCTTTGAGTAGTTCTCAATTAAAGAAATAGGGTCAAAAATCTCATTTTTTGAATATATCGATAAAACATCATCTTCATTTTTTTCTTGAACTATACCTTTTAATACAAAATAGATAAATTCAGGTTGTGAAGTACTTTTTTGAATTACTTGTTCTTTTTTAAAGTAAACAATATCAATATTTTCTGAAAATTTATCAAGTTGGCTTTTGTTTAGGTGTTCAAATGGGTGAATTGCACTTATAAACGATTTTTGTTCTAAAATACTCATGGCACTTCCTAGATTAAGTTATGAAGATTATATCAAATAAATATAAAATAATAATTATTTTGATGTTTAAAACCAAGGAGTTAACTCCTTAGTTTTACTTTTTTTAGTGATCAACTGCTCCAGCTGCACCAATACCTGTATTTGCTCTAATATTTTGAGCTCTAAATAATTCTTTTTCGTCTTTACCTCTTTGAGAGTTATCAGTTTTTGAGAAGAACCAAATAGCAACAAATGCAATTGTTACTGAGAATAGTGCAGGGTGTTTATAAGGGAATAGTGCTTCTTCATTTCCTAAGATTTGTACCCATACAATTGGTCCTACAACTACAAGAGTAACTGCTGAGATAAGACCACATAGTCCACCAAAGAATGCACCTCTTGTTGTTAATTGAGACCAATAAATTGATAAGAATAAAATAGGGAAGTTAGCTGATGCTGCAATACCAAATGCTAACCCAACCATATAAGCAATATTTTGTTGCTCAAATGCAATACCTAAAGTAACACCAACAATACCTACAACTATAACTGTAAATCTAGAGATTTTAACAACTTGTTCATCTGTAGAGTTTGGATTAATTACATTTGCATAAAGGTCATGTGAAATAGCACCTGCTGCTGATAATGTAAGTCCTGAAACAACTGCTAAAATTGTAGCAAATGCAACAGCTGAAATAAATCCTAAGAATGCATTACCACCTAACATATGTGATAAGTGAATAGATGCCATGTTATTTCCACCAAATAATTTACCATCAGTGAAATATTGTGCACCTTCATTTGAGTTTAAGAATGCAATAGCACCAAACCCAACAACAGTAATAATAATCCAGAAGTAACCAACAAAACCAGTTGCATAAACAACAGATTTTCTAGCTTCTTTAGCATTACCAACTGTAAAGAATCTCATAAGTACGTGTGGAAGTCCAGCAGTACCTAGCATTAAAGCCATACTTAAAGAAATAGCAGAAATTGGATCTGAAATAAATCCACCTGGCGCTAAGATTGATTCACCATTTTCATGATTTTGAGTTGCTTGAACTGCTAATGCTTCAAAGTTGAAATCAAAGTGGTATAAAACCATAATAGCCATAAAAGAAACACCAGATAAAAGTAGACAAGCTTTGATAATTTGAACCCAAGTAGTAGCAAGCATTCCACCAAATGTTACGTAAATAATCATCATAACACCCACAAGGATTACAGCAAACTCATACTCCATACCAAATAAAACTTGGATTAGTTTACCAGCACCAACCATTTGCGCAATAAGGTATAATACAACAACTGAAATAGTACCAAATGCAGCTAATGTTCTAATTTTCTTTTGCTCTAGTCTATATGCTGCAATATCTGTAAATGTAAACTTACCTAAGTTTCTTAACTTTTCCGCCATAAAGAAAAGAATAATTGGCCAACCAACTAAGAATGATACAGCATAGATAACTCCATCATAACCTTTCATATAGATAAGACCAGATACACCTAAGAATGCAGCTGCTGACATATAGTCACCTGCAATTGCTAAACCATTTTGAAAACCAGTAATTCCTCCACCTGCTGTATAGAAGTCACTAGCAGATTTTGTTTTTTGTGCTGCCCAGTATGTTAAACCTAATGTTCCTAAAATAAATATAAAGAACATGATAATAGCTGGGATATTTAAATCTCTCTTTGTAGCCTCAAAACTAGCATCACCCGCAGCGAATGCTGTTATAGCAAATGTTAATGATAGTAATAAAATTTTCAACATTAGATTAAATCCTTTACATCTTCTTTTATTTCATTTGTAATATCGTCATATTCACCATTAGCTTTCCTAACATAAATAACAGTTGTAATGAAACTAATTACTAAAATAGCCAATGCAATAGGAAATGCAACTGTCAAAATTCCATCACCAAATTTTGTAGCTAATATCTCTTTGTTAAATGCAATAGTTAAAATGTATGCATAAAACATTACAAGTACAAAAACTCCAAGTTTTATACCAAACTTATTTCTTTTTGAAACTAGTTCAGCATATCTAGGATTGCTTTCAATCCTATCAACTAATTCTTCTTTCATCTGCTTCCTCTCCTCTTTATACGAAAATCACGCATAATATTATAGTTTTTTAATTTGCTAGAATTTTATAGCAAAAAAGTAGCAAATTATAAACGTAAAATAATTATACATAGAAAAGTTGATAATTATTTGGAAAATCTAAATAAAAAGTGTAAAAAAAGTGTAAAAAAGGTAATTTAGTAACAGAATGTGTGATTTATGTATTAGAATTAATATTATTTTATAAGGAAAACTTAAACTATTAGAATAAGTAAATTCTGTAATAAGTTGTGGTAATAAAATTAATACTAAAGAGAGAAATCTCTTTAGTATTTAAAGGTTTTAGTGTTCAACAGCTCCTGCTGAACCAATACCTGTTTGTGCTCTAACATTTTGAGCTTCAAATAGTTCTTTTTCGTCTTTACCTCTTTGAGAGTTGTCCATCTTAGAGAAGAACCAAATAGCAACAAATGCAATTGTTACTGAGAATAGTGCAGGGTGTTTATAAGGGAATAAAGCCTCTTCATTTCCTAAGATTTGTACCCATACAATTGGTCCTACAACAACTAATACAACAGCAGTAATAAGTCCTATGAATCCACCAATAACTGCACCTTTTGTAGTTAAACCTCTCCAGTAGATTGATAAGAATAAAATTGGGAAGTTAGCAGATGCAGCAATAGCAAATGCAAGACCAACCATAAATGCAATGTTTTGATTTTCAAATGCAATACCTAATACAACCCCAACAATACCAATAACAATAACTGCTATTTTAGAAATTCTAATCTCTTGTTCTTCTGAAGCATTTGGATTAATAACAGATGCATAAAGATCATGTGAAATAGCACTTGCACCAGCTAGTGTAAGACCTGCAACAACCGCTAAGATTGTAGCAAATGCAACAGCTGAAATAAACCCTAAGAATACATTACCTCCTACAATATGAGATAAGTGAATAGCTGCCATATTATTTCCACCAAATAGTTTACCATCTACAAAGTAAGTTTGTCCCTCTGGTGAGTTTAAGAATACAATCGCACCTAAACCAATAATTGCAATAACTAAATAGAAATAACCAATAAATCCAGTTGCATAAACAACAGATTTTCTAGCTTCTTTAGCATTACCAACTGTAAAGAATCTCATAAGTACGTGTGGAAGTCCAGCAGTACCTAGCATTAAAGCCATACCTAAAGAAATAGCAGAGATTGGATCTGAAATAAATCCACCTGGTGCCATAATAGCTTGACCTTTATCGTGACTTTCAACAGCTTTAGTTGCTAATGCTTCAAAGTTAAATCCAAAGTGACTCATAACCATAAATGCCATGAAAGAAACACCTGATAATAGTAATACAGCTTTAATAATTTGTACCCAAGTAGTAGCAAGCATACCACCAAATGTTACGTAAATAATCATCATAACACCAACTAAAATAACTGCATATTCATACTCTAAACCAAATAATACTTGAATTAGCTTACCAGAACCTACCATTTGTGCAATTAAGTATAGTGTAACAACTGACAATGATCCAAATGCTGCTAGCGATCTAATCTCTTTTTGACCTAATCTATATGCAGCAATATCAGCAAATGTAAACTTACCTAAATTTCTTAACTTTTCAGCCATTAAGAATAAAATAACAGGCCAACCAACTAAGAATCCAACAGCATAAATAAGACCATCATAACCACTTAAATATACAAGTCCAGAAATACCTAAGAATGACGCAGCAGACATATAATCACCTGCAATTGCCATACCATTTTGGAACCCTGAAATTCCACCACCAGCAGTATAGAAATCACTTGCAGATTTCGTTCTTTTTGCTGCCCAATAAGTAATACCTAATGTACCACCTACAAATATAAAGAACATAATAATAGCTGGAATGTTAAGTTCTCTTTTTGTAGCCTCAAAGTTTGCATCACCAGCTGCAAACATTGCCACTGCAAATACTGATAAAAGTGTTAAAATTCTAAGCATTACATTAAATCCTTTACATCATCTTTTAATTCATTAGTTAAATCTTCAAATTCACCATTAGCTCTTTTTACATATATTAATGTTGTAATAAAACCAAGTATGATAATACCTGCTGCTATAGGGAAGCCAATAGTCATTACACCTTCACCTGTTTTTGTACCCATTACAGCAGGTTCAAATGCAATTGTTAAAATGTAAGCATAGAATACTGCTAATACAAAAATTGCTAGTTTTATAGAAAAACTAGTTCTTTTTTTTACCAACTCCTCATATTTAGGATTACTTTTGATTCGTTTTACTAACTCATCATTCATACTGCCTCCTTAGTTATTTCTATTTAAATGAAGTGGAAATGATATATATACTTAATAGCATTCCCGTAGCATTTAAATAAAAGTGTTATAAATTATACAATCATTAAGTTATTATGGGAGTGTATGTGGGTAAAATTTATATGAATTTTTACATAAAAGTTAAAATAAGTAACTAATAATTGTCAAAAATAGTATTAAAATAATAAAAAATGGTTCTTAATTGTTTATAAAAATTATAAGATTATTGTAGTGTTGTATTAATTTGTATAAAATGTAGTTTTTGCTGGAGTTAAGTCTTTTAACTTTAAAAACATCATTGAAGTCATAATAGCATCATTTAAAGCATCATGTTTACCCAATTTTGGTAAGTCAAGGTTTTTCATAATTGTATCAAACTTTAAATCTATAAATTCATACTCACTAGTCTTTTTTCTAGTTCTGTAGTACATAGATGATACCTCAATAGTTTCATTAGGAAGACCTATTCCTATGATTTCTTTTGTATATTTTGAAATCATTGCAATATCAAATTTGATATAATAACCCACAATTGGTCTGTTTCCAATAAATTCAAGTAGTGTCAAAATAGCCTCTTTAGGCTCAATTGCATGTTTTAGATCAATTGGCCTAATTTGATGTATTTTTATAGATTCAGCTGTAATTCCCTTTGAGGGTTTAACAAAAATATTAAGATTTTTTCTCATTATTATTTTATTATTTCTTATGATTACTGCACCTATGGATAAAATTTCATCTTTTTTAGGACTTAAACCTGTAGTTTCACAATCTAAACATACATATTCATCCTTTAATGGTTCATCAAAAAGATACTCATATCTTTTATCTTTTAATGCTCTCTTTTTTAGTTTATTTGCTAGATTTTTTAAAAACATTATGAAATCTTATCTATTTTAAATACGTAAGTGATGAATTTTTTAAAGTCATTCACTATTTTAAAAGAGTCTTTTAATAAATCTCTTTCAATCTTTCCTAATGCATGGGTATCAATATCATTAGTAACTTCTTTATTATCTTGTATATACTCTAGTTGAAAATTCAACCTTAAAGTGTTTACAACATCAAATGCTTCTAGTAGTTCAGCTGCTTGATCTCTTTCTAAAACTTTTCTATCTTCAAGAATTTTTATTCTTCTTACTGTAGTAGTTTCTCTAATCCTTTCACGAAGTGCTAAACTTCTTATTCCTTGTACTATAGGAAAAACAGCAGTTTTTTTAATATCTAAAGTATGCTTTTTTGTCATAAAATTTGCTACAGTACTTGGTGTATCAAAAGTTAATGTTGCTCTAGCAAAATATGCCATAAATACATCTTTATCATGTAATTTATTAAATAAATCATCTTTTAGGTTAATTAAAAGTTCCTTATCACCTGCAACTGCAAATGAGTCAAAGAATATCGCTAAATCCATATAGTTTTGCATATCAGGTGCTTCTATCCATTTTGCAGTCTCTTTTTTATAATCTTCAACTGTTTTACACCAAAATGGATTTGAAACCATTATATTACCCTCACAAGGAGGATATCCAAAGTCAATAAGTGTTTCTGTCATCTTTTCCATGTAAGGTCTATACTGTTCCACATCAATACCATCTTTTACAACTAAAGCATTATCTTGATCTGTTTTGATTATTTGTTCATTTCTTCCTTCACTTCCCATTACAATAAAACAAGCATTCCACTGTAACTCTTCAGGCACTATTAATTTATACAATTTTTTATAAACTTTTGTGTTTAATTGACCTATTAAGTTTGAAATATGATGAACTTTTACACCTTTTGCTTGTAGTGATTTTATTATATTAAGTAGATCTTTACTAGCAGTTTTTAACTCTTTGATATTTTTCGATTTTTTGATTTGTGTATCAACAACATAAGTGTTATTCGCAAAGTGTGATAGAACATCTACTTGTTCTAAAATACCAATTATTTCACCGCTATTATTTGTAACACCAACTCTTTTTATATTCTTTTTTATCAAAATTGAAAGTGCATCAAATAAATAATCATCAGTAAAAACTGTGATTAATGGAAATATAGCTATCTCGTTTACTTTTATATCTAAACTTCTACCCTCAAGTAAAACCTTTTCTTTTAGTAAAGAATCCGTAATAATACCTATTTGTCCCTCTTGGTTTCTTACTATAATTGTAGAGGTTTTATATTCAGTTGATTTCTCAATTGCATCTAAAAGTTTTGCATCCTCATTAACTATACAAGCTTCGTGAATTAAGGCATCATTAACTCTTGAAAGCATAAAAGATGAAAGTTTAGAAGTATACTCTTTATCTTTTAGTGTTTTAATTTTATGAACTAAATTGTCTAAGAAAAAGTTTTTAAAACCACTATTTTGTTTAACAAGTTCTAAAAAAGTATTTTTCTCTAATTCATAACATATCAAATCTTCATGTACTTTAAAAGTATGTTTTGTTTTTTCATAAATCAAGGAGTTTGCATCAAATGAGTCTTCTTGGTGAAAGTCCATAACAACTTCTTCTTGCTCATTTAGTTGAAATACCGTTCCTTTTATAATAATAAAAAAATGGTCATGTATCTTTTCAGGACTTATTAATATTGTATCTTTAGGATAATATGCGATATCCATATGATTGATACATAAATTCATTTGTGTTTCATCTAATAATTCAAAAGGGTGGATATTCGATAGAAAAGCTTCTTGGTCTTGTAGACTCATTTTATTATCCTTGTTAGTGTTTTTTTATATTAGTGAATAATAACATAAAAAAACACTAAAAGTATACCCGAGGGTATACTTGTTAGTTTTAGTGATCGTGTGCTGCTCCAGCATCGTTTGGAAGTCTAATAGACTCAACTAGATCTTGAATTTCTTTTGGTGGTTCTGGTGTCATTCTAGATACAACTACCGCCACGATTAAGTGAAGTAATGTACCAATTGTACCAATACCAGTTGGATGAATTCCTAAGAAGTAATCTTCTGGATCTCCACCTAAGAATACAAAGTAAATAATATATCCGAATGTGAAAATTAAACCAGTTAAGATACCTGCAATAGCACCTTCTTTGTTCATTCTCTTATCAAATACACCAAGGATAATTGCTGGGAAGAATGATGCTGCTGCTAAACCAAATGAGAATGCAACAACTTGCGCAACAAATCCTGGAGGGTTAATACCTAAGTAACCAGCAACACAAATAGCTGCTACTGCTGAGATTCTAGCCCACATTAACTCTGTTTTTTCTGTTAATTTAGATTTTCCAGTTTCTGGATCTCTAAATATTACCTGTCCCATTAAGTCGTGAGAAATCGCTGATGCAATTACAAGTAATAAACCAGCTGCTGTTGATAATGCTGCTGCAAGTCCCCCAGCTGCAATGAATGCAATTACCCAGTTAGGTAAGTTTGCAATTTCAGGGTTTGCAAGTACCATAATATCTCTATCAACATATAACTCATTTGCTATACCATTTGTTTTTGCTAATTCAGCTTCAGATGCAGGACCTTTAGCATTTGTTGTTAATCTATGTCCATCTTCAGCTCTATTATCACCATCAAAGTTTGGCTTACCATTAAACGCCGCACCTTTAGCATATTGGATTTTTCCATCACCATTTCTATCATTCCATGCGATTAATCCACCATTTTCCCAAGTTCTGAACCAGTCACCATCATTTGGTGTACCATCAGAGTGCTTTAACTCACCAGCTACAAACGCTTGATATTCAGTGTTTTGTAGGTTTTTGATTAAGTTTACTCTTGAGAAAGAAGAAACTGCTGAAATTGTTGTATACATTAATGCAATGAATACTAAAGCCCAACCTGCTGAAATTCTAGCATCTTGTACAGTTGGTACTGTAAAGAATCTAACAATAACGTGAGGAAGACCTGCTGTACCTAACATTAATGCAGTTGTTAACATAAACATATTCCATAAGTTACCTGGTTGAGTATACTCAGAGAAACCTAAATCTGATATGGCCGTATCAAGTGCATGCAAGAGATATGTGCCTTCTGGGATTACTTGTACCCCTGTATCAAATGCGAAAGTTGTTTGACCAAAAATACCTAATTGTGGTAAGAATGTATCAGTAACTTGTAATGATAAGAAAATTGCAGGAATCATATATGCAAAAATCATTACTACATATTGTGCAACTTGTGTATATGTAATACCCTTCATACCACCTAGAACTGAGTAGAAGAATACAATTGCCATACCAATTAATACACCAGTATTTACATCAACTTGTAGGAATCTTGAGAATACGATACCAACACCTCTCATTTGTCCAGCAACGTACGTAAATGAAACGAAAATTACCGCGATAACTGCAACTGTTCTTGCAACGTGCGAGTAATATCTATCACCAACGAAATCAGGTACTGTAAACTTACCAAACTTTCTTAAGTAAGGTGCTAATAACATCGCTAGTAGAACGTATCCACCAGTCCAACCCATTAAATAAGCAGCACCATCAGAACCTTTAAATGCGATGATACCTGCTAATGAGATAAATGACGCAGCTGACATCCAGTCTGCAGCTGTTGCCATACCATTTGCTACTGGGTGAACTCCCCCACCAGCAACATAGAAGTCCTTAGTTGAACCAGCTTTTGCCCATAGTGCAATACCAATATATATTGCAAATGAAACCCCTACGAATAGGTAAATTAGTGATTGTAATTCCATCTGTCTCTTCTCCTACTCGTGTACGCCATATTTTTCGTCAATGTTGTTCATAGCTTTAACATAGATAAAAATTAAAGCAACGAAAACATAAATTGCACCTTGCTGTGCAAACCAGTAACCTAATTTAACACCACTTATTTCAATAGTGTTAAGTTCATTAATGAATATAATTCCACAACCGAAAGAAACAACAAACCAAACAATTAAAAGTTTGATAATTGTTGAAATGTTTTCTTTCCAGTACGCTTGTGCTTTTTCTGGACTCATTTCTGCTCTCCTTATTTATTTTTATTAAACAGCTTGTGTTTAATAAGCTAACATTGAAAGTATAGTAACTGTATATAGCAAAAAGGTAGCAATTTAAAAAAAAAATTAAAAAGTTTTTTCTAGTGTAGGATTAACGTAGCAAAATAGCTCCAAAAGAGCCATTTTATCGTAGTTTTTAAGAAGAATAATATCTGTCGATTTTATAGCCTAAACCTCTGATATTTTTGATGAAATCTTCTTTTAGTGCTTTTTTAAGTCTTGAAATTTCTGCTCTAATTGTAGGATTGTCAATATTTTCACCATCCCAAATATCAATTCTGAATCTTTCAAAGTCAACTATCATATTAATATTAAGAGCTAAAATATGAATAATTTCTAGTTGTTTTTTTGTTAAACTTTGTGGTTCACCATCAAAATATAGTGTTTGTTTATCTTTTGAATAAGAGTAATTTTCTGAAAATCTTATGTGAGATGTATTTGATTGATTTTTTTTCAAAATAAGGTTGATCTTTATACCAAGTTCTTCTAGGTGAAATGGTTTTTTTAAGTACTCTTTTGCACCTAATTCATAAGCCTTTGTAATATCCTCTATATCATTTAGTGCTGATATGAAAATAGTAGGGATATAAATCTTTTTTGTATTTAACTCCTCTAATATTTCAAACCCACTTTTGTTAGGTACACTTATATCTAATATCAATAAGTCAAAAGAGTTATCAATATTATCTATTGCTTCTTGTCCATCTGAAAAGCTTTCAACCATATGCCCAATATTCTTTAAATATTCGCATATAGCGTTGTTTAACATTAGTTCATCTTCAAGTAGTAGTATTTTCATTTATCTTAAACCTATACGTAAATTTTGTTTCCTCTTTGTTAGACTCTAGTTTGATTTTAACATTGTTTTTATCGCAGATATCTTTAACAATTTTAAGACCTAAACCAAAGCCACCTCGTGCATCATTTTCTCTATAGAAGTCATCAAAGATTTTTTCTTTATTTTCAATCTCCTTTGAATTTGTTGCAACACAAAATTCAACTTCATCACCTTGAATATATTTTAGTTTTACAAAGATTGGTGATTTTTGAAATGAATATTTTATTGCATTTGATAAGTTATTGTCAATAATTCTTTGAAGCTCAGTTTTATTAAATTTTATATAGATATCTTCTTTAATGTTTTTTATAAAGTATAAAGAGTTTGATACTGCAATCTCATCAAAAAAATCTAGTCTATTTTGAAGTATAGATGAAACATCTAAGTACTCTTTTTTGTAAACAACTCTATCTTTTTTTATCATATAAGATAAGTCATCATATATGTATTGGATTATTTTAGCCCCTGATTCTATGTGTGTAATATACTTACTATTAGGAGTATTCATCTTAAGTAAATCAATATTTGTTCTAATAATTGATAGGGGAGTGTTTATTTCATGTACTGAGTTTTTTATAAATGTTTTTTGTGATTCGATTAGTTTTGTAAGCTCTTTTGTCTTTTCATCAACTTTATATTCAAGGTTTTTGTTTAAATCTTCTAGCATATGAGTCTTAAGTTTTATATTATTCATTGCATCTGTTGCATAATTTGCTATTACTTTAAACTCACCAAATATAATTCGGTTTTGGTTGATTGGTTCATCATTATTTTGTGATTCTTTAAAGTATCTACCTATTTCTTTTACATCATTTACTATTAAAATAGTAGCATTTTTATAGATAAAAATAGAGTATAAAACAAGCATAATTGTTAATGAAGTGATTTGAAGAGTGTAGTCTGACATCTTTTGATTGTACTCTTCATTTTTCTCTTTTATAAGCTTTTGAATTTCATCTAAGTAAACACCTTTACCTACAGTCCAGTTCCATTCCTCAAAAGAGTTAGCATATGATATTTTTGGTGCATTTTTATCAATTTTTGGTTTATACCAAATATAATCAACATATCCACCATAAGGTCTTTTTGAAACTTCAATTAACTCTTGAATAACTTTTTTACCATTTATATCAGTCATATTAATTCTATTATCACCTATACTATCTTTTGAAATAGGGTGATAAACTAAAACTCCATTGTAATCATAAATAAATATATAATCACTTATTTTAGAGTCACGTTTCATATCAGAAATGGCAGATAAGATCTCTTTTTGAATTTGTTTTTTTGGTTTATTATCTTTGTGTTTATTATAGTAATACTCTATAAAGCTTATTGTTGCTTGTATATCATTTTTTATTAGTTCTTTTTGGTTATTTGTAAAATCTATTTTTAAAGTCTTAATTTTGTCTTGTAGTTCATCATGGGCATTATCTATAATAATAAAAGTAAAAAATGATATTAACAAAACAATAAATAGTATACTATAGACAATTAAATGATATAAGCTTTTTGCTTTAAACATAAACACTCTTTAAAATAAAATAATGATATGTAGGATAACTAAAAACACATAAAGATATACTTTTATAAATAAGTTAAGATTTTTTTATTAAGTGAAGTTTTATAATAGTGGCGCGGATGACGAGACTCGAACTCGCGACCTCCTGCGTGACAGGCAGGCATTCTAACCAACTAAACTACATCCGCTTGGTGACCCCTAGGAGACTCGAACTCCTGTGGCATGGATGAAAACCATGAATCCTAACCGCTAGATGAAGGGGCCAACAATAAAAAAATGGTGTTCGATAGTGGACTCGAACCACTGACATCTACCTTGTAAGGGTAGCGCTCTACCAACTGAGCTAATCGAACAAAAAATGGTGACCCGTGAAGGATTCGAACCTTCGGCCACCTCCTTAAAAGGGAGATGCTCTACCAGCTGAGCTAACGGGTCAAACGTCTTTTTGAGGTGTTGTTCTCAAAATGGACTGGAATTATAATAGAATTTTTTCTAATTGTCAAGACTTTTTTGAAGAAATTTTAAAATTTTTTTCAAAGAAGTGTTTGCTGCTTGCTCTTGAATCTCTAATCTATTACCATCAAAGTTATATATTTCAATGTCTTTGAACTCTTTATCGTCACAAATACCTATTACTACTGTACCAACAGGCTTTAATTTACTTCCACCTTGTGGACCAGCTATACCTGATATAGCAATTGCATAATCTGAATTCATTTTTTTTATTACACCATCAAGCATTTCACTTACTGTTTGCTCTGAAACTGCTCCATGTTTTTTTAAGGTATCTTCTTTTACACCTAATTCACTACTTTTAATTTCATTGCTGTAGCTAACTATTGCGCCTTTAAAAATTTCAGAAGAACCAGCTAATTGAGTTAGTTTATTTGCAACTAATCCACCAGTACAAGACTCTGCTGTAGTGATTGTTTTACACTTACTTCTTATTAGATTTTGAAGGGTAATCATCTCCTCTTTTGAGAAGCTATTTACTAGTGCCATATAAAGTACCTTTTAGTATAATAATTACTTAAATTAAAAAAGGCGATAAACGCCTTTTTATTGGTTTAATATCATGAATATCTATTAATCTTGTTCTGTAAAGTCTGCTAGGAACTCTTCTTCTTTAAACTCTTTATTTAAGTATTCACAAATAGTTTTAATATCTCTTTCTGCATTACCTAAACATGATGTTGCACCTGGACTTGGTGTCATATTAAAGATTAAACCATTTCCTGGATTAATAGAAGCTTCTCCAAGCATTAATTTTTGTTCTTCTTTATTTAATACTTGTGGTCTAACTCCACCAAACCCTTTTGCATACTCTAAATCATCAGTACTTAACGATGGTACAATTTTTTGTGCATCTTTTACAAATAGTTTTTTGTTGATACCTGGAATTTCAAACAAGAAGTTTTTAAATACATAATTTCTAATATCTTTATCTTTTAAAAGATCCCAGAAGATTTTGATTGTATTTCCATCAATATTCATAGTTTTCAGACACTGACCAAGTGATTTAAACACACCTTTATATCTTTCTAAAACTAATAGTGCTAATGCCGTTGGTCCAAATCTTGTCTTTCCATCACATAAGATATCTGGATCACCGTGTAGTGCTGCAAATGGTAATTTATCATTTTGAACCATATAAACTTTACCATTTAAGTATTCATTGTTTGTTATATAGAATGATCCTGCCATTGATAAAGAACCCATATGTTTACCATAACCCATTTTATGAGCTAAGTATAATGAGTGAGCACCTGCATTTACAACAACAAAGTCAGCTGTATAAACTGTACCATTTGTAGTTGTAATCTTATATTTGTCCCCAACTTTTTCAATATCATCTACTTCTGAGTTGTAATATATATCTGTAACTTTTGAGTCATCAGCTTCTTGAGCAGCTTTTGCAAGTTCTCTAGTCATCTCACCATACTCAACAGTAGTGTACTCATCTCTTGCACCCATTGCAACAATTGGCTCTGGTCTTTCAATTGTTTGCTCTTTATCAGCGTATACAACTTTTGGCTCTAATTCTTTTAATTTTTCTTTATCCCATAATTCTAAATAAGGGAAGATCTCTTTGAACTGTTCATATCTATTTGTGATAAATTCAACTTCTTTTTCACCAACACCTAATGCCATTTTTTGATGTTTGAACATAACTTTATCTTGCAAGTTATACATTAGACAGAACTTCTCAACCATTTTTGCAGTTCTTTTAGTGATCTTTGCTTTCTCAAATGTATAATTTGTTTCAATATCACCTACGTGAATTGTTTGAGAGTTACTAGTACCTTTAGAATTTAATGTAGCTAGATCTTCATACTTTTCCAACATACACATACTGTTGACATTAGAATATTTTGCAAGCTCAAAAAATAAAGCTGCACCTGAAATCCCTCCACCAACTATTGCGACTTCATAATGTTTCTCATTCATATCATAGTTCCTATTTTTTGCGAAATATTCAAGGAGTATACCATAGGAAAGTTAGAAATATGTTAAAAAAATAAAATTCCTGTGCAATTTGGCAATAAAATATAGAGTTTCGTAACACCATAGTATCATAGATTAAAAAAATAATGTACAAAAATTGTACATAAATAAAAAATAAACCCAATGACAATTTTGTGACAATTTTGGCTAATTAAGTTTTTAATCATTATAGGATATAATCTACGGTTTTAATAAGTATATAATAATAATTTGATAACTGAAGGTTAATATGATGGATTATAAAGATAGTTTACTACTACCAAAAACAAAGTTTCCAATGAGAGGTAATCTTCCTCAAAATGAACCAAAAAAATACAAAAATTGGGATGAGCAAAAAGTATATGACAGAATGAAAAAAAATAGAGAAGGTGCACCTTCTTTCACATTGCATGATGGACCACCATATGCAAATGGTCATATTCATATAGGTCATGCACTTAATAAAATTTTAAAAGATATAATTGTTAAGTTCCACTATTTTGATGGTAAGAATGTTAGATATGTTCCAGGTTGGGATTGTCATGGTTTACCAATTGAACAAAAAGTTGAAGAAAAGATTGGTAACACAAAGAAAAAAGAGTTACCAAAATCAAAAATTAGAGAATTATGTAGAAATCATGCTACAAGATTTGTAGATATTCAAAAAGAAGAGTTTAAAAGACTTGGTGTAATAGGTGATTGGGACAATCCTTATTTAACAATGGATTTTAAATTTGAAGCAAATATTTATAGAGAGTTATGCGCAATTGCAAAGCAGGGACTTTTAGTTCAAAGAAGTAAACCTGTATATTGGTCTTGGGCTGCGCAAACAGCTTTAGCTGAAGCAGAAGTAGAGTATGAGGATAAGACTTCTCCTTCAATTTATGTTGCATTTAAACATGAAAAGTTAGAGGCTAGTTTAATTATTTGGACTACTACTCCTTGGACAATTCCAGCAAATACAGGAATTGCTTTAAATGGTGAAGAGCAGTATGTTAAAACATCTGATAATTTTATAGTTGCAAAGAAATTATATAATTCATTAATCGAACAAGAAGTTATCAAAGGTGATATTGTAGAAGATATCTCACCACAAGATTTAGAAAATACTCACGCAATTAACCCACTAAATGGAAGAGCATCTAAAATTATTCTAGGTGACCATGTTGAAATGGATGCAGGTACAGGATGTGTACACACAGCACCAGGACATGGTGAAGATGACTATAAGGTTGGTTTAAAATATGGTTTAGATGTACTTATGCCAGTTGATGCTTATGGTAAATATGATGAAACAATTGTAAGAGAAAAACTATTTAAAGATACTGATAAATATTTAGGACTTCATGTATTTAAAGCCAATGAGTTAATCTTAGAAGAGTTAGGTGATGCTTTACTTAAACATGTTGATATAAGACACTCATACCCACACTGTTGGAGAACTCATAAGCCTATTATCTTTAGAGCAACTAAGCAATGGTTTATTGCTATTGATGATGAGTATGGGAAAGAGAATAAGACATTAAGACAAAATGCTATGGATGTAGTAAATAACATTACATTCTATCCAGAATGGGGAAGAAATAGATTAAAAGCTATGCTAGAGGGAAGACCTGATTGGTGTATTTCAAGACAAAGAGATTGGGGTGTACCTATAGCATTTTTTAGAAATAAAAAGACTGATGAAATAATCTTTGATGAAAAGGTTCTTAACTTTACAGCTATGATTTTTGAACAAAAAGGTTGTGATGCCTGGTATGATTTACCAGTAGAAGAATTATTGTATCCAGGAAGTGGATATAACCCTGAAGATTTAGAAAAAACTATGGATATTTTAGATGTATGGTTTGATAGTGGTTCTACTCAAAATGCAGTTTTAAGATCTAGAAACTATGATGCTGGTACATTCCCTGCTGATATGTACTTAGAGGGAAGTGACCAGCATAGAGGTTGGTTCCAGTCTTCACTATTAACAACTTTAGCATCTTCTGAAGTTGCACCTTATAAATCGATTTTAACTCACGGGTTTACTGTTGATGAAAAAGGTGAGAAGATGTCTAAATCAAAAGGAAACGTTATTGCACCTGAAAAGGTAATGAAGCAATACGGTTCTGAGATTTTAAGACTTTGGGTTGCTATGAGTGACTATCAAAGTGATTTAAAAATTTCTGATAATATCTTAAAACAGAATGCTGAGTTATATAGAAAGATTAGAAATACTTCTAGGTTCTTACTTGCAAATGTTAATGATTTAGAAGAGATTATTGATGTTGAAAAAATGGGTAAAATCGATAAGTGGATTTTAGCAAAAGCAAAAAATGTATTTGATGAGATTCAAGCAGCATTTGATATTTATGAGTTTTCAAAAGGTTTAAATAAATTAAATAACTTCCTTGTTGTTGATTTCTCAGGTATCTATCTAGATGTTTGTAAAGATAGACTTTATTGTAATGATAAAAATGATATTAGTAGATTATCAAGTCAAAGTGCAATGGCTATGATTGCTAAAAAGCTAGTTTCTACTTTAGCTTGTATTTTAACTTATACAATGGATGAGTTATTGGAAAATGCACCAGCTTGTATAAAAGGTGAAAGTAATGATATTTTTGATTATAATAAATATGAATTACCTGAAGTTAAAAGTGAAATAAATGAGGAACTTTTATTAGAAATAAAAGAAAAATTTGCTGAAATAAAAGACTCTTTAAGTAAAGAGAAAACAATCAAATCAACACTTGAGTTAAGTATTTATACAAATTGTGATGATTTAATAAATCTGGGTAAAACTGAAGCAGCTGACTGGTTACTAGTTAGTTCAATTACTGAAAATAAAGAAAACTCAGATATACTTGGAAAGTTTGAAATTGAAAACTTCCAGTTTGAAGTATTCAAATCAAATGAACACAAATGTCCAAGATGTTGGAAGTTTACTTCTAAAGAAGAAGAGACACTTTGTGATAGATGTGAAGATGTTATAAATTAGGAAAATAATGTTTCAAGAAGAAGTAACTTTAACAATAATATTTCAAACAATTGCAGTAGTTTTAGCACTATCTGCAATTGCAGTTTTTATTGTTAAAAAATATGAAAAAAAAGGTGATTAATTATGATGCCATTTACTGATGAGGATTTAAGACCTCCAGTTAGTTCAATAATTGAGAATAAAGTTGCACCTATGTTAGCAAGAGATGGTGGAGCCATTGAGCTTTTAGATATAAAAAATGCAAGAGTATATGTACAGTTGCAAGGTGCATGTGTTGGGTGTAGTGCTAGTTCTAGTACACTTAAATTTGTAGTAGAAAAAGAGCTTAAAGCAGCTATTCATCCTGAGTTAGAGATTGTAAATGTACCACAAGGTATGGAGAATAGATTAGAGGAACTTTAATGATAAATGAAAATAGATTATTAAATGAAGCAAATAGCTTTTTTCTAGGAAAAGAGTTTGATAAGGCTTTATTTCTCTATTCACAATTATCTTCAAGTTTCCCAGAAAAAAAAGAGTATCCTGTATATGCTCTTTTTTGTGATATTGCTTCAGAAGATGAAGAAAAAGCGATGTCTTTATTTGATTACTTTTCAGTTGTAAAAGAAGAAGATATAGACGAAGCCATTGAGTATGTAGAAGATATAGTTAATGCATATGATGGTGATATAGATAAGATGATGGGTCTATTAAAAGATCTTACACAAAGTACAGTGGATTCCCTTGATGCAATTAAATATGATGATTTTAAAGAACTTATAAACTCAAGGGGATCATTTAGGTTAGCTTTTGAAGATATAATGTTTTCAACAAAAGTTGCCATAGAAAATAAAGATGATTTTTTTGATTTTGTGTCAAGATTGATAGACAATGATTTTAATAATACAGCATATTCATACTTAGATGGCTTTAATGACTATTTTTCTTATGATGAAAAAATTGAAAAACTATATAAAAAACTAGAAGAGAAGAAACTTGCAAATAACCATAAATAACAAAATATTTACAGATAATTCAAAAGAGGCTACAAAAGGAACTTATTTTGTAGTTTCAAAACAGAATAAAAAGTTTAAAGAAAATGCAATATCTAATGGTTGTGAGAATATTGTAGAGGCAAAAGATTTAAAAAAATATTTAGATATGAGTAGTATTAAAGTTATTGGTATTACAGGAACTAATGGTAAAACAACAACTGCTGCTGCTATATACTCTATCCTTTTAGATTTAGGTTACAAAGTTGCATTACAAGGTACTAGAGGTTTTTTTATAAATGATGAAAGAGTTGAAGAGTACTCTTTAACTACTCCTGTACAGTTAGGTAATTTTGCTCATATTCAAAAAGCTATTGAGAATAGTTGTGATTTTTTTGTAATGGAAGTTAGTTCTCACGCAATAGAGCAAAAAAGAGTTGAGGGCTTAGAGTTTGAGCTTAAGATACATACTAATATCACAAGGGATCATTTAGATTACCATAAAACTTTAGAAGAGTATATTAATGTAAAAAATTCATTTTTTAATGATGAGTGTAAAAAACTAATAAATAAAGATGATCCAGTGGTTAGTTTCAATAGTAAAAATGCATTAACTTATGCACTTGAAACACCAGCAACTTATAAAGTAGGGGCATACTCATTTAAAAATGGAATGCATGCTATGTTCTCTTATATAGATAAAATGCACTCTTTTTCATCAATGATGATGGGAATATTCAATGTATACAATTTAACTGCAGCAGTAGGTGCAGTACATATGGTAACAAATAGGGATTTAGAAGAGATTTGTGAAGCAGTTGAGGGATTTGCAGGTGTTACAGGAAGAATGGAGATTATCTCTACAGAACCACTTGTAATAGTTGATTTTGCTCACACTCCTGATGGAATGAAAGAGGTTCTACAAAGCTTTAATGAAAAAGATATAATATGTGTATTTGGTGCAGGTGGTGATAGAGATAAGGAAAAGAGGCCTATTATGGGCAGTATTGCTGCTAAGTATTCAAAACATATTATTGTAACCTCTGATAATCCAAGATTTGAAGATCCTGATTTAATTATTCAAGATATTTTAACAGGAATAAAAAATCACCAAAGTGTGATTGTTGATGTGAATAGAAAAACAGCAATTAAAAAAGCTATTGAAATGAGTGATGAAAATAGTGTAGTTTTAGTCTTAGGTAAGGGTGATGAACCAACTCAAACTATTTATGATAAAAAACTGCCATTTTCTGACAAAGAAGAGATATTAAAGCATATTTAGTAATATGCTTTAATAATCACACCTCTATTATTTTTTTGAGACTCTACAAAGTAGTTTGTAGGAGTTAAGACTATATCTTTATTATCCATTTTTTTAATTTTCCAAGTTAACTCTAAGACTCTATCCCTAGATAATCCTCTTAATGCATACTTTTTAAGTCTTTTTTCTGTTGAGTAGTTTTTTAAATCTATTTTTTCAATCCCCTCAAAAATTGCTTTATCCTCTTTTGATATTACTGGAATTATCTCAATTCTAAGGGCATTACTATTATCTTTTAAAAAGTTCTCTAGATTTGAAATACATTTTTTTGTAGGTTGTATTCCTCCAACATTATAATCATAACAAGTTAGTTTATTAAACTTTCTGCTATTGTAAAACTCTTTGAATTTCTCTTTTGTTAGTTGAGAGTCTACAACTTTTACCTCTTTTATTATCTCTTTTTCTTCAACTATTTTTTTCTCTTTTATTATAGGCTTTAAAACCTCTTTTGTACTTGCTTCAACCTCTTTTAGTTTTTTAATATCACTTTGTAAAACTTTGATACTGTTATTTTGTTTATAGATTAGAAATATAGCTGCTAATAAAAGCACTATTGCAATTACAAGAGATATTAAAATAGTATTACTACTTGAAGTATCTTTTGAGGGTTTAGGTCGTTCTTGCTTTATTTGTTCCTCTTTTTTTTCTGTTTTAGGTTTTGAGGTTGTATGTCTGTTTTCCCTATGCTCTTTAAAGTGGTCAGTTGTAGCTGACTTCTTTAGTAGTTCTTTAATCTCTTCTTTCTTCTGTTCTTCCATTATTACTCTTTGTTTTTAATAAAAATATAAATTATAAGTGAAATGATAGCCAAAAACAATGGATAAAAAAATAAATAATCCTTTTTTATTATTCTATTTTGCGTTATTTCTGATTTTTCTAGCTGGTTTATATTTTCATATACTTCACTTAGCTGCTCTTTTGAGTAAACCTCATAAAATCTACCCTTTGATTCTTTCGCAATTTTTGACATAACATATTGGTTTGAACTCCCAATTGATATTGTGTATGCTTTGATTTGATATTTTTTTAACATTCTTATTATTACATCTAGTGGAATTTTGCTTGCGGTATCTTCTCCATCACTCAATAAAATGATTACATTTGATTTTACATCTTTATTTTTAAGTATATTCGCACTTATTGCTACAGAGTCAATTAAAGCTGTTTGTTTACCTAAGGATTCAACCTCTAAATATTTTAATATCTCTTTTTGCGATTGTTTATCAAAACTCAAAGGGCTTGCTAAAAGTGCTGAATCCCCAAATAAAACAAATGCTATATTATCCATAACTCTTTTTTCTATAAAATCATTTACAATCTCTTTTACAACCTCAAATCTACTTTTAGAGTTATCTAAATCAACTCTTTTCATAGATGCACTTGCATCTAAGTTTAAAACTATGTTTATACCTTCATTTTTAATATTTTGTGTTTCATCTACTCTTATAGGAGAAGCTAAGGCAATAATACTAAAAATACCAACTAGATATTTTAATGTTGAAGTTAAAAAGCTTGTTTTTTGGGCAGCTTTATTAAAAATATGAAGGTGTGGTATTAAATAAGAGGGTGATTTAGCTTTGCAATAAATAGAACAAAGAATAAAAATAGGAATTAAAACTAATATATATGGAAACTCAAACTCTATACTACTAAACATCTATTACATCCAAAAAAGTTGATAGTTTTGCTTTTATATTTGTATTGATTTCTTCTGAAACCTCTTTTTTATATTTGTACTTTTCCAAATCCTCAATAAGCTCATTTGCAAGTTTTTTTTCTCTTGATGTAGTGGCTAGAAGCCTTACATATTTTGTGATTGTATAAGCATCTTTCTTACTATTTTCAAAAGTTAGCTCATCTAATATTTTAAAATACTCTTTTCTAGCATTAGGTTTTTTATTTTTGATAAATCTAATTAAAAAAACTGTAAGTAAGATAAGCAAAGTTAGTACTAAAATAACTAATGCAATAAAAATAAAGATTGAGTTATCTGGAATTTCAACAATATCTTTTATATCATGAAGTTTTAAATTAGTATTCTCATTCATCCTAAAACCTTAATAAGTTTCTTTATTGGATCTTCATGTGTATATATTTTTGAAAATCTTATCTTGCACTCTTGTAAATGGCTAAAAAGTTTATGGTCACTTATTTTTACTCTTGTTTTATACTCTTGAATATTGGTTTTATTTAAAACTCCCTCAAAGTTCATATTAGAAGTTGGGTCATTAAAATTTACACTTCCAAGTTCTGGTGGATTCTCTTCAAACTTATCTCTTACTATAATAGCTATAACCTCATGCTTTTTACTTAAAAGCTTTAAATCAAGTTTGTCTATATCAAAAAAGTCACCAATTAAAAAAATCATTGATTTATGAGAAATTGTTTTGAAAAGTTGATTTAAAATCGAATCAAAATCAACACTCTTATCCAATACATCATATTCAAAAATCTTCTCAGCCATATAATTAACACTAAAGTTTCTTTTTGATTTTTTAGTACATAGGTTTAAAGAGTCGTTTGCAATATATGAGGCAAAAGGATCACCTTGTTTTACACATATAAAGCCAATCGCACTTGCAATCTCTACAATTAAATCTTTTTTTAATTTTTTAGTTCCAAAGTAGGTGGAACCATTTAGTAGATTTACAATTTTTACATTTAATTCTTTTTGAGAATGAAAAACTTTTACATAAGGCTTTTGCATTTTTGCAGTGATAACCCAATCTATATTTTTAACATCCTCACCATACTCATACTCTTTTAACTCACAAAAGTCATAACCCTCACCTTTTGATTTAGAGGTGTTGTTTCCTATGATTTCTGAAAAGGTCTCTTTTCTTGTTTTAATAAGTATCTTTTTTAAAGCTTCATTCATAGTCTATGGAATATCAACTTTTTCAATAATTTTCTGAATAATATCATCTACTTTAATCTCTTGGGCTTGAGCTTCATAAGTTAAAACTATTCTATGTCTTAATACCTCTTTTACAACTAAGCTTACATCAATAGGTGAAACGTAGTCATTTCCTCTTAAATAAGCACTTGCTTTTACAGCTTTAAACATATCAATAGTTGCTCTTGGACTTGCTCCAAAGTGTATGTAGTCTTCAATATCCTCTAAACCATACTCTTTTGGATCTCTACTTGCACAGATAATATCTACAATATACTCTTCAAGTTCCTTATCAATATGAATATTTTTTATCTCATCTTTTATTTGATAAAGGGTAGTTTCATCTAAAATTTTATCTATTTGTTCAAATGAGTTCATAGTAACTTTTTTGGCTATTTCATACTCTTCTTCTTTACTGTTGTATCCCACAACAATTTTAAACATAAATCTATCAAGTTGTGCTTCAGGTAGTGAGTACGCTCCCTCTTGTTCTATAGGGTTTTGAGTAGCTAGAACTAAAAATGGTTTTTTAATTGTAAATGTATCATCTGCAATTGTTACTTGCTGCTCTTGCATAGCCTCTAAAAGTGCAGATTGAACCTTTGCAGGAGCTCTGTTGATTTCATCTGCTAATAGTAAGTTTGTAAATATTGGGCCTTTTTTTATCTTAAACTCTTGGTTTTTCATATCATAAATTTGTACACCTAAAATATCACTAGGTAATAAGTCAGGAGTAAACTGAACTCTTTTAAAGTTTAAATCAATAGCATTAGCAACAGCTTTTACAGTTGTAGTTTTTGCAAGTCCGGGTACTCCTTCTAAAAGAATATGTCCATCTGTAAAAAGTGCAATTAGAATAGAGTCAACCATCTGCTTTTGACCAATTACAACCTTTGCAATCTCTTGTTTTAACAATGCTAATTTTTCATGTAGACTCAATAGTAAATCCTTATTTAAAATTACGTTATTTTATCAGATTTACTATTTGTAATGCTTAAAAACTATTTTAAACATAGCACCTTGATTATATTCATAAGAGATTCTACCTTTAAGTTGTAGTTTACATATTGAGTTTATAAGTTTTAAACCTAATGATGAGGTTTTTTCTATATCAAAGTTTTTTTCAAAACCTTTACCATTATCTTTGACGATTAATTCATACTCGTCATTGCTTTTTTTCATAAGTACTTGAAGTTTAGAAAATGAATTATCTTTAAAGGCATATTTAAAACTATTCGTTATTAGTTCATTTAGTATTAAACCAATGGGCATAGCTGTTTGTATATCAACACTTATTTCATCTAAATCAAAGATAACCTCTAAGTCTTTGTTTTTGTAACTTCTAGCTATATCATTTGTAAGGTTTTTAATATATTCATTTAGTGGAATAGAGTTTAAATTTGTTGATTCATAAAGTTTTCTGTGTAGTAATTCCATAGTATAAATTCTCTCTTGAATATCAGTTAATATCTTTTTTGTGTTTGAATCTTCAATTTTTGCTTGTTGAAGTTTGATAAAACTAATTGTTAAAGCAAGGTTATTTTTAACTCTATGATGTATCTCTTTTAGTAAAGTCTCTTTTTCTTCTAAAGATAGTTTTAGCTCTTTAGTTTTATCTTCTACCTTATCATCTAGAATTTTTATATTATTAAAAAATCTTCTAAATAGAAAGAAACCAAGTACTAATGCAATTATTAAAGAGATAATAGCAACAGGTAGAATCTTTAATAAAGTTGAATTAATCTGTTTTATCAAATCATTTTTATAAAGGGTTTTTACTAATAAAAAAGTATATTTATCATTTTTATTATTTGATAAATCAATAATCCAAGAAATAGCCTCTTTATTATTAAGTAGATGTGTTACTGCACCTTTATTTTTTGCTTTATAAATCTCTTTTGGTGTTAGATTACCAGTGTAGATATTATCCACATTTGACATATTACTAATAGAGTATTTATCTTTTCTTAGATTTAAATCTTTTGTAAATAAAGGTTTGTCATCTACTTTTTTATATTTTGAATTAATCCACATTAAGTAGGTTTTACCCTTATGAAGATTATATGTTGTGTTAAAAGTATTTTGTACGTTGATTTTAATATCTTTTTCAAAAGAGCTATGGTTTTTATTTAGATTTGATTCTTTTACAAAAATAGTAATAGTAGCTTTATCTTTTATTTTTATAGTAAAAAATAGATACTTCTTTGTATAGGTGTAGTCTCTTTTTAAAACCTTTGTATTGTAGGTTTCCCATTCATTATATGATTTTATTATATGATTATTATAAACCTTTTTATTCCCACTAATAAAAGTTTTATCTCTACTTTTAATTGTATAGTTGATTAGTTTAAAAATATCATATCTTTTAAGCTTATTTTCTATTTCCTTGATAGATAAATCTTGCTTTTTTTCAAGTTCTCTTTGAAGTTCTAAAAGCTTTACTTCTAATCTTTTCTTATTTAGTTTAGTCTCTAAATTTGATTGCATTACTATTGCTTTTGCTGCAACTTTTATCTGTTCTTTTGTGATATTTAAAACTTGTTCAATCTCTTTGATTGTTCTATCATACTGCTCTTTTTGCATTTTAGGAACAATCAAAGTAAAAAGAATAGTTAATAAAAATAGGGCTAAAGCAAAAAGAGAAATTGAAACCTTTACATTTAAAGAGTAGGCTTTGATATTTGGTAGGTTTTTCACTTTAGTTTTTCACTTTTAACTTATAACCTTGTTCAAAGATATTTTCAAATAAGTTTGTTTTTGTTTTTAATTTTAATCTATAGATTAAAGTTCTTAACTTACCTAAATCATATACATCTTCTCTCCAAATATATGCAAAAATCTTTTCAAAGCTTGCAGTATACTCTAAACTTTGTGTTAGTAAATCAAATAGTTTCTTTTCATTTTTTGTAAGTTTTATTAGCTTGTTTTCTTTATATAGTAAAGAGTTAGCTTTGTCGTATTTCATTTCAGCTTCAAGATTTATATATTCATTATCATTTGCTTGAATATCATCTCTTCTTTTGAAAAAATACCTATGTTTATGCAAAGCCATATTTATTGTAGCTTTTAGCTCTTCATCTCTACAAGGTTTTATTAAGTATCCGTATGGTTCACACTCCAAAGCTTCATTTATTGTTTTATCATTTGTATATGATGTTAAGAATATAATTGGGATTTTAAATTTTTTCCATATTGTATTTGCTGCGTCTATTCCTGTTTGTTTGTTGTTTAGATTTATATCCATTATTACTATATCAGGATAGTGGTTTTGCGCGTGTAAAATAGCTTTTGAAGCACTACTTTCTATACCACTTACATAAAATCCCATTTCATTTAAACTTACTTCTATTGCCATTGCTAATACAATCTCATCTTCGACAATAAGTACGTCTATATCTTTGTCTTTATGAATAAGATTTAATGGTTTTGTCAATTTGTTCCTTTATCTTAAAATTAATTGGTTATGATACTAATTATCATTTTAAATAAATATTAAAAATGTGATTAATTTGTGATTTTATATGAGTATGATTCTCAATATTAAAAAATATCAAAGGAAGACAATGAAAAAGAAAAGTAATGTATTAGTTTCATTATCTCTAGTAGCTGCATTTGCACTAAATACAAATGCAAGTGAAAATATGGGAGAAGTTACAATTCATGATACTGCGTTTCAATCACATATTAAAAGTATCACATCAGATAAACTTGATTTAGTTCAAGCTACTGATGTAAAGGATATTTTAGATTCACTTCCTTCTGTAAATGTTACAGGAAGTTCTAGATATTCTCAAAAGGTTTATGTAAGAGGTTTAGAGGATAAGTTTTCAAATATTACTATTGATGGTGCAAGAATGACAGGACAACTGTTTCACCACTCAGGAAATCAAACAATTGATGCACAAATGCTTACTATTGGTGCTATTGAGTTAGGTCCTAACTCTGCTTTAAGTGGTCCTGGTGTAGTAAATGGATCTTTTATTTATGAGACAAAAGACCCAAGTGATTTACTAAAACATGATGAAAGCTTTGGAGGTAAGATTTCATTTGGACATGAAACAGGATATAACAGAGATAGTGCAAATCTAGCCCTTTATGGGAAAGCAAATAAAAACTTAGAGATGTTAGGTATTGTTAATATTGTTGATGATGGATATACTGAAACACCAGTAGGAGATGTAAAAGATAAACAAAGTAAACTTGAAAGTGGTTTATTAAAAACTGTATTTAAATTAAATGATAGTAATACTTTTAAGCTTTCTTATAATAAATACAATGATGGTGGAAATAGAAATATTTCAGGTGAAAAAGGTAATGCAACACAAGTAACAAATAATGACTTTAATGAAATCACAAGAGATACTTACACTCTAAACTATGAATATAACCCAAATAATGATTTAGTTAAAGTTGATGCAACAATGTTTTATAACTCGCAAGAGATGTATAGACAAAAAGAGGGGCCTTCAGGTGATGGAGATGGTGATAGATACTATGAAAATACAAGTGAGGGTTTTGACTTAAGAAATAGAACAATTTTAGATAATCATAGATTAACATACGGGGTTGACTACTCAAAAGATGAACAGACTAAAAGTTCTAAAAATGATACAAACGGAAAAGATAATAATATAGATGGTTCAGGAACATTAACATCAAGTGGTCTTTATATAGAAGATGAAATCTCTTTAGGTAATTTAGTTCTAAATTTAGGTGCAAGATATGATAAATTTAAATTAGGTGGTTGGTATAGCGGTAGCTTTGATAAAATCTCTCCTAAGTTTAAAGGTACATATTTAGTAAATTATGATTTAACATTTAGAGTTGGATATGGAAGAATTTTTAAAGCTCCTGCTTTACCTGAAACATTAACTCTTTCACAAAGTGATATTGATACTTGGAGTTCAAATGGTGTAAAAGCACAAGAGGGTCATAACTATGAAGTAGGGTTGGGAGTGTTCATAATTCTGTGTCATCCTCGGGTAGTTGTAAAATCATATCATAAATCCAGTGCGTTATCAAGTCTGCCTTCGAAATGGATAGCTAGCTGAGAAATAGTCAGGCTCCAGTTTCTAATAGGCATAGTCCATTTTTGCTC
>JASMTK010000023.1:0-38613 GCA_041694355.1 Arcobacteraceae bacterium | reverse complement strand
ATCATTTAGGTTTGATCCTACTATATTCTCTACATCTTTTACTGTATCATTATCTAATCCAACACTTGCTGTAGCTTCACTACCTATCTCTTCTAATGTTAACTCTACTGAATCCCCACTTGTACTATAATCTACTGTGTCTACCCCTGTTGAACCATCTATATAATCATCACCCTCTGAGGCTATAATACTATCATCACCTGAATTTGTTTTTATTGTATTATCTTTTTCATTACCAGTTATTTTATCATTACCACTTCCTGTAGTAATATTCTCTACATCTTTTATAACTGTTTTACCTACTCCTGTCTCCTGCGATGAACTATTTGTTAAATCAACTGTGATATTCTCACTTGCAAAGTCAAATTTAACTAAGTCTTCACCCTCACCTCCATCTAAAGTGTCATCTCCTCCATTTCCTGTAAGAGTATCATCTCCTCCGTTTCCTTCTAAATTATTTACTCCACTTGTTCCTATAAATGTATCATCATTTGAACCACCTATCAAGTTCTCAATTGAGTCTAATGTATCATCTCCCTCACTTGTACTTATACTTTGTGCTGTACTAAGGCTTAAATCTACATTTAACTTTTCTATTGAATTAGAATAATCTACAGTATCTTGATTGTCTCCACCTATAAAGTGATCATCTCCTGCTCCACCTACAAAGTGATCATCTCCTGCATTACCTTTTAAAGTATTATCCTTATCATTTCCTATTAATTCATCATCATATTTTGTACCATTTACATTTTCAATATCATTTAATGTATCAGTACTATTTTCATTTAGATCTTGTGCTTTATTTGTATCTAAATTTACTTCTACACCTTTTGAATCTGCTGTGTTTGAATCTATATAACTATAATCCACAGTATCACCAACTGCTGTGTTTGTTCCACCATCTATATAGTCATTCCCTTTTCCACCTGATAGGGTATCATCTCCCTCATTACCTTCTATGATATTATTATTTGAATCCCCTAATATACTATCATTGGCTTGTGAACCTTTTACATTCTCTACTGAGTATATTGTATCTTTTGCTACTGAATCCTCATATAGTGTTGTTTGACTACTTCCATTTAAAGTTACTTCTATTGATTTATCTCTTTGACTATAATCTATTGTATCATTTCCGTCATTACCAATTAGTGTATCACTTCCATCACTTGCTATTAATCTATCATCACCCTTGTTTCCATCTATCTCATTATCTTCACTATTACCACCTAATGTATCATTTAGGTTTGATCCTACTATATTCTCTACATCTTTTACTGTATCATTATCTAATCCAACACTTGCTGTAGCTTCACTACCTATCTCTTCTAATGTTAACTCTACTGAATCCCCACTTGTACTATAATCTACTGTGTCTACTCCTGTTGATCCATCTATATAATCATCACCCTCATTACCAATTAAAGTATCGTTGTCGTTTCCACCAACTAGTGTATCATCACCACTTCTACCATAAAGTGTGTCATCACCATCTAAACCATATATATCATTATCAGTTGAAGTAGAACCTTTTAGAATATCACTTGCAGTACTTCCCTCTAAATTCTCAATATTATTAACAATTATATTACTTGAACCAATATTTTGCTTTGTAGTTTTATCTAAATCTATATTTACAGATTCGTTTGAGTAATTAAAGCTTAGTAAATCTTCTCCTGAACCACCATCAACATAATCACTACCTAAAGTAGTACTTCCTTTAGTATAAATTGTATCATCACCAATACCACTTAAAATAGTATTATCGCCATCATTTCCTGTAAGTGTATCTTTATATGAAGTACCTATTAAGTTTTCTATTTCATCTAATGTATCATTACCACCATTTTTAGTATCTTGAACGCCTGAAGCTTCTAAAGATACTTCAACACCACCTGTCGTAATATCAGAATAATCAGCTGTATCTTCTCCAGCCCCTCCATCTAAAGTATCATCACCAGCTCCACCTCTTAAAAGGTCGTCTCCATTTTCACCTTTTAGTATGTTATTTTCACCATCTCCTATGATAGTATCATCAAATTTTGTACCAATAACATTTTCAACATCAAAGATATCATCAGTTCCCTCTGCACCTGAAGCTCTGTTATTAGCTAAATCTACTTCTTGTGAACCTTCTGATTCTGAGAAGTCAACTGTATCACTACCCTCTCCACCTTCAAATGTATCATTACCTTCATTACCAATTAAAGTATCATCACCTTTATCACCTGATAATATATCATTTCCATCTTCACCAATTAAGGTATCATCTCCATCTAAACCACTTAAACTGTTGTTATTATCATCACCTGTGATTGTATCTTCATAATTTGAACCAATTGCATTTTCAATATCCCATAATTCATCAACGCCATCTACTCCTGTAGCCTTACCTTTATTTGGAATAGAAGGGTTCTCTTCTAAATCAATTACAACACCTTTATTTGTAGCACTTGTTGCATTTTCATAAGATACTGTATCAGTTCCCTCATCACCTTTGATTAAATCTTCACCTAATCCACCGTGTAAAGTGTCATTTCCTTTACCACCTTCTAAAGTGTCATTTCCTTCTTTACCAAAAAGTGTATCATCTGCATTTTCACCTTTTAATATATTTACTTCACTATCACCTGTTATTGTGTCGATATTTTGTGAACCTGTAACATTTTCAATATTTGTTAAAGTATCATTTCCATCACCTGTTACAGTTCCATTTTCTAAATTAGCAACAACACCTATACCATCTTGATCATTTTTAGAAGAGAAATCTATAGTGTCATTTCCATCACCACCATCAATTTCATCATCGCCTAAGCCTGTAGTTATAGTATCGTCACCCTCTTCACCATAAACGGTATCTTCACCCTCACCTGTAAAAACCGTATCGTTTGCAACTGAACCATTTACTGTATTATCCAAAGTTTCTGAACCATATATAATATTGTCATTTATATTTGTAGAGATAACAAAACCATCTTCTATTGGCTCTCCATTTGAATCTACAAATGCCTCAAACTTGTATTCACTTAAAGCATCTTTATCATTTATCTCTTTTAAGTTTACTCCATACTTTTTCTCAAAATCGATTGTTGTAACTTTTGGTACTTCAATCTCACTTTTTCTCTCTTCAGATACATTATCCATACTAAAATCAGATGTTGCAGCTACATCTAATTCAAAATTTGTATTAGGTATATTCTTGTCAAATGAAAATGTAATTTCTAACTTTCCATCAGGTCTTACTCTAAAACCTTCTAATTCATCAGTTTCAGGGTTATCTCTTGTTAGAGTCCAACTACTTCCACTTTGAGTAGCATTTAACACATTAAATCCAGGAGGAAAACTATTACTACTTAATGTAATTGACTCAATAGCAAAACCTTCTGGTTGACTTGGATCTAGTTGTAAAGTTCTTGATGTAGTTGTACTATTAAATAAACCTGGATCATCTGCATTTATTACTACGTTATCATGAGTTGCAGCTGTAACAGTTGAATAATCTATAGTTTCACTTGCAGTTTGATTTCTAACTGATTGAGAATCTAAAGCATCTTGTTGGTATACATTTTCATATGAAATACCACCTCCACCATCAACTGTTAAGGTACTAGTTTCATCATCCTCACTTAATCCTACATGTTGAAAATCTATCTCAAAACTTAGTGTTGGAGTTGCACCTTCTGTTTCTGACTCTTCTGTTTTTGAAGAGGTATCAACTGCCTCTTCATCTGAAGTAAAATCATTATCTTTTATCTCAGGAGCATCAACTGGTGGGATATCAAACTCTTCTTCATCAATTTGCTCTTCTGTTTGCTCTTCTGGTTCTTCTACAACTTCTTGAATAATTACTTGAGGGTTGCTTTGAGGATTATTTTCTGATTCATCACCATCTTCATCCTCTTTTGCAGTATTATCAGGAATATTAACTTCTTCATTTGAAACTATGGCATCTATTGGTAGGGCATTTATCTCTTCAACTTCTGATAAGACATCACCTAAGCTAACCTCTTTACCAGAATTACTTGCAAATCTTGGTGGAGTATCATTGTATCCCATTAAGGCCATTGATACAAAAGTAAAAGTACCTTGATTTGGAATATTTACTACAATATCTCCTCCAACAAGTTCATAATCTAAATCTTCAAAATTAATACCTGGAATTTTAAAATCTACTAAATCCCCTGGTCTTACGTAAACAGAGACATTTTCATCTTTTTGTGGTTTATCTACAATTTTTACGCTTTTGTTTTGGTATTTTACATATTTGTTATCAGTTGCCATAATTATTCCCTCAATAGTTATTAATAATTAATTATAGCAAATTATTTTTTTATTATAAATTTTATATTATGTTAGGCAACATAATATTTTTAAGAAATCTTATCTTAAGGATTTTAAATCTAAAAATTTCAGTTTTAAATTTTTATGTAATTAAACATAAAAAATACTATATGTTTAGGAAACTATTCTTTGTTATGATTAAATAATTTCTTTTCAAGGAACTTCTATACTTTTTTGAGATGCTTACTAGTTTTTCATATGAGTGTTTAGCAACACTTGAATCTTCCCAAAGTATTTGTACAAAAGTTATATTCTTATCATCATATGCGATTAAATCAATTTGGTCATTATTATCCCACCAAGAACCTATATTTGTTGGTTCATAACCAAAAGTATTTTTTTGATTACTTTTTATATACTCTTTTATATATTTCTTATAACAATAAAGTACATTTCTAGCAATAAATTCACTCTCAATCAACTTCCCAACATCTTCAATTTTTAAAAATTGTAACTTCTCAAGATTTGGGAAAATGTATGAAAACCAAAATCTAATAGTATTATCTATGATCTCATATCTACTGTACTTAGTGCTTTTATAACTCTCACCTATTGGTACAATCTTTTTTAATATCATCATATCTTGAAGCTTTTGCATATATCTAGTTAAATATGTTGATTTAACATCTAAAAACTCTGCTATATCACCTATTTTACTTTTTCCAAGGGAAACTGCATATAAAATAGAACTATATGTCCCAATATCTGTAATTTGACTTTTTAAAACTTTTCTTCCATAATCAAATAGATATGCATTTGGTGATAAAAAAAGATTGAAAATATTTTCACTAAAACTTTTTGTAGTATTGTAGTATTTTAAATTAGTTGGACTTGTACCAAGTAGTGAATAGACATATAGTTGATCTAACTTATTTATTTTAGGGAAAAAACTTTTAATTGCATCAAACTTTAAATAATCAATCTCTATTTTATTGTTTACTATTTTCTCTAAAGATAATAGGCTTTTATCATCTATATAACTTGAAGAACATAAAATAATTTGTATATTTTTTTTTGATAAACTTTTTTTCCATATAAATAAAAGACTATTTAAAGCCTCTTTATCTATTTTTGAAATATTTTGAAAGTCATCAAACATCACTACTAACTTCTCTTTTATAGTATGCTTTGATAAAAACTCTAATACTTCCTTGAAGCTATTAAAAGTAGTTTTTACCTCTTTTTGTTCAAAATATTGATTGATTATATTTGCAATAGAGGTAAAAAAGTGGGTCTTAATCATCTCATAGTTTGCTATATAAAGCTTATTTTTATTATTTGTGTATTCTTTTAAAAGTGCTGTTTTACCAGTGTTTGAAGCTCCAAAAACAAGCTCTAATGTAGCATAAGGAAGTTCATAACTACTATTTAGTAACTCTAACTCTTTTTGACGTTGTATAAACATACTAAATTACCGTATCTTTTTTTGCTTTTTCTTATAGAGTTTATAAATAGAAGAAGAGGCTTTTTCCTTAAAACCCTCAGTTGTATAAACAATAATATCACTATTTTGTAGTGCAAATTTCTTATCAAAATTACTACCTGTAAGATTAGCAGAAGTTGAATATAGTTTATTGAATTTTGATAAAAAATCATTAAATTGAAAAGTTTGATTTACTACTCTAAAAGAGTGAAGATTTGGGTATATGAAAGTTGTTTTTTTACTTCTTCTAACTTGTTTTTTGAATTTTTTAGGAACCCTTGTATAACGATTTAACGTTTTGAAAGAGTCTACGGTATTCAGTATCTTTTTTGTTCTTGGTCTTTGCTTTACAGCTGAAAGCCTTTCATCACTTGATGATGAAAAGCCAACTGTAGTATCAGTTTGAACTAAATAAACTTTTTCAGGATTCATTTTAATCTTTTAAAAAGTCTTGAATAGACTGTACTGAAATACCTTTATTTTTTCTAAGTGCCTTTATAGATTCAACACAAGCTAATGCAGCAGCTGCTGTTGTTACGTATGGAATATTCATTCTAAGAACTGTTCTTCTAATGTTTTTACCATCCTCTTTAGAAGACTCTTTTCCATCACTTGTGTTTACTGCAAGAGCAATATCACCATTTGCTAATAAGTCAGTAACATTTGGTCTACCCTCACTAATTTTTAGAACTTTTTCACACTCAATTCCAGCTTCATTTATAACCTTATAAGTTCCGCCAGTTGCAACTACACTAAAGCCTTCTTCTACTAACCCTTTAGCAATTGAAGCAGCATAATCTTTATCTAAGTCACATAATGAAATAAATACTTTTCCACTTGTAGGAAGGTCATTTTTAGCTGCACTTTGTGCTTTTGCATAAGCCTCTCCAAATGTGTTAGAGATACCCATAACCTCACCTGTAGATTTCATTTCAGGTGTTAAGATCATATCAGAACCACTTAATTTAGTAAATGGGAATACTGCTTCTTTAACTGCAATATGACCTTTTAGTTTTGGTTTTAGAACCTCATTGTCTTCATATACAATATTTTTATCATACTCATCTAATGCAGTTTTTAAGCTTTCACCCCACATAACTCTAGTTGCAACTTTTGCTAAAGGGATTCCTGTAGCTTTTGATACAAATGGTACAGTTCTTGAAGCTCTTGGGTTAACTTCAATTAAATAAATTTGACCTTTGTGAATTGCGTATTGAACATTCATAAGTCCACAAACACCAAGTTCTAAAGCCATATTTTTTGTTTTTGTTTCAATCTCTTTAATTAACTCTTCACTAATTGAAACAGGAGGTAGTGAACAAGCTGAATCACCTGAGTGAACACCTGCTTCTTCGATATGTTGCATAATACCACCAACATATACATCTTTTCCATCACAAATACAATCAACATCAAGCTCAATCGCTCTATCTAAGAATTTATCAATTAAAACAGGTGCATCATTTGAAACTGAAACTGCTTCATCCATATACTGTTTTAATTCATCAGTAGAGTAAACTATTCTCATACCTCTTCCACCTAATACAAATGATGGTCTAACTAATACAGGATATCCAATGTTTTCAGCAATTTCAATAGCCTCTTCAACCTCTACAGCTGTACCATTATCAGGCTGTAATAATCCTGCTTTCTTAACAAATGTAGAGAATTTTTCTCTATCCTCTGCTAAGTCAATAACTTCAGCAGTTGTACCAATAATTTTAGCACCTGCTTGAGTTAGTATATTTGCAAGTTTTAATGGAGTTTGTCCACCAAAGTGTACAATAACACCATCTGGATTCTCTCTTTCTACTACACTTCTTACATGTTCAAAATCAATAGGTTCAAAGTATAAAATATCTGATGTATCATAATCTGTTGAAACAGTTTCAGGGTTACAGTTATACATAATTGTTTTTATACCCATTTCATTTAATGCGAAAGATGCATGAACACAACAATAATCAAACTCAATACCTTGACCAATTCTATTTGGTCCACCACCAATAATTAATACTTTTTTATCGCCATTATCTTCTACTTTTGTTTCAGGTATTTTTGTAATATTTGTAGAAGAGTATAAATAAGGAGTTAATGCTTTAAATTCAGCTGCACAAGTATCAACTTCATTGTACTCAAATGCAACCCCTAAATCTTTTCTTGAATCATAAACCTCAACAACATCTTTATTGATAAGTTTTGCAATCATTTCATCAGAGAATCCATTTAGTTTTGCCTTTTTCATAAGCTCATAATCAGTTAAAATACTCTCTTTAATCTCTTTTTCAGTGTTGTAAATATCTCTAAATTTAGTTAAGAACCAAGGGTCGATATTTGAAAGTTCAAAAATATCTTCATTTGTTAAACCTTGTCTCATACCGTCCATTAAATAAAGAAGTCTTTTATCATTTGGCCTTCTAATCTCTTTTTTGATTTTTTCTAAATCTGTACAAATAGAGTCAAAACCAATTAGTCCTGTCTCCATAGAACATAGTGCTTTTTGCATTGATTCGTTAAATGTTCTTCCTATTGCCATTACTTCACCAACAGACTTCATACCAGTAGTTAATGTAGAGTCTGCCTTAGGGAATTTTTCAAATGTAAATCTAGGTACTTTTGTAACAATATAATCAATTACAGGTTCAAATGATGCAGCAGTTCCTGTAATATCATTTGTAATCTCATCAAGAGTAAATCCAACTGCTAATAGTGTAGCAACCTTAGCAATAGGATACCCTGTAGCTTTTGATGCAAGAGCAGAACTTCTTGATACTCTTGGGTTCATCTCAATTACAATCATTCTTCCTGTTTTTGGACAAATTGAGAACTGAACATTTGAACCACCTGTATCAACTCCAATTTCTCTTAGAATAGCAAAAGAGGCATTTCTCATATCTTGATACTCTTTATCAGTTAAAGTTAAAGCAGGAGCAATTGTAATAGAATCACCTGTATGAACACCCATTGGGTCTAAGTTTTCAATAGAACATACAATAATACAGTTATCTTTATGATCTCTGATAACTTCCATCTCATACTCTTTCCAACCAAGTAAAGACTCTTCTACTAAAATTTCATTGATTGGAGAAGCATCTAAACCAGCTTGAGCTAATTGCTTATATTCATCAATATTATAAGCAACCCCTGAACCACCACCTGCTAGTGTATATGAAGCTCTAATAATCATAGGGAAACCTATCTCTTCAGCAGCTAAAATAGCCTCTTCCATATTATAAGCATATTTTGATTTAGGTAAGTCCATACCTATTTTTATCATTGCTTCTTTGAAAGCTTGTCTGTCCTCACCTTTTTTAATTGCATCTGGATGAGCACCTAAGAATTTAACTCCTTCTAACATACCTTTTTCGTACATTGAAGTAGCAACATTTAGAGCTGTTTGCCCTCCCATAGTAGGTAATACTGCATCAATATTTTCTTTTTCAATGATTTTTGCTACAACTTCTTCTGTGATAGGTTCGATATATGTTTTGTCAGCGAACTCTGGATCAGTCATAATTGTTGCAGGATTTGAGTTAATTAGAACAACTCTATAACCCAACTCTTTTAGTGTCTTAGTAGCTTGTGTACCTGAATAGTCAAACTCACACGCCTGTCCAATAACAATTGGTCCAGAACCAATAAGTAAAATAGATTTTATATCTTCTCTTTTTGGCATAAAAAATTCCCCATTTATTTTATAAAATTTGGATATTTTAGCCAAAAAGGACTTAAAAAAGGGTTATTTACTGCTTAGGTAAGTTAAACTTCTTAGTATTTATAATACCCTCTTCATCAAATGCTAAGTAATACAATACATCTTTTTTTACAGGAAGTCCTGCTAAATGTCTAATAGCTAGATTTGCTTGAAGTGAACCTATATGCATAACAATAGGACAAGCAATACCGTTTGGTTTTCTGTCATTTATTTGAAATACAGCTTCATATGATGCCTCTTCAAAGAAACAAACCTGTCCGTGAAACTCTTCAACACTTCCATAAATCCAAGGTTGTTTTTTGTTTATGCAGTACTCATTTATAGCTGCTCTACTTGGTAAGTTATCTGTTGCATCAATGATTAGATCAAACTCTAAATCTCTTTTTGCAAACTCATCAAAGCTTTCAGTATAAGCTGTTACTTTTGTGTATGGACATCTAGCTTCTAATAACTCTTTTAGAACATCAGCTTTATATTTTCCATCATCACCTACTTTAAAACCAATCTGTCTATGAATATTATGTACTCCAACTTCATCAAAATCAACAAGGGCAAACTCACCAATACCAGATGCACCAAGTGCAATACCTAAAGTACACCCTAATCCACCACTACCAATAATAGCTACCTTTTTATCTTGTAATGAGTCTTGTACCTCTTCACCCCATAACTTAATCTGTCTATTAAAATACTCATGTATTTCACTCATTTTAAATCCTTAGTAAATAAGTTGTGATTATATTTTATATTCTCTTTTGTAATAATAGCAGAAATTGTTTAAAAATCTTTGACTTCTATCAATATATCTTTAATAGATTAGTTGGTTTTTATACTTTTAAGCTCTTTCTTTGACATACTCTTGATTTTTTCTACTGGATATTTCTTTTCATTTTTTTGCATTTTATTTAAAATGGCTTCCTCTAAATCTATATCAAGTTTCATACAGATTCTTAATAAGTATATTGCTATATCTGCAACCTCTTCTTTTGTATGTTCATAAACATGAGACGGTAAATCGTAAGACTCTTCTTCATTTAACCATTGAAATATTTCATTTAACTCACCCACTTCACCTGTAAGTGCCATAGTTAGATTTTTAGGGCTATGATGTTCGTCCCAACCTCTATCATTTGAAAATTTATTTATGATTTCTTCTATTTTTTCTATATCCAAAGTTAAGCCTTTAAGATTTAAAAAAGAGGATACTTTTTTAAATCTATATCTAGTATATTATTGTTCTTTTTCTTGAGTTTTAAAAATAAGTTTTGCTTCATCAAGTAACTTTTGAGCCTCTTCTAACTCTTTCATACCTGTTTTATATACTTCTAATGAATCACTAAGTGTGATTTCTGGGTTTGATAGTTTTTCTAAAAGTTGTTTTGCTTTTATTACTTTCTCTTCAAAAGCTAATTTCTCTTCTTTTTCTTCCAATTTTTTCTCCTACTTATATATCTTTTAATATCTCTTTTACATGGTCTTCAAATTTATCAACCTCAACTAAGAATGAGTCATGTCCTGATTGACTATCAACCATTTTATATGTTACTTGGTCTTGCTTTCCAAGTTTTATCATGATATCTCTTATCTCTTCCATCTCTTCTGGGAAAAATAGCATATCATCTTTAAATGAAATCAAATGTAAGTTACATTTGATTTTATTTATTGAATCTTCTAATTTATCCTTATTTCTTCCTGCATCAAAAACATTCATAGTTTTACATACATATAAATAGCTAAGAGGATCAAACATTTTAGGGAAAGTACTAGAGTTATACTCTAAATACCTTTCAACCTCAAACCTACCAAATAGCTCATATAAACCATCTGTTCTTGAATACTCTCGTCCAAATTTCCTATCAAATAAATTTGGACTCAAATAAGCAATAAGCCCTGCCATTCTTCCTATAGCAAGTCCTGCTAAACCATTTGCTTTAATATCATCTTTTTCATAATGTCCATTTTTAAAAGCAGGGTCATGTCTTATTGACTCCATTGCTATTTTATTTATAGCAATTGCCCAAGGTCTTGTATAAGCAGTAGTTGCCATAGCAAAGATATTATCACAAAAATCTGGATGTTCTATTGCATAACATAAGGCTTGCATTCCACCCATAGAACCACCAATAATAGCCTTTGGTTTTTCTATACCTAATCTTTCATATAGTCTCATCTGAGCTCTAACAATATCTGAGATAACCAACACAGGGAATCTTAACCTATACTCTTCCCCTGTAGATGGTTCAATACTCAAAGCATTTGTTGAACCAAAACTACTACCAATATTATTTGAACAAATTACAAAGTATTTAGTTGTATCTATAGTCTTCCCATCACCTATAAACTTATCCCACCAACCAGGTTTTGCTTCATTTGCATATCTACCTGCTGCGTGATGTGAACCAGCTAATGCATGACAAATAATAATTACATTTGATTTATCTTCATTTAACTTTCCATAAGTTTCATAGACGATTTCAAACTCTTCTAAAACCCTTCCACTTTCTAAATACAATGGTTCGTTGAATTTCTCAGTTTTCGTCTGTATTTCCAAGTTACTTAATTCCTAAATAAAAGTTTATAAGCAAATATATTATCAAAAGAAAAATAAGATTATGGTTTAATAAAACTTTTAAGCCTCTTTCAACTCCTCAAAGCTAACTTTCATAACTCTTTGCCACTTTTCATCAGGCATAAACTCTTCAATTAGTGATAGATCCACCTCTTCAAATGGTGTTTGTAATATATACTTATGGTATACATACATAAAAGCACTAACTCTATAATTCAGAGCACAGTGAACAAAAACTTTATTCGCAGCTAATGCCTGCATTATATTTAGAAACTGTTTTACCTCACTTATTTGTGGATTTTCAAAATCAACTGGTATATGAATATATGTCATTCCTAATTGTGTTACTATTTTGTCTTCATTTTCTAAAGCATTTGTAGCTGTACTTAATGCAAGATTTATAACTATCTCAAAGCCCTCATCTTTTATAGCTTGAAATTGCTCTTTTGTAGGTTGACCTGCTGTAGAGATTAATTCATTTATTTTTATATAGTTTAAAATATCATTCATACTCTTTTACCACCTCATCAACTTTTTGTAAGTATATATCTTTCTCTTTTTGTGTTAAAAAAGAGGCTTCAAAAGAGTTTTTAACTAGTTTTATTAAATCCTGTTTTGTTAAATCCAAGTTCTCTATAATATTAAAAAAGTTTTTATTTATATACCCTTTAAAATATGCAGGATCATCTGAATTTACTGTAACTTTTAGTCCATAATCTAAAAGCTTTTTTATATTATGTTGCTTATAGCTTTCAAAAACTTTTAACTCAATATTTGAATTTGGACATACTGTTAAAGGTATTTGCTCTTGCTTTAATCTTTCCATAAGTTCAGTAGAGTTTATAGCTTGAACTCCATGGTCTACTCTTTGTATTTCAAGTAAATCTAGTGCATCTTTAATATATGAGATATCCCCTTCCTCTCCTGCATGAGCCACAAGTTTAAACCCCTCATATTTTGCTTTTTTGAAAACTTCTTCAAACTTCTTAGGGGGATTTCCTAATTCAGCAGAGTCTAGTCCAACTGCTGTGATTATATCTTTGTACTTTAATGCTTCATTTAAAGTTTCAAAAGCATCTTCACTTGATAAATCTCTTAAGAAACACATTATTATCTTAGAAGTTATTTTAAACTCTTTATATGCATCATCTAAAGCCTCTTTTATACCCATAATAACAGTATCAAAAGAGACTCCTCTACTTGTATGCGTTTGTGGATCAAAAAATATCTCTGTATGAAGTACATTGTCTTGTTTACACTTTAAGATATATTCCCAAGTTAAATCATAAAAATCTTGTTTATTAATAAGTACTTTCGCTCCTGCATAATAGATATCTAAAAAACTTTGTAAATTTTTAAATTTATAAGCTTCTTTTACATCTTCTACACTTTTATAAGGAATATCTATATCATTTCTTTTTGCTAATTTAAACATAAGTGATGGTTCTAATGCTCCCTCAATATGTAAATGTAACTCTGCCTTTGGTAGTTTTTCTATAAAATCTTTCATATATAATAGCCTGTTTGTATTTTTTTGAAGTATAACTAAAATTTTTTAAAAGATTTTATAGTTTCAATCTTCTATGTTATAATTTCAAAAAAATCAAGGTTTTATAAATATGAATATTATTTTTTCAAATGACAAAAATGCAAAAAATGCTTTATTATTAGTAAAAGAACTTCAAAACAGATTTGTAGATAAGCTAAATGTATTAAGTTCAAAATATGGTGAGAACAGACCTTTTAAAGAGGTGGTTTGGCAAAGAGATGAAGGTATTCACGGAGGTGGCTCAAGGTTTGAAGCAGAAGATGAAAAACTTTTCAATACAGCTAGTGTAAATGTATCTCAAGTACATTATGACGATGATGAAAACAAAAAACTTCAAAGTGCTACTGCAATTTCAACAATTATACACCCAAATAACCCAAATGTTCCATCAATACATATACATATTTCATTTACACAATTTAAAGATGGAAAAAACTACTATAGAATAATGGCTGATTTAAATCCAAGTATTGTTTTTGATGAAGATAAAGATATATTTGACAACACACTAAAAAAGTTAGCAAAAGATAAATATGAAGAGGGAATAAAGCAAGGGGATAAATACTTTAGTATTCCTGCACTAAATACTCACAGAGGAGTTTCTCACTTCTACTTAGAAAATTATAACACTTTAGATGACAAAGCAGATTATGAGTTTAGTAAAAGTTTTGGTGAGGGTATTATTGATACATATGTAACAATTATTGAAAATGCAATAAAAAGTAGAACTACTTTTAATGAAGCTGATATAAAAAAGCAGCTTGAATATCACACTTTATATCTCTTTCAAGTTTTAACACTTGATAGAGGAACAACAGCAGGTCTTTTAGTACATAATCAAAATGATGTGGGTATTATGGGTTCTTTACCTAGTTTTATTGATAAGAAGCTACTTTTATCTTGGAAAGAAAAAGTACAAAAGCCACAAGATATTTTAGTGCAAAGTATTGTAGATGAGATAAATGATAAAGGAGTTATTGATATAAAAACAAAAAAGAGTTTAGCTAAATGCCTTAGAGAATTTTATAAAAATTTTCCAAAAGCTTTAGATATGCAAGCAAAGGGAGATGAAACTCCAACAACAATACAAAACCATAAAAATTAAATTTTTGTTTTACCTCCATATTATCTTTTTCAGATATAGTATTACAAACAAAATTTAAAGGAGTGGTCAATATGGCTATACAAGAAAATCAAGTTGTAACAATTGAGTATGAATTAAAAGTAGATGGAGAGGTAGTTGATAGTAATGTTGGCAAAGATCCTTTAGAGTTTACATTTGGTATTGGACAATTAATTCCTGGGTTAGAATCAAGAATGACTGAGATGAATGAAGGTGATTCTGAAGCAATCACTGTACCAGCTGCAGAGGGGTATGGAGAGTATAACGCAGAAGCAAAACAAGCTTTACCAAAAGAACAATTTGGAGATTTACAACTAGAAGTTGGTATGCCACTACAAGGTCAAGGTGAAAATGGTCAACCTATTCAAGTAGTTGTTGAAGAGATTAAAGACAATGAAGTAGTTGTTGACTTTAACCACCCATTAGCAGGTAAAGAATTAAACTTTGACATTACTGTAAAATCTATTATATAAATATCTACTTTCCAGTTTTAAACTGGGAAGTTTATACTCCCTTTCTTTTTTAAACTATAAATATTAATTTTCCTATAATAAATTTTTCTTAATTTTTAGTTATAATTATGATAATAATTTATAAACTAAAAGGTATTTGATGTCTGAATTTGAAATTTATGAAATAGTAAATATTTTAGGTCTACTAATAGGTATCACATTTGGTGCAATTGCACAAAAGAAACAGTTCTGTTTTAGTGGTTCTATAAAAGATTATATTCTTACAAAGTCTACAAAAAGAGCTTCATCTGTACTAATGGCAATGATTACAGCTATAATCTCTACTACAATTGTTGCAAACTACTATGATATTGATTTAACTTATTCAAACTATTATCGAGAAAATATAAACTACTTTTCTATTATCATAGGTGGATTACTATTTGGTGCTGGTATGATGATAGCAGATGGTTGTGGAAATAGACACTTAGTTAAATTTGCTCAGGGTGATTCTAACTCTCTAATTGCATTGGTTTTTATAGGTATATTTGCTTTTGCTACTGCAAATGGGCTACTAAATGATTTCTTTGCACCAATTACAAAAAATGAAACTTTACTTTCTTGGTCTGCAATTTTAGGAAATATCACTATGAATGTATATATTGTTGTGGCTATTTTAGCTATTTTATTAGCTTTTGTAATCAAGAAATCTAAAAGAGTTTTTTCTTTAATTGATGGTTTTTTAATTGGTTTACTAATTGCTGCCTCATGGTATGTAACAGGAGTAATGGGAGAAGAGAGTATTGAAAGATTAATTGACTTAAATGGTATAACATTTATCTACCCAACTGCTAAAACCTTTGAACTATTTAGTTTCTATCAAGTTAATCCATTAACTTTTAGTATTGCAGTTGTAATAGGTGTAGTTCTTGGTGCTTTTATTATGTCTAAATTTAATAAAAAATATAGTTTTGGATGTACAGCTAGCCAAGGTGGCAATAGAGCAAAATCAAATATGATAGGTGGTGCACTTATGGGTAGTGGTGGTGTGTTATCTATAGGTTGTACTGTAGGTCAAGGTCTAACTGGCCTTTCCACATTAGCTTTTGCATCTGCTATTGCTATTATCTCTATTTTTATTAGTGCAGTTGTTACAGCAATATTTTTAAATAAAAAAGATAAACTTCCAATGTGTTTTATATTTGAATGGGAAGACAATAACCCAGATTATCAAATCTAGATTAAGTAAGAAAAAGGATAAAATATTGAGTATTGATATGACAAAAGTAGCAAATGTAATTTTATATATGTTACACAAACAAGTAACTCATCTAAATGATAGAAAACTATCTATTATGCTATTTTTAATGGACTATAATCACTCTAGGTTTTGTGATTCTAAAATATTTGATGAAGAGTACTTAAAAGCTTCAAGAAATCCTGAACCTGTAATATTATCAGAACTTTTTGATGTTATAGCTAATAACGAAGATTTAGATGAAGAGGATCCAAGACTTTTCTTAATACAAGAGCTTTTAGAGTTTTTAGATATAGAAGTAAAAGAGAAAAACAGCTTTGTTGAACTTAAGTTTATCAAAATGGATGAGGACTTTGATGATACGCTTTTCTCAAAAGAGGAAATGACAACTATAAATAAAATTGTTCAAACTCACTTAGATACCACTCCAAGAAATGTAGCAAATGATTGCTTTAAAATAGAAGAAGTAAGAAATACACCTAAAGGTGAAATTATATTTTAATTCTTAGCAAAGATAATAAAAGGGATAACTCCCCTTTTATTTACTAAAAATTTTCTTTGAAGTTTTTAATATCAGCACTAGTTAATTCTAAATTTTCTATTTGATTTTTTTGTAAAATAGGATGCATTAAAGCACCCTTTTCATTTATGTGTGGTAATCCTACTAAATGAGCAAGTTCATGGGCTAAAACAGCTTTTAATTCGCTAATAGATTCAAAGCCATAAATCTCTATTTTCTTCATACTATTTCTCTCTTCTCTTTGTTCAACTTTTTTACCATTTAGTGTAAATCTTTTTATTGTAATCTCTTTTTGACCTATGGCTTTTCCCTTAACTTTTGTAAATCTTCTATTCATATTTTCAAGATTATTAGCAAGTTGGTTGTATAACATAACATGGGTTTTATAAGAGTGAAGCTTGTTGTTGTATTTAAGAGTAAGAGTTCTTATTTCTCTATTTAATCTATTAACCTCTTTTAGTTTTTGATTTACAACTACTTTTTTTGTTTTAATATATGTTTTAATCTTTTTATACTCTTCTTTAGATATATCATTTCTACTATTTTGCTTGGTTATATAACTATTTAAATTTTTTGTAATCTCATCTAAAACTTTTTTCTTTTTCTGATATTTAGTAGTAAGCGTAGTTAGAACTTTCTCTTTTGGTTCAAAACTACTCTTAATTTTTTCTATTTTTTGTTTTTTTCTTTTTAATCTCTTAACTGTTCTATTTATTCTTCTTTCTAACACAGAGGGTTTTACATAAAGTATATCTATAGGTTTACCATAAGCAGAATAATCAAAGATATTCATACCAAGTTTACTTTCAAAGTGAGTCTCTATCTCATCCAAAATACTCTTTAAATGTTTTGCAGATATTCTATCTTCATATCTTTTATCTATCTTACCTATCTTTATCTCTTCATAGCCTGCAAATGATGATGAAAAAAGTAAAAAAAGAAGAAAAATAAGTTTCATAGTTAACTCTTTAAGACCATTTTTGTTTTGGAGCCTTATAGGCTTTTATTTGATTTACTAACTCATCTTTATCATCTGTATCAATTAGCATATCCACATACTCTTTTTTTACAAACCCTTGCTCACTCATAGAGTTTATCATTTTAATTAAATTATCATAAAACCCATTTACATTATAAAAAGCACAAGGTTTATTATGAAATCCTAGTTGCGCCCAAGTCCAAACCTCAAATATCTCTTCTAAAGTTCCAATTCCTCCTGGCAGAGCAATAAAAGCATCACCAAGACTTGCCATTCTTGCTTTTCTTTCATGCATAGTTGTCACAACATCAAGGTTTGTTAAACTGTTGTGAGCCAACTCTTTTTCTTGAAGTTTCTCAGGTATAACCCCATGTACTTTTCCATCATTTTCTAAAACAGAGTTTGCTAAAACTCCCATAAGACCAACATTTCCACCACCATAAACTACACCTATATTATTTAAAGCTAAATACTTACCTAATGATTTTGTAGCATTCTCATACTCAATATTGTTTCCTACACTTGAACCACAAAATACTGTAAATGTCATCACTATTCCTTTTATAAATTAATAAGGTTTTGATTATATACAAATTGTCTTAATTATGGATAATTGAAGCTTTGTTTTAAACTATTTTGATATATTTACAAAAAACCAAAAGGAAAAATTAAATGCCTATAGATAAGAATCAAGTAGTAAAAATGTCTTATGAAGTGAAATTAAATGATGAGATTATAGATAGTAATATAGATAAAGAACCTATAAAATTTATTTATGGTGCTGGTGAAATTATAGCTGGATTAGAAAAAGGTATTTCTAATATGAATGCAGGAGAAACAAAAGAGATAAATGTAAAGGCTAAAGATGCCTATGGAGCACATAATCCTGATTTAAGTGAAACATTACCTGTATCAGATTTTGATGGAATTGATCTAGAAATTGGTATGGTATTAGAAGCTGACACAGATGACGGCGATGTATTAAAAGCTACTGTTACAGAAGTAACTGAAGATGAAGTAACTGTTGATTATAACCATCCATTAGCAGGGTGTGATTTAGACTTTAAAGTTACAATTCACGAAATTTTATAATATAAAAGCAACTAACTTTTTAGTTAGTTGTATAACTACTTTAGTCTTTATAAAAAACTGCTAACCAAATAGTAGCAGAGTTTTCTAAAGTAGACTTTACTCTATGTTTTTCATATGATGGTATATTTATAAAGTCACCCTCTTTTAAAGTAACTTCTCTATCTTCAAACTCCAAGATAGCTTCTCCTTTTAATAAAAGAACAAACTCATTTTCTTCTTGTTCATACCAAAAACCTACGGGAGAACATTGTCCATTTGAAACTATTCTTTCTATTCTTACATTTTGATGCTTTAATAAATCAATGAACTGTTCTTTTTCTTTATCTACTTTTATATCTTTAAAAATATTATCTATCATATAGTTTATCTTTTTTTGTTGAGCTATTTTTGATATTAGCCCTACTCTTCAAATAGATAAAAAGTACTAATACCTATTTGATTATCATAACTACTGCTTTTTTTATCTTGATATGAAGAAACAAGAGAACGTGCTTGTATAAAAGAGTTTTCAGTTGAAATAATCTCTTTAGTATCTTCTGGTAAGATTAACTTTTTATCTTTTGTTTTAAAGAATTCCTTTGCTCTTTGTTCATCTTTGAAAGTGATTTTAAAAATATCTATTGATCTTTTTAAATCGATTCTGGCTTTTTTGTTTTCGTCATCAAACCTTAAAATCCTATTTCCATTTGAAGATACTTTCATTGTCTTTGCTGTTTCTATATCTTTTGTTGATTCTAAAATTATGTATTCTTTTCCATTTATTAATATTTCATCATTCTCTAATAGTTTGATTTCTTTAATAACTGTCTTTTTACCTTTTGGCATATATATCCTTGAATTTTCCACATTATAGCCAGTTTTTGGATTTAATAAAAGCTTTACCTCTTTTGTCTAAACAAATTTTTCATACTATTATCTTATAATGAGTTTTTCTAAAGGATTATTATGGATACTTACTTTGAAATACTACAAGAAAAAGCCAAAAAGATTGGCGCTGATATTAAAGATTGTGGCTATGATAAAGATTGTATAAAAGATATTATAGCTTTTAAAGTACGTACTGATTTAGAAAATGAGAACATAGAAACTATTAAGGACAAAGCAAATACAATAGAAGCCAACACTTCAAGATGTAATACAAAAGAAGAGTTTCTTGACTCTATAGAGGAAAAGATAAAAAGAGTTTTAGAAGAAGAAAACGAACTTTATACAAGTATAGAACTTCAAAAGAATTTTATGCCTATTGATATAGGTTAGTAAATTTTTAGAATATCTATCTTTTTTATAAATACTCTTTTACTATAATTCAAATAAAAATAGGAAAATTTATGAGCGAAAAAACAAGCGAATTTTTACAAAGAGCAGATGAACATATTGCTGTTGCAAACCAACAATTAAAAAGAGGACTAACTTTAGGGGAAGTAAGTGCTTCACTTATGTATGGTTCAGCTAGATTTACTACTTATATGACATGTACATCATTTGATAGTGCAGAAGATATGTTAGCAGAGAAAGAAAAAATAATGGAATACTTTGTAAATGAGTATAAGCTAGCCTTAGAGGAGCATCTAAATAACTTTGCCGTTACTCACGACTTCTCGCAAAATCCTTAATAACGAAATTAAAAAGTGATCTTAGAAGTATTAAATTCTAAATTTAGTCAAAACGAAGATTGATTTTTCTCATAGTGTACTTATATTACACAAGAATAAAATCAATCTTCAATGCAGAATAAGTTTAAAAGATGATGTTTACAACATCACTTTTAAACATGATAGTTTGGTGATTCGTTTGTGATTGTTACATCGTGTACGTGAGACTCTTTTAGTCCTGCACTTGTAATTTCTACAAATTCAGCTTTATCTTGGAATACAGTTATTGATTCACTACCAACATATCCCATAGATGCTCTTAATCCACCTGAGAATTGGTGAATAATATCAGAGATACTTCCTCTGTATGCAACTCTACCCTCAATTCCCTCAGGAACAAGTTTATCAGCAGCAGTTCCTTCTTGGAAATATCTATCATTACTTCCTTTTGTCATTGCACCAATACTACCCATACCTCTATATGTTTTGAATTTTCTACCTTGGAATAGTACTACTTCACCTGGAGATTCATCAGTACCAGCTAATGCACTTCCCATCATACAAGCACTTGCACCTACTGCTAATGCTTTAGCAACATCACCAGAGTATTTAATACCACCATCTGCAATTACAGGTACACCATACTCTTTACCTTTTTCAGAACACTCATCAATAGCAGAAATTTGAGGTACACCAACACCTGCAATAATTCTTGTAGTACAAATAGATCCAGGTCCAATACCTACTTTTACCCCATCAGCACCAGCTTTGATTAGATCCTCAGTTGCTTCAGCAGTAGCAACATTTCCTGCAATAATATCAATATCAATTTCTTCTTTTATCTGTTTAACTGTATCAAGAATACCTTTAGAGTGTCCGTGAGCTGAATCTAGCACTAAAACATCAACACCTACTTCATATAGTGCTTTAGCTCTATCCATTTGTCCAACACCAATAGCAGCCCCTACTCTTAATCTTCCATATTCATCTTTGTTTGCATTAGGGTATTCTCTTTTTTTATTAATATCTTTAATTGTAATAAGTCCAATTAATTTATCTTCTTGATTTACAATAGGAAGTTTCTCGATTTTGTTTGCATGCATAATATCAGCAGCTTCATCTAATGTAGTTCCTTCTTTTGCAGTTACTAAAGGCATAGATGTCATTTTCTCTTTTGCTAATAGAGTAAAATCTTTTGTAAATCTCATATCTCTATTAGTTAAGATACCTAATAATTTTTTATTATCATCAACAACAGGTACACCTGAGATTTTATATGATGCCATAATATCTTCAGCATCTTGTAAAGTTTGTTCAGGTCCAATTGTCACAGGATCAATAATCATACCTGATTCACTTTTTTTAACTTTTTTACATTGTAAAACTTGAGCTTCAATATCCATATTTTTATGAATAATTCCTATACCACCAAGTCTTGCCATAGCAATTGCAGCTTGATATTCAGTAACTGTATCCATTGCAGCAGATACAAAAGGAATATTTAATGAAATATTTTTTGTTAAATTTGTTCTAATATCAACTTCTTTTGGTAATACTTCAGACTTTTGTGGTACTAATAACACATCTTCAAATGTTAATGCTTTTTTTCTAATTCTCATAATAATTAATCCTATCTATTTTTCAAATAATTTATTGTACTGCTTTTTCTAAAGATAAAGCACCATCAAACACAGTTTGTTCATCATACGCTTTTCCAATTAACTGTAACCCAACTGGCATGCCGTTTTCATCCTTATCTACAGGAAGTGAAATTGCTGGAAGTCCAGCTAGGTTTACAGAAATAGTATAAATATCACTCAAATACATTTCAAGTGATGTTTTAAAACTTCCAAATTCAGGAGCAGTTGTTGGAGCAACTGGTGATAAAATCAAATCAGCATCATTAAAGATTGCTTCATACTCATCTTTAATTAAATGTCTAACTTTTTGAGCCTTAATATAATAAGCATCGTAGTATCCAGAACTTAAAACAAAGCTTCCAAGCATAATTCTTTTTTGTACCTCTTCACCAAACCCTTGCGTTTTAGTTTGAGTATACATCTCTTTTAATCCAGCTTCACCTTTTCTATTACCATATCTTACCCCATCAAATCTTGAAAGGTTTGCAGAAGCTTCAGCAGTTGCTACGATATAGTACGAAGATAAAATCTTATTTGTATCTAACATATTCTTATGTACTATTTCATGTCCAGCATCTTCTAATGCCTTAATAGCTTTTTCATATCCAGCTTTTATAGCAGGACTAGCTTGATCAACAAAATTATCAATAACTGCTATTTTTAATTTTCTATTTGAATCTAATTTTGAAGCTACTGGTTCATAATCTACATTTGCTGAAGTTGAGTCCATTGGATCATTTCCAGAAATTATATCATATAAGATTGCAGCATCTTCTACATTTTGAGTTATTGGACCTACTTGATCTAATGATGAAGAGTACGCAGTAACACCATATCTTGATACTCTTCCATAAGTTGGCTTCATACCAACAACTCCACAGTATGCTGCTGGTTGTCTAATACTTCCACCAGTATCTGTTCCAAGTGCAGCAATAGCAATTCCACCTGCAACAGCTGCAGCTGAACCACCTGAACTACCACCTGGAACTTTTGTATTATCTATAGGGTTTAAAGTTTTACCATAACATGAAGATTCTGTTGAACTACCCATAGCAAATTCATCCATGTTTGTTCTTCCAAATGGAGTTAATCCTGCTTTTTTTAGGTTTTCAATAACTGTAGCATTATAAGGTGACTTATACCCTTTTAAAATATTACTAGAACAAGTAATCTCCCAATCTTTAACATTTATATTATCTTTAATAGCAATAGGAATACCTGAACCAGATTCTGAAATTTCATCTGAAGTTAATTGTTCAATATAAGCACCAATATTATTTTGTTTGATTTTTGATTTTAAATCATCTTTTATTTTATCTATATCATCACTACCAAGCGATAGTGCTTCTTTTAGAGTTATCAAAAGGCTCTCCTGTGTTTTACAATTATAATATTGCACTGGATTATACAAAAAAATTGATTAAACCTTGGTAAAGAGAATTAAGTGTAATTAAAAAGAAGATTTTAAGTAATATATTAGAATAAAAAAAGGGAAAAGGCATAAGCCTTTCCCCTCTTTAAAAAAATTAATTCTTTTGATTATACAAAAGAGATGAATGCCATTTGAGTAGCATCTCCTCTTCTGATTCTTGTTTTGATAATTGATGTATATCCACCATTTCTACCTTCGTATTTTGGTGCAATTTCATTAATTAATTTTTTTGTAGCTTCTTTGTCTTGTAATACAGCAAATACAGCTCTGTGTGTATTAAAGTCTGCATCTCTAGCTGTTGTTACTAATTTTTCAACGAATCTCTGTAACTCTTTTGCTTTTGGTACAGTAGTTTCGATTTTTTCTCTCTCAATTAAAGCAATTGATAAATTCTTTAATAATGCTTTTCTATGAGAAGAAGTTCTATTTAATCTTCTATATCCGTGCTTATGTCTCATAATTACTACCCTTAATTTGCTTTTAGTTGCTCTAGTTTTCTTCTTAATGCAGAAGCAACATTCTCTGGAAGTGTCTCTTCAACTGGGAATCCTAATGAGTCTAATTTCTCTGCAATCTCATCATAAGATTTTTTCCCTAAGTTTTTGATGTTCTTAACTTCCACTTCACTCATAAGTACTAATTCACCTAAATATTTTAGACCAGCTCTGTCTAATGAGTTAAATGATCTAGCACTTAAATTTAAATCTTCAATTTTAATAATTAAATCTTTAAGTTCAACTGGTTCTTCACCTGCATCACTTACTGTTACTTCAGATAAATCAAATACTTTATTAAATACTGACATTTGTGAATACATTACTGTTACAGCTTCTTTAAATGCAGTAATAGGAGAAATCTGTCCATTTGTTTTTACATTGAAAACAGCTTTCTCATAATTTGGGTTATCTTCAACTAACATTTTTTCAATATCATATACTACTTTTTTTACTGGTGTAAAGAAAGCATCTAATGGAATGTAGTCTGGCCCAACGATTTCTCTAATATCTTCAGAAGGCATATAACCAATACCTTTTTGAATAATTACTGAGAAAGTTAAGTTACAATCTGAGTTAATTGTTGCTAAGTGAGCATCTGGAGAAACTACTTCTACGTCTGAGTTTACTAAATCCTCACCTTTTATCTCTTTTGGTCCATCAAATGAGTATTCAACAATAACTTGATCTTCATCGCCATTGATTTTAAACTTAATATTCTTAAGATTAATGATAAATATAGCTATATCTTCTAGCATCCCTCTTAATGAGTCAAACTCATGAGAAGCACCTTCAATTTTAACTGCAATTGGTGCGTAACCAACTGAAGAGCTTAATAAAAGTCTTCTTAAAGGGTGTGCCAAAGTAATTGCAAAACCACTTTCAAATGGATATGCAGAAATCTTAGCTTCATTATCGTTAATAGCTTCGATTTCAACTTCTGTTGGTAAAAACGGTGTATCTGCAAACTTCTTCATTGGCTACCTCTTATGCTTATTATTTAGAATATAACTCTACGATTAATCTCTCTTCTACAGGAATAACAACTTCTTCTCTTGTTGGGATTCTTGTGAAAATTCCGAATACTTTGTCTGTGTCTACATCTACCCAGTCAACCATTCCAGTTTGGTTTGTTAACTCTAAAGCTCTAACAATTTGAGGGTTAGATTTTGATTTTTCTTTAATTTCGATTTTTTGTCCAGGTTTTACGATGAAAGAAGGAATATCAACTTTTTTTCCATCAACTAAAACGTGTCCATGAGTTGTAAATTGTCTAGCGTTTGCTCTAGTTGTAGCAAACCCCATTCTGTAAACAACGTTGTCTAATCTTTGCTCAATTAAAGTAATTAAGTTAGCACCTGTATTACCTTCTCTTCTAGCTGCTTCTTTGAAGTATTTTCTGAATTGTTTTTCAGAAACACCATACATGAATTTAGCTTTTTGCTTCTCTCTTAACTGTAAACCATACTCAGAAATTTTAGCTCTTCTTTGTCCGTGTTGTCCAGGAGCAAATGGTCTTTTTTCTAATGCAGATTTTCCGTTAAGTCTTCTCTCACCTTTTAATCCAAGGTCTGCATCTAATCTTCTTTCGATTTTTTCTACTGGTCCTCTATATCTTGCCATCTATTACCCCTTACACTCTTCTTCTTTTTGGAGGTCTACAACCATTGTGTGGTAATGGTGTAACATCTTTAAACCAAGTAACTCTAATACCATCCATAGCACCAACAGATTTTACTGCTGTATCTCTACCTGAACCTGGTCCTTGAATTTTAATTCCAACATTTTTAATACCGTGTTCCATTGCTTTTTGCATAGCATCTTCAACTGCAGCTTGCGCAGCAAATGGAGTTGACTTCTTACTACCTTTGAAACCTAAGCTTCCAGCACTTGACCATGCAATTGCATTACCTGCTTTATCACTTACAGTAACCATAGTATTGTTAAATGTTGCAGCAATATGTACAACACCGTCAGCAATATTTTTTCTTACAATTTTTTTTCTAGTAACTTTTCTTTTTGCCATTATATACTATCCTTACTTCGCTGCTGCACCAACAGTTTTCTTTTTACCTTTTCTAGTTCTGGCATTAGTTTTTGTCTTTTGCCCTCTACAAGGTAAACCTTTTCTATGTCTTAATCCTCTGTATGAACCTAAATCCATTAAAGATTTGATATCCATTGCAACTTTTTTTCTAAGATCACCCTCAACTTGGTAGTTCTTTTGGATCTCTTGTCTAATTGCAGCTGCTTCGTCTTCTGTTAATTCATGTGCTCTTTTGTTTTTATCAACACCAACAGCGTCTAATATTTTTCTAGAATTGTATAAACCAATACCGTAAACATAAGTTAAGGCAAATTCTATTCTTTTTTTATTTGGTAAATCAACACCTGCGATTCTAGCCATCTTATATTATCCTTGTCTTTGTTTGTGTTTTTTGTTGTCGCAGATTACTCTAACGATACCTTTTCTTTTGATAACTTTACATTTATCACACATTTTTTTTACTGAAGCTCTAACTTTCATCAGTCATTCCTCTTTTTGTGTTTATTGCCACATTTTCAACAGGTAAGAGGCGCTAAAAAAACGTGAATAGCTTCACGTTTTGGAAAGTAAATACTTTCTAAAACCCTTAACCTAGGCCTTTTAGAGTAAAGAGAAGCTATTTCATCGCTTTTCTCCCCTCTCACCAACTCTTTATAAAACACAAATATTTTATAAAAACTTCCCTAATGGTTGAAAAAATGGATTCGCATTATAGTTAATTTTTACTTAAAGATAGTTTAATACTAATAAGGTTATTTTAGTAATTACATATCATAATCAAGGATTTCAATGTCAACAATTTATAAAAATGAATTAATCAATATACAAATAGAAGAAAGTGAGATACCATGGCTTAAAATTTTTACTAATAAAGAATTAAAAGAGTTCAGTCAGTGTGATAACAAAACAAAAGAAGAAATCTTTAGATGTTTAGATATTTGTGAAAAAACTATGCTAGAGTATTTTGAACCTAAAAAAATAAACATCGCATCTTTTGGAAACTATGTGCCACATGTACACTTTCATATAATGGCAAGGTTTGAGCAAGATTCCTATTTTCCTGAACCTATGTGGGGTAAAAAACAAAGAGAAGCTACTTTGGATTTACCCTCTTTTGAAAGATTTTATGAAATAGTTAAAGAGAAATTATAATCTCTTTAACCATCTTTATTTATTTGAGTAATAAGTTCTTCTAAAACCTTAGGTGCATCTTCATGACTTGGTTGACATCCACCTGCAGCTTGATGTCCACCTCCTCCATATTTAAGCATTAATTCACCTACATTAGTTTTAGATGTTTTATTGATAATAGATTTTCCTGTACTATAAACAACATTTTGCTTATCTCTTCCCCATACCACGTGAATAGAAATATTTGTTTCAGGATACAGCGCATAAACTAAAAATCTATTCCCAGGATAGATAATCTCTTCATTTCTGTAATCAATTATTGCTAGGTTGTTATGAATAGTAGTACATCTTTTTAGTTGTTCTTCAAACTCTTTTTCATATCTAAAGTATAAATCAACTCTCTCTTTTACATCTCTTATTTGAAGAATCTCTTCTATAGTATGATCTTTACAATAATCAATTAACTCCATCATAAGTTGATAATTTGAAACAGTAAATTCTCTAAATCTTCCAAGCCCTGTTCTACTATCCATTAGGAAACTTAAAAGTTCCCATCCTTTTGGATTTAAAATATCTTCTTTTGTAAATGCTGCACTATCTGCTTTGTTTGCTGCATGCATCATAGGTTTGAACTTTGAAGGAAATTTTTCATCTCCACCATAATATTGATAAACAACTTCTGCTGCACTTGGTGCATCTGCATCTATAATATGATTATCTTTCTTTTCATTTCTTAATGTTTCACTAAAGTGATGATCAAATGCAAGATAAACACCATCAACATATGGTAAGTTTGTAGTAATATCATTTTGAGTAATTTCAACTTTTCCATCTTGCATATCTTTTGGATGTACAAATGTGATTTCATCAATAATATCTAAATACTTCAAAAGTGTTCCACAAACTAAACCATCCATATCACTTCTAGTAACTAACCTATATTTATTACTCATTTTAAATCCTAACTTATTTAATGTAATTTGCTAATATATCACCCATTTCTGTAGTTGATACAACCTCTTTTGCATCGTATGCTGCTAAGTCTTTTGTTCTGTATCCATCTTTTAATGCATCTCTAATTGCATTTTCGATTTTATCTGCTGCTTCCTCTTCACCTAATGAATATCTTAACATCATAGCAGCACTTTCAATAGTAGCAATTGGATTTGCAATACCTTGTCCTGCAATATCTGGTGCTGAACCGTGAATTGGTTCATAAATAGCAGTTTTATCACCAGTTGAAGCTGATGGTAATAATCCTATTGATCCAACAACCATTGAAGCAGTATCAGATAAGATATCTCCAAAAATATTCCCTGTAACAATTACATCAAACTGTTTTGGATTTCTTACAAGTTGCATAGCAGCATTATCAACATACATATGAGAAAGTTCTACTTCTGGATAATCTTTTGCAATCTCTTCCATCGTATCTCTCCATAATTGAGAAACTTCTAGAACATTTGCTTTATCAACAGAACAAACTCTTTTATCTCTTTTCATTGCAAATTCAAAAGCTTGTTTTCCAATTCTTTCAATTTCTGGTTTTGTATAAACCATAGTATTAAAAGCTTTTTGACCATCATTTTCTCTTGGTTGTCCAAAGTAAATCCCACCAATTAACTCTCTTACAACCATAATATCACAACCCTCAATAACTTCAGGTTTTAGTGTTGAAGCATTTACTAATTCATCATAAACTATTGCAGGTCTTAAGTTTGCATAAACACCCATCTCTTCTCTAAATTTTAATAATCCAGTTTCAGGTCTTAACTCTCTTGGTAATGTATCCCATTTTTCACCACCAATAGCTCCAAATAAACAAGCATCAGAATTTAATACACCTTTTACAGTCTCTTCAGGTAGAGGTGTTCCTGTTTCATCAATAGCAATACCACCCATTAAGTACTCTTTATACTCTAAGCTAAAACCACATTTTGCTGCTACTGCATCTAAAACTTTTACAGCCTCATCAACAATTTCAGGACCAATACCATCACCTTTTATTAAAGAAATGTTATATGTTTTCATTAGTTATTTTCCTTTTCAGAAGCAATTTCTTCTTTCGCTAAATTAATTAACCCACCTGCTGCAATTAGTTTTTGCATAAAATCAGGAATTGGTATAAACTCATAAGTTTTATTTATTGAGTTATTTTCGATTTTACCTGCATCTAAGTCTATTGAAATCTCTTGACCCTCTTTTATTTCACTAGCCTGAGGTAATTCAAAAATTGGTAACCCCATGTTAAATGCATTTCTATAAAAAATTCTAGCAAATGATGGTGCAACAACAGCAGCTACTCCTGCAGCTTTTAAAGCAATTGGAGCATGTTCTCTTGAACTACCACATCCGAAATTTTCCCCAGCTACAATAATATCTCCCTTTTGTAACTTATTAGGAAAATCAGGGTCTGCATCTTCCATCACATATTTTGCTAAATGTTCTGGATCTGAACTATTTAAATATCTTGCTGCAATGATAACATCTGTATCAATATTTGCACCAAAATTCCATACTTTTCCTGTAATTTTATCCATTTTGTATCCCTTACTCTTTAAGAAAACTTTTGATTTCTTTATTATATTTTTTAATTAGAAAAGCTACATAATATCAAAAATATTAATAATTTATTATTAAATATACAGCATTTAATGGTTTTTTTAAATAATTTCGGTATAATATATACCTATCTTAAAAAGAGGATTTTTCGTCGATGAGCGCAAAAGATTTAAATAAAGCAATTGAACAGATTGTAAAAGAACATAAAGACTCTATCTTAACATATGAACAAATTATTAAAATTTTTCCAAAAGCACCAACAGTTACAAATGTTAAAAAGTTAATAGCATTAACTCAACTATACAATGTAACACTTATAAGTTCGCAAGAACAAGCAAAAAGAATGAATGCTGAAGAGGCTAAAAAGAGAAGAGAACAAAGAGAAAAGTTAATTGAAAATGAAGATGATGTTTTTGATTTACTTAAAAATAAAGAGTTATTAGAGTGGTCAAGATCTGATTCTCCTGTAAGAATGTACTTAAGAGAAATGGGACAGATTCCATTACTTACAAAAGAAGAAGAGATTGAAATTTCAAAGAAAATTGAAACAGGTGAAGATGTAATCTTAGATGCAATCTGTTATGTACCTTACTTAATAGACTTTATCTTAGAATACAAGGAACCTTTAGTAAATAGAGAGAGAAAAGTAAAAGAGTTATTTAGAAACTTTGATGATGAAGATTCTGATGATACTGAAGAGAACTCTTCTGATGACAATACTGAAGAAGATCCAGAAGATGAGGGAAAAACAAAAAAGAAAAAGATTGATAAAAGAGCACAAACTATTATTGAATCTTTTAAAGTACTAGAAAAAGCAAAAAAAGATTGGCTTAAATTCTTATCAAAAGAGGAAGCTAAGTCTGATGATGAGATTCACCAAATGCAATATAAACTTGCAGTTGCATACAAAAAAAGAATTTTAAAAGAGGCTTTACTAGACTTAGGCCCTACTTCTAAATTAATAAGTGAGATAGTAAGAGCTATGGAAACTGCTCTTAAATCTGATACTGGATTTGATAGTGAATTAAAAAGATTAGAGTATAGATTACCTCTATTTAATGATACATTATTAGCTAATCACCAAAAGATATTAGACAATATTGTAAACCTATCAAAAGCTCAAATCACATCAATGGTTCCTGAAGCAACAATGGTTTCTACATATATGGAAATCAAAAAACTTTTCCAAACAAAAGAGGCTTCAAAGGGTGGATTTGATCTTGAACCTGAAGAGTTAAAAGATGTTTTAGAGCAAATTAAAAGAGGTAAAAGGATTACTGATAAAGCCAAAACAAGAATGGCAAAATCAAACCTTAGACTTGTTGTATCTATTGCAAAAAGATATACAAATAGAGGATTACCTTTCTTGGACTTAATTCAAGAAGGAAATATTGGTCTTATGAAAGCCGTTGATAAGTTTGAGTATAAAAAGGGTTATAAATTCTCTACTTATGCAACATGGTGGATTAGACAAGCAATTAGTAGAGCAATTGCAGATCAAGCTAGAACTATTAGAATTCCAATTCATATGATTGAAACAATTAATAGAATCAATAAAATTATTAGAAAAGGTATTCAAGAAAATGGTAAAGAGCCAGATGTAGATAGCATCTCAAAAGAGGTAGGACTTGCTGTTGATAAAGTAAAACAAGTAATTAAAATTACTAAAGAGCCTGTATCACTTGAAGCACCTATTGGTTCAGATGATGATGGTAAATTTGGTGATTTTGTACCAGATGAAAAAGCTCCAACTCCTGTTGATAATATTATGAAAGAGGATTTACAAGGTCAAATTGATCAAATTCTAGCTCAGCTAAATGAAAGAGAACAAGCAGTTGTTAGAATGAGATTTGGACTTATGGAAGATGCTAGTGATAGGACTCTTGAAGAGATTGGTAAAGAATTATCAGTAACAAGAGAAAGAGTTAGACAAATAGAGTCAAGTGCTATTAAAAAACTTAAACACCCTAAAGTTGGTAAGAACTTAAAGAATTATGTTGAGAGTTAATTTATGAATTTCTATGAAAAGTGGGTTGACTTAGATTTAAACCCTATAATATCTTTTAATCAAGATGGAAAAATAACTTTTTCAAATAGTGAAGCTCAATTTTTGCTTAGTAGAATTAAGCAAAATGAGCTTTTTAATCTAGCAGTAAAGTACGCTTCTCAAACATATGGAGTAAACACTGCTTATATAGATTTATCTATAAAAAACTACACTTTTTATGCTATTACAGTGATGTATGAAAATGATGAAGAAGTTCATATGAAGCTTTATAAAAGTGCTATGGTTAAAAAAGAATCAAAACTTAATATTGAAAATACAAATAAAACAAATATTTTCACTATTATTGATTTAGCAATCTCAACAAATAAAATCAAAAATGATATTAACTATATCAAAAACTACGACCCTTCAATTCCTGATTTTAAACTAAATGCAAATGAGTTTGTAAAAGTTATAAATAAAGTATTAGAAGCTTACAGTAAAAGTGCAACTACTGTAACTTGCTCTGTACTACTAAAAATTGGTGAATATATAAAAATTGAGGGTAAAAAGTACTCTTTGATAACTGTAAAAATTCAATCTGATGTAAAAAATAATTTAGAAGAATTAAAAAAAGAGGAAAATAATAATTCATTTATCTTAAGTTTTGAAGAAGATAAAGTAATAATAGATTTACCTTTAATAGCTGATTAGATAACTTAACCTTTAAGCTTTTATAAAAAGCTTAGAGGCTAAAACTCCTAAGGGAACAACTCCCAACCCAATCAAAAATGCAGATGGTATAAATATATTATTGTTATTTAATGCAAAAAATCCAAATATCAAAAATGAATAACCAAATATTCTATATAAAGACATATAACCTGAAGCTGAAAATATTGTATTTTTTAAAGAGTTCCTTTTCACTTTAGATTTTTCATCTTTAATTATCTCTTGAATTTTCTCTTTTGTCAACTCTTCTTCTGGTATCTCTTTATACTCTGAGTATAAATCATATGGATCATCAATCTCATCAATTTTATCTCTTTCATCGTTTGCATACTCTTTTTTTGAATCATCCATATTAGCTAATCTTTTACTAATATTTTTCTTATAAGAGTAAAAAGAGGTAATAGTAACTATCAATGAGGCTACAAATGCAACCTGAGCATTTAATAGCCAATTGAAATCTTCAAATATAAATGAGTAAAGAATCAAACACAAATCTAATACTATAAAAACTATAGCATAGTCTTTAACCTGCTTATTAATCGTCATCTTCATCATTCTTTATATTATCACCATACTTAGCTCTATGTGCATATCTAGGGTCATTTTCCATCCCCTCATACTCTTTTTGAGCTCTTTTATATGCTCTTACAATATTTAATATAGCAGCTGCAACACCCCAAAAAACACCAAGCCATAATGTCCAAGTATAACCTGTAAGCATCTTTAATCCATATCCTATACCAAAACCAATAGCAACTGCTACTACCATTGATATACCTAAAGATAAGTTATCTAAAGCTCTTAACTTGCTTTCGTGTTTAGGTGCTGAATTCTGTTTATTTTCACTCATTATAACTCTCTTTATAGTTCTTTCATTACTTCATTTGCAGCATTGATACAATTTTCAATATCCTCATCGCTTATTGCATCACACATAAATCCTGCTTCATATTGAGAACAAGCGAAATAGAACCCTCTTTTAATCATCTCATGGTGGAACTTCGAGAAATATTCAAAGTTACTAGTTCCTACTTCTTTAAAGTTTGTAGGTTCATTATCATTGAAAAAGAATCCAAACATTGAACCTCTTGTGTTCACTTGTAAAGATATTCCATTTTGTGTAGCAACCTCTTTTAAACCAGTTACTAACTTTTTAGCTTTTCTTGATAAATCCTCATATACTTCTGGGTTTGCTTTTAGTTTTTTAATACTTGCTAAACCTGCGCTCATAGCAACTGGATTTCCACTTAATGTACCTGCTTGATAAACTGCACCATCAGGAGATAAATGAGACATAATCTCTTTACTTGCTGCAAAAGCTCCCACAGGCATACCTGCACCAATTACTTTACCAAATGTTATAATATCAGCTTGTGGTTTTAATACTCCAGTGGCACCTTTTAAAGATACTCTAAATCCACTCATTACTTCATCATAAATAAGTAATGCACCATTTTCATCACAAAGTTGTCTACAAGCTTCTAAAAACTCTTCTGAGGCTGGAACTAATCCCATATTTCCAGCAACAGGTTCTATAATCACACAAGAAATATCATCACTTTGCTCAAAACACTTTTTTAAGTTTTCAATATTATTGTACTCACAAACTAAAGTATGCTTTGTCAAATCTGCTGGTACACCTGGAGAACTTGGATCACCAAATGTTGCTAAACCTGATCCTGCTTGAACTAATAATGAGTCAGAGTGCCCATGGTAACACCCCTCAAACTTAAGGATTCCGTTCTTTCCTGTAACACCTCTTGCTAATCTAATAGCTGACATTACAGCTTCAGTACCACTATTTACAAATCTCAATTTATCAATATTGTCAAATAGTTCTACAATCTCTTTTGCCAATTGTGTCTCTAAAACTGAAGGAGCACCAAATGAAAGACCGCTTTTAGCTGTTTCAATAACTGCTTCTTCAATCTCTTTATTTGCATGTCCCCAAATAAGTGGTCCCCAGCTTTGCACAAAATCAACATATTTATTTCCATCAATATCAAAAAGATATGCACCCTCACCTTTTTGAATAAAAGGAGGCGTACCACCTACACTTTTAAAAGCTCTTACAGGTGAATCTACTCCACCTGGAATAACTTCTTTTGCTTCTTCATACGCTTTTATTGAGTTATCAAACATTAAACATCCTATTAATTTTGGTTTTTGATAGCATATCTAAAAAAGAATTATGAAATAGTAAAGCTATTATTTTTGTAATTAACCTACTATTAGTAATCTTTTATTATAATTTTCTCAATGAAAAAAATAATCACAGCACTTCTTATATCTATTATCATACATACAATTTTTTTATTTGACTATTCGTCTAAAAAAGAGCTAGATAAAATAAAGCCTGAAGAGAAAAAAGAGGCTGAAAAAAGTGATATAAAATATGTAAAGCTTGTAAAACCAAAAATTGAAGAGAAGAAAGAGCCTAAGGAATCAAAAAAGGTTGAACCTAAACCTAAACCTAAACCTAAACCTAAAAAGGTAATAGAGAAAAAACAAAAAATCAATAAAAAAGAGTTAAAAAAAGCAAAAGATTTTCAAAAAAAAGTGATAAAAAAACAAATAGTAAAAGATAAAGACTCTATCCAAGAGAAAACATTAGAAGATTTTTTATCTCAAAAAGAGCCTGTAGATAAAAAAATGTTATCTACTATTGAGAAACTTTACGGTAAAGAGTTTAATGATTTTACTAAAGTTCAAAAAGCATTTATAAAAAAACACCTCAATACTTTTAAAGCAATTACCCAAAGAACTTTAAATAGAATGGGTTATCCTAAATTAGCACAGCAGTTACAATTATCAGGAAGAAATAGCATATCTTTTATTTTCCACCCAAATGGTGATATTTCAGACTTGAAACTCACAAACTCATCTGGATATGAAGTTTTTGATGAATATACAATTGAACTTATAAAGATCGCATATAAAGATTATCCAAGACCTAAAACTGCTACAAAATTAAGGTTTAATGTGATATATACATTTTACTAGGAGAAAAAATGAAAATAGATAAGCTAACTTTTAAAACAACATTTTGGGTTTTATTTGTTTTAGTCACACTACTTTTTAACTATTTTATCAATCTAGATTTTATCAATTACAATTTTGAATTAGAGAGTTTTAATATACAAAGAAATTTAATACTATTTTTCATTTACTTTATCTACTCTTTTTTTATTTTTGTACTTGTTATAAAAGCTGCAAATAGATATGAGGGATCAAGGTTTTTAACCTTTTTTGCAAAACTTTTTGTCACACTAAACCTTGTTTACACTATGCTTTTAAGCTTTAATATAATTAGATCATATTTTTTAGAAGATTATTTCATAACTTTACAAATTGAAGAACTAAATGAGTCTCTTCCTATGAAAGTTAACTCATTTTCTAGTTTAGATAGTTTAACTAAAAATGCTAACACTATTCACTATAAGTATAAACTTGAAGGAAATTCTCATATATTTGATAAATTAGAGTTAAACTCTTTTAGGTTTCAAGAACAGATTAAAGAGTCTTTATGTGAAACTCCTAATACAAAAAACTTACTAAAAAAAGATTATAATCTAATCTATGAGTATATAAGTAAATATAATAAATCATTAGTAAAAGTTGAAGCAAAAAAAAGTGATTGTGGAGCAGGTATTTATGACCTTGAACTCTTAAGGTTAGTACTTGAACAGCAAAATAACATTTAATGTTTTAAAATAGTTTAAACAAAAATAAGTAAAATACGTTTGAATTTATAATATGTATTAAGGTTACTTATGTTAACAGATAAAATCAGAAAGAAAGAAGAAGGTATTATTCTGTATGGAATTACTCCACCAAAAGTAAAGCATACAGAAGAAGAGATAAAAGAGATTGCAAAAAAACATGTGGAAAGAATCTCTAAGCTAAATGTGGATGGTTTAGTTTTATATGATATTCAAGATGAATCACACAGAACTGATGAAAAAAGACCATTCCCATTTATCAAGACAATCAATCCTTGTGAGTATTCAAAAAACTATTTACAAGATTTATCAACTCCAAGAATTGTATATAGAGCTGTAGGAAACTATACAACTGAACAATTTTCTAACTGGCTAGAAGAGACTAAACAAAGTCAAGTACACTCTGTATTTGTAGGTGCTGCTTCCCATGAACAACAAACAAATATTACTCTAAAAGAGGCATACAGCTTAAAACGTGAAGTAAACGACAACTTATGCTTAGGCGGAATTGCAATTCCAGAAAGACACTCATCAAAACATAATGAACATTTAAGAGTTGCATCAAAAATAAATAGTTCATGTGAATTTTTTATCACTCAGTGTGTTTATGATTTAGAGGCATCAAAAGTTTTCTTAACTGATTATGCGAAATATGTAAAGGAAAACAATCTACCAATGGTACCTATTATCTTTACATTAACTCCTTGTGGTAGTGCTAAAACACTTGATTTTATGAAATGGTTAGGTATAAATATTCCAAACTATTTGGAAGAGGATTTAAAAGAATCAGGTGATATATTACACGACTCAATCAAACTTTCAAGGGATATTTTTGAAGAACTTTATAAGTTTGGTAAAAAAAGAGGTATTCCGGTTGGTTGTAATATCGAAAGTGTTGCTATTAGAAAAGCAGAAATTGAAGCTTCAGTTGAGTTACTTGAAGAGGTAAAAAGAATTATTAAAGATAACTCATAAACAATAAAAGAGCCAAATGGCTCTTTTATTTTATTGTTGCTAAGACTAACTCTCTTAAAGTTTTACAAGCAACTGCGGTAGATACTCCACTTGCATCATGTTTTGGACTTAGTTCAACCACATCTAACCCTACTGTATTTTCTAATTTTGATAAAATTTTGATAATTTTCATCATATCGTGAAAATCAATACCACCTGGTTCTGGTGTTCCTGTTCCTGGAAATACTGATGGATCAAAAACATCTAAATCAATAGTTATATAAACTGGCTCAGTTATAAGTTCCTCTACTTTACTCTCTAAAGTATTATATGTGAACTTTTCCATATAAATATTTTTAGTTGCCCACTCAAACTCTTCTTTTAATCCACTTCTTATACAAAACTGATAAAGGCTTTTATCATCTAAAAACTCTGATACACGCCTAAATACTGTTGCATGAGAAAAACTCTCACCTAAATAGTCTTCTCTTAAATCTGTATGGGCATCAAAATGAATTACTTTTAGATTTTTATATTTTTTATGTAAGGATTTGATCGTTGCATAAGATACTAAATGCTCTCCACCCATCATAATAGGTATTTTATTTGATTCTACAATCTCATCACTTATCTCTTCAATCATCTTCAAAGCATTTATCTTATCTCCAAATGGTAACTCTAAATTTCCATAATCAAATAGTTTAATATCTTCTAAATCTCTATTTAAATAAGGAGAATAACTCTCTAATCCCCAAGATTCTTCTCTCATAGAACTAGGTCCAAATCTTGCACCTGGTTTAAATGATGTTGTACCATCAAAAGGCACTCCAAATAATACTGCTTTTGATGATGCAAAATCATCCTCAAAACCTATAAATGAATTATGTTGAGCTTTCACTACAATCTCCTTTCATAATTATACATATCCATATATCTAAATGCCAAGAGGTTCTCTAATATTGCAAAAATTACAATAAAGTTTATAAAAGAACTTCCTCCATAAGAAAATAGAGGTAAGGGTAAACCAACAACAGGTGCAAAACCTATTACCATCAAAATATTTACACTCATATTTAAAAAAATCAATAAAGCTAAACCAGATGCAAAGGAACGTATGACGTAATCATCTTTGAAGTAGTAATTCATACTTAATAGATGCATTATAAGTAAAGCATAAATAAAAATCAAGCCAGCAGCACCTAAAAAACCATATCTTTCTACAAAATAAGCAAAAATAAAATCACTTGTAGCAATTGGTAAAAACTTCAGCTGTGTTTGAGTTGCATCTTCACTTAC
>JASMTK010000022.1:0-12756 GCA_041694355.1 Arcobacteraceae bacterium | reverse complement strand
TTATTTTTATCACTAGGTACTAATGGTAGTGATCTTTTATAAATAACTCTTGATGGAATCATATAAGAAGCCAAATGTTTCTTAAGTTCAAAAGTTATCTCTTTTGGTGGTATTTCAGTTTTTGCACTATAAACCATTACAATCTCTTCTTCAATATCTGGATTATCTATTGAAAATACTGCACATTGGTCTATTTGAGGTAAATTCTTTTCTACAACAGATTCTATTTCATAAGGGCTAACTCTAAATCCTCTTGTTTTTATCATATCATCATGTCTTGAAACAAAGTAGAAGTAACCCTCTTCATCTTTGTATACATAATCACCTGATGCAATAACTAGTTCATCTGTTAGCTGTCCCTCTAGGTTTATTACATCTTTTAGAATTTGAATAGATTTAAACCTCTCTTTTGTCTCAACAGGAGCATTCCAAAAACCTTTATATATGTAACCACCTCTATGAATTAATTCACCCACTTCTCTTGGTTTACACTCCTTACCCTCTTCATTTATTACATAAAGTTCAACATCAGGGATTGGTTTACCAATAGAATCAGGTCTAATCCAGATTTGTGAAGGTTCAAGATATGTTGATCTAAATGCCTCTGTTAATCCATGCATAGAGAAAAACTTCGCATCAGGGAAGTACTTATCTAAATCTTTTAGCATTTTAGGAGTTACATTTCCTCCCGATGAAGTGATTACTCTTACATCTGATAGCAGTTCTGCACTTGGAAGCCTATGTTCATCTTCATCAAACATCATAGTTATATTTATAGGCATTAGTGGTAAAATTGTTACTTTATCATTTATAAGATGATTAAAAAAATCACCTGCTAAAATAAATCTATGTAAAGCTAATGTAGCTCTTTTATATAGTGTACAAAATAGTTGATTTAGTCCATAATCAAGGTTGAAAATAAGTGTTCCTGAAATTACATCATCTTCTTTTAAATCTAAATATTTAGATACAACTCTTGCAGAATCAATTAAGTTTCTATGAGATATCACTATACCTTTTGGTTGCCCTGTAAGACCAAATGAGTAAGTGATAATTGCATTATCATGGCCACTTACTTCACAGTTAAAAGGTTTATTGTAATACTTATAAATTTCTTCAAAAGATGCTATATCTTTATGGGCAGTTTCATAAGATACAATATGACCAGCAAAGTTTATCTCTTCAATGCTTTCAAGTTTTAACTTATCTGTTATAATACATTTTATATCGCAATCATTTATTATATATTCAACTTGTTCTGATTTTAAAAGTTTAGTTAAAGGAACTAAAACATAATCAGTTGATAATATTGCTAATATAGCTATAACTTGATCAATACCTTTATTTGAGTAAACACCAATTCTACTGCCTTTTGGTAAATCTAACTCTTTTAAATAAAAAGCTACTTGATTTGCCTTTTTTAGTAGGTCTTCATAGGTAATACTTTTTTCATTAAAGACTACAGCTGTTTTATCACCATGGGAAATAGCTGAATCTTCTAGTAAAGTTCTTATACAATTTATCGACATCATTAGCTCCTTATTATTGGCTTACACCAAGTGTCCAAATATCGTAGTTTTCATCTCTTACGATGTTAGGATTATGTTGTGAGTTTAAAATTTTTCTGTAGAAAAATGATACTATATCTTCTATTTCTTCTTGCTTCAATACTTTTGTAATACCACCTGTAAATACTATTGAGTTTAAAGCAAGTAGTTTTAAGTTTACATACCCTTTTTTGTAAGATGATACTTTACATAAAACTAAGAAAATAGCCAGCTGCATTAAAATAGTTGTAGCTTTATCACTATACTCATCAAGTACATTTTCTGTAACTTTTAAGTGCGATAGTAACTCATAAACAAACTCCTTGTTTTTTGCAGTGAATATTAGTGATTCTCTTGATTTATAAACCCCTAGCTTTTTAAAAACAAGTCTATCGTATTCGTTTGTAGTAACAATATTTTCATCAACTAAATCTTTTGAGTAGTGTATATCAGTTGTAGCACCACCAATATCAATAAGAATATATGGATCAGCTACTTTAAACTTACTATCAATCATAGGTAGTGTTTTATTTACTATATAAGGAGTAGGGTAGATTCTATTATCTGTTATTTCATAAAGGTGTTTAATATCCTCTTTCCCCATAATATCAGCTTGATAAAGATTTGTTAGATACTCTTTTAAATCATCTTCTCTTACATGAAGTTTATCAGTAATAATATTAGGCAAAATAGTTAAGTTTTTAATATTATCGCTTAAGTATGAAGCGTCTTTTTGGCTTCCAACATAAACAATATTAGAGTAGTTTATATCATCTAAAAATCTAAATAACTTTTCATCAAAGATATTTGAAACAGAATCAATTCCTCCAACTACAATAACCACATCGATTAAATCACTAGGTCTTGAAGTTTTTTCAATATCTTTAAATAAAACAGTATCAATGATATTAATACCAGAGTTAAATGCAATATTTGTAGCATACTTAAGTGAAAAAGAGTTTGTAATACCAATGATTAAAGTACTAAGCCCACCATTTGCAGATGAACAAATAAATACATCATTTTTATGATAATTATGAATAATATCTCCACATTTATATGTCAAGTCATCAAAAATATCTTTGTTGAAATCTCTAAAGTATTGTTCAACTTTATTAGCCGTACCAACTTTAAAATAAGTACTTCCTACATCTATTAAAAGTTTATCATTTATTTTACTCATTGCATAATTCCTATATCATGGATAATATCATTTACTATTGAAGTGGTATCTTTATTTAAGTCACATTGATTTTTTTCATACTCAAAACATCTATCAGGAATAGGAACTTTTCCTCTTTTAATGATTCTAATATTCTTATTTTTATCTCTTACTGTTATCATTTCATTGTTATTTATTATATGAGGAGAAAATGGCACGTCAATTGTTCCATTTTTGATTGAGTTAAATACTTTTCTCCATAAAGTATCAGCTGGGTCATTAAATACAGCTTCCATAATAGCCATAACTTCAGCAGTTAAAATCTCTTCTTCCTCTTTATCGACTATATTAGGAAGACCATTTAAAATTCTGAGTAGATATTGAGTATTAGCAACTGTTTCGGCATTTGCCTCTTTTGTAGGAATACCAGCTGCTTCTTGATTTGTTTTAGTAATAATTTTATTTGCACCAACCATTGAAGCAATTACTGTACTCATTGAGATAAGTTCTGATGCAAAGTTAGGATCCATAGGAAATGCACCCATCCACTGGTGGTAAACTAAGTGAATATCTGCATCATCACACTGAATCTCTTTTGCATAATACTTTGCAAGCTTTCTAATAACAGCACCAGTTACAATATCTTGATTCATAGAACCAGTTTGTGAAAATGATACAGAGAATGATTTTACTCCCTCTTCTAAAGCTAAAAGCATCTCTAATAATTGAATTACAATAGTAATACAAGGAGGTACAAGTGTAGCTGTTAGTGGACCAAAAGACTCTCTATTTATTGGTTCATTAAGTGTAGAGTATGTAGCACAAACTTTTTCAACATATTTCCAGTATAAAAATGCTTTATCTAAAGGGAAGTTTTTAGAGTATGGAAGAAGGTAAGTAATAGGTCCACCTTCAATCTCAAAAATACCTGAAGCAATAGCAGTTTCGATTAAAAGTCTTGCATCAGGTGTTCCATGTCTTAGTGAAATAGGTTTATTAAAGTGTGTCATCATTTTTCTTGAGTTTCTATAACCGTGTGTTACCAAAGGGTAACCATTTAGCATATCCACTTCATTTTCTTCACTAAGTCTTAGCATTTTTTTAGCTGTTTCGTAGTCATTTAATCTTGTATTTGAATCAATAGTACAAGGTAAAACATCCACATTAGCTTTATCAAAAAACTCATAAAGTGCGAACATTTTGTCGTAAGTTGGGAATCCACCTCTTGGTTGAACTAGCATTTTATTTTTTGTTTTGAAGTTGTGTGAGATAAAAAGATCTTTTGAAGCATTTTTAACAAACTCTTCAACTTCTGCAAAATCAAAATTATCTACATGTTCATTGCTTAATATTATATTTCTTTCTTCTTGAAATAGACTCATTTGTCTCTACCTTCTAAAAATTTTTCAAGTTCATCAAGACCTGTGTTTAAGTCAACTTGATGAAATACCAAATCAAAACCATAGTTTTTAAATCTTGGTACAATAGTAGAAGCATCCCCTGTACCAACAACTAAGTTTCCACCAATCATAAAAACCACGTCATCTAAAAGGTTTCCATATTTTGATTTTAGTATTTTTACTTCTCTACACCAGCCCTCGGCTTCACCATTAAGTGATGAGATTAGTAAAACATCTGCATTTGTTTCTATTACCGCATCTACAAACTCTTCTAAATAGGTATTAACCCCTAAGTTAAATACTTCAAAACCTCTTGCTTGAAGTGAAAGGTCAATAAGTCTATTTGCTACAACATGTATATCATTTCCAACTACACCAGTTACTACTTTCATATTGTTAACCTAAATATTTATTATTTTATTTACTAATTTAAGGGCAGAATTTTATCTAAAAATTGGTTACGACTCTATTAGCTAAAATCACAAAAAAGCCCATAGAAACAATAGTTTCATAAAGTTTTATATAAATTACATAAAAGTTTCATTTTAGACTACTTGTTTAATATTATTTATAGCTTTTTTTACTATTATGTTATTTTTTAAAAAGGAACATATTTGAATACTACAAAAATCACAGCACATATTTTTATACTTTTGGCTACAACTTTAATTGCTGGTTCTTTTATAGCAACAAAAAAATTAGCAGGAGTTATAGACCCATTTTCATTGATTTTATTAAGGTTTTTAGCAGCAGTTGTATTGCTTTCTCCTTTTATCTTATTAAATCCTAAACATAGAAAAAATATAAAAAAGACAATGCCACGGGCTATGGCTATAAGTCTTTTTTATGCAGGTTATTTTTTATTGATGCTTGTCTCTTTAGAAACTACAACAGCACTTAATACAGGTGCTTTATATACCTTAGTACCATTAATAACAGCAATTTTGTGTATTTTTATTTTTAAAGAAAAGGTTACATTTATACAAGCAATTGTTTATATAATAGGTATTGTAGGAACTTGTGGAGTTGTATTTAATGCAGATTTTAAACTATTTTTATCATTTACTTTAAATAGTGGTGATTATGTGTTTTTAGTAGCAATATTTTTTATGGCATTTTACTCTATATCTATGAAGTTACTTTATAAAGATGATAACCCTATATTGTTAGTTTTTTGTACATTATTAGGTGGTGCAATTTGGATGGCAATGGTTATTATAGCTACAAATACTCCTTTGAATTGGGAGATGGTTACAGGTGAACTTTTTTGGTATATGGCATATTTAGTTGTTGGTACTACTTTGATAACTTTATATTTAAATCAAAAAGCAGTGTTAGTTCTAGGTCCAAAAAGTATTATGTCATATATCTATATTAATCCAGCAATAGTAGCACTTTTTGCATATTTTTTAGATGGTGAGAAAATATCACTTGAGGTTTTTATAGCTATTTTAGTTTCAGCTGCAGCTACATTGATTTTACAAATAAGTTTAAATAAAAGAGATGCTTAATCTCTTTTATTTTTTAAAGTTCAGATTCAATTAAATCAATTAATTGTTCTAATCCAAAATCTTCTAGTGGTTTACCGTTTACAAAGTATGATGGAGTTTTATTTGCTCCTAGTTTTCTAGCATCAGCTAAATCTTGCTTGATAATCTCATTATATTCAGGGTTTTTCATATCTTTTTTTAGTTTTTCAACATCTAAAAATTTAGAGTTTTGTAATATTTCAAGTAAAACGCTTGGTTGAGCTATATGGTTTTTTACCCAATATTTTTGAGTGATAAATGTAAGTTCTAATGTTTGTAAAAATTTATTTTGAAGTCTTGAAGCCTCTAATATTTTTACAATTTCATCTGAGTTTTTATGAAATGGTGCGTATCTGTAAATAAGTTTAATATCACCTTTGTTTTGTTTCATAATCTCTTTTACATATGGATGAAATAAGGCACAAGTCCCACACGCAGGGTCAAAAAACTCAACTAATTGTACTTTTGCATCTTCACTTCCTGTACTAAATGAGTAATCTTTTACTAAAGCACTTTGATTATTTTGTACTTTGTTATTTAGTTTTTGTGATTGTTGATTGTTGTAAACAACAGCAGCTACAATAAAAATAGCTATAATCACCACTAAAGAAATAGCAACAGTCTTTTTGTTTTGCATAATTTACCTTTTAATTTTTTATGAATTTTATCTAAAAAAGATTAATCATTTATTTCAAATATTTTAAGATAATTGAAAAAGTGCTTTTTTTCTCATCTTTTGGGTTTGTTTTACTCTTTTTATAGCCTCTAAGACTCTATCTATACTATCTTTATCAACTATATTTTGGGCTTTTTTATAAAAACTAAGTGCTTTATCTAACTCATTTAAAGCCTCATGGGTTAAAGCTAGATTATAAAAAACCTCCCAACTCTCTTTTTCAATTTTGTTATTTATTTGTTTAAAGACTCTTTTTGCTCCAACTATTTTTTGTTTTTCTAAAAGTTCAACAGCTTTTTTAAAACTTACTTCTACAGCTTCATTTACTTTTATACTTTGAATCTCTTCAATTATTTCAATCTCTTTTGAAGCAAACTTTGGACTAATATCTTTTACAAAATCATAAGCAATCATTTTTGCAAGTTGTGTGTTTGTCTCTTGTTTTTTTCTGTAGTTTATAAAATGATTATAAAAAAACTCATAGCATTTATCATCTATTTTAGTTTGTGTATAAGTCTTTCCAAAAAGAACATTTTTTGATGTAGGATTTATTACTTCAATGTTAGTTCTTACCTTATAGGTTCTCTCTTCACAAGGTACATTTTTAACTTCATAATCTAAGCACTGCTTGCTTTTTGGGTCATAAGAGATGCAAGTGTTAGTTTGATACTCTTCATAATATTTTCTATAGTTAAGTGATGATTGAAGAATATCTGCTTTTATAATAGCATCACTGTTTTTTTCTGTTTGTTTTAAAAAGAAGAGTTTTTTTTCTTGAAAATTTGCATTTAATAGCTCTTCTCTTATGGATACCTCTTGCGATATTCTATCATTTTGTATAGGAGTTACAAACACAGTTCTTATTTTTTTAGTTTCTATCTTTGAGGGTTCTAGCCTTTTGATAGTAACCTTTGAACTACATCCAACAGTAAAAAGAGTTAATACGATAATTATTAGAGATTTAAAAAAAGTATTCATATTGTCACCTTTATATGTCATATTATAACTCATTTGTGTATGAAAAGTGAATAAATAAGTATAGATTAATAGAAAAATGAGATAATATAACCAAAATACCTACAAGGAGGAAAAATGGGTTTTTTTACTGCAGATTTATGCGATGATTATGAAGGAAAAGTTGAGATTTTAGGCCCAAAATTTAAATCTTATGGTGGTACTAAAAAGTTTAGAGGTCAAGCAATCACCGTAAAGCTTGATAAAAATAACAAAGATTTAGCAAAGTTGTTAAAAAATCAAGAGGGATTAGGAAAAGTAGTTGTTGTAGATGTTGATGAGAAGTATTATGCAGTTGTTGGAGATAATCTGATGAAAGCAGCTAGCAATAGTAGGTTTGAGGGTATTATTGTAAATGGCTATGTTAGAGATACAGTTACAACAAAAGAGTTTGATGTGGGGTTGTTAGCTATTGGAACTTGTCCTAGAAAATATAAGCAAGAGCAAGAAGCTAGTATCAATACAGAAATAGTTATTGATGGAGTTAAGATTAATAAAGATGATTACATTTATGTGGATCATGATGGTATTGTAATCTCAAAGGAGAGTTTAGTTTAATGTATTTATTTGGCTTTGGTTCACTAATAAATCTAAATAGTGCACAAAAATCCTTTGAAAGAACACTTGAATATGATGATTTATTGCCTGTTAGTATAAAAGGTTATAAAAAGGTTTGGAACTCAATAGTATCTATAGACTTTGAAGATAAGAGTGTAAATGGTATTTTTTTAAATCTACAAAAAGATGAAAAAGCTGTTACAAATGGAGTTGTTATAAAAATTACTGATGAAGAGTTTGAGGCTTTAAAAATTAGAGAAAAAAACTATTCAAAAGCTATTATCAAAGCAGATGATGTAATTGGTGCATCTTTAGATGAAGATGTTGTAGCTTTTATGACAACAAATGATGAGTTTCTAGCAAAACCTAGTGATAAAAACTGCTATATTCCTGCAAGGTATATTGATATCTTAACAGATGCTTTTAAACATTATGATGAAAAATTTGTACAGGAGTTTAGTAAGTGTTTAGAGGATTTACCTTTTGAAGTAAAACAAGGAGCTTATAAATTTAGTGATCCTACTCAAAACAAGTATGCTAAAGAGGGAATAAAGAAATAAGATGAAAGATACTTGTTGTAAAGTTCATACTTCAAAGTTTTATCTATCTAAAAGGTTAGGTAAAAGTGAGAAAATTATCTCAAAAGATGAAAATCAAGGGTTATTTATAACCCTGTGTGAAACTGATAGTTTTGAAAGGTTTGAAGAGGAGTTAAATGAGCTTACGGGAAGTTCATTAGCTTATAAAGTAAAAAAGAAAATCTCTTCTACTTTTATTTCATTTGTTTCAATTATTGCTATTATGTTTGCTATTCTTTCAGCTTCTATATATGAAGACTTATTCAAAAAGATTATCTTTGAACTTCCATTTGAATGGAGTGTAAACGATACTGTAGGTATGGTGTTTGTTTTGATTTTTTTATTTGGACTTTTTTTAATGCCTTCTGTTTTAGATGGTGAAAAAAATGAGTTTAAAGATATTCTTTTTTCTTGGTTTAATAAAGATATTAAGAAGTTAAGAAGAGTGAAATTAGCATTAAATAGTTTTGATAAAAAGCAGACAATTCATCTTTTTAATATTGAGTTATTTGATAGCAATCATTGGTCAAATATAGTTTTACTAAAAGCACTATTAGCAAAATTTAATAATATAAATATTTATATTAGAAATGATCAAGTAAATAGTATGAAAACTAGACTTTCAAACTACGAAATGCTTGATTTAAAGATCGTAAAAAGTAAACAGAAAACTAAACATCAAGATTTTAAGTTTGATTTTTTACTTTTTAAGCAGGAAAAAGAGTTGCTATCTCTTATGCAATTATCCTCAACAAAAATAGTACAAACTACTAAAGATTCAAAGCAATATTTATCTTTAGAGTTTTTTGAGTATTGTGCTAAAAACTTCTTAACTAATAGCAATAGTTCAAATATAGCTTTGTCAAATTACCAAAGCTTTATTAGTAGGGCATTTGATGATTTTTATTTCTTGCTTCAAAAAGATAGTATGTATATTTATCTAAATGAAAATATAACTTCAAAAAAACTTGAAGATGAACAAAGAAGATTATCCTACTATTTAAGAAATCATATTGAAGAAGGAATTAGATATTTTGATAATCCTATTTCTTTAATAATCTTATACTTTTATATCAAAGATATTGTTTTAAATGAAAATAGAAAAATATTAGTTTTAGAAAGCTTAATAGAATCTATATACAAGCAGCAATATTATGAGCTAATTCATAAATACTGGTTTGATATTGCAGGAGAGATGTTTGATTTTAGTGATTTTGAAATCTTTGAAAAATCTTTGGAGTCTTACTATAGAAAGTTGAGTATCAAGGCTTTAAATAAATTACTTTTCTTATTTGAAAGAAATGGATACTTTAATGAAGCCTTACTTTTAGCAAACTATTTATATGAGATAAACCCAAATAATTATGCAGTTACTATATGCTCTTTATATGAAAGATTAGGGCAGTATGACAAGGCTTATGACTCCTTGCCAAAAACTTTAGAAAAAAAGTGTGGAGAAAAACCTAGTGATATTGAAGTAAAGTATCTACAAAGAAAAGCTTGGATAATAGTAAGTCAAAGAAAAGAAAAGCTTAAACAAGAGGGGCTTGAAGCTTTAGGTAGCTTAAAAAATAAAATTTTTAACCACAACGAAAATAATGAGCCACTATGGCTTTGGCACTATTATAATATAAAAGCAAACTATAGTGAATGGCAAAAAGACTATGAAAATGCTATAGAAAACTACAAGAACTGTTTAAGTATTCCAGCTTTAGGTCCTTTTGAGTATGGTGCTACATTTGTAAATATGGCTATTGCATATAGACTTTTATATATAAATAATCCAAAAAATCAAACAAATATAGAAAAATCAATACAGCTAGGTGATATAGGAGTAAGATTAAAAGAGTCAGTTGGAGATAGAGATGAAATGCCAGTGGTTTTACATAATCAAGCATTAAATCTTTTATATAAAAGTCTTTATGTTAGTATATGCTTTGATGATTTACAAAGGTGTATAGAAATAACAAATAAAGGTATATCAATATTGCAAAATACAGGATCTTGTAAAAAGCTTGGTGTTTTGTTAATAGAGAATATAATTTCAAAAGAGCTTTTAGAAAAAGATAGTGATGAGATGAAAAAGAGACTAAAAGAAGAGTATAGAAATTTAGATGAAAATGACTCTAAACAGCTATTAGAAATATACAAACAGTTTGTAAAAAGCAATAAAATTACAAAAATTAATTTTTTAGAAGAGAAAATATAATTATGATTTAAGGAGATAAGATGGATTTTTTTAGGACTTCTATAAACTTAGAAGAGGGTACAGTTGAGCAAAAGCGTGAAGAGATTAAAGAGTATTTTCTTCAAACCTATGAATTAGACGAGAGATTGTTTGACCTACTAAAAGATAAAGAGAATATTTTCAAACAACCAAACAGACTTAGACATCCACTTATTTTCTACTATGGACACACAGCTACTTTCTTTATAAACAAACTAGTGTTAGCAAATATTTTACCAAATAGAGTAAATAAAGATTATGAATCTATTTTTGCTATTGGTGTTGATGAAATGTCATGGGATGATTTAGATTCTAAAAACTATACTTGGCCTACATTTGAGCAAACAAAAGCATATAGGGATAGAGTAAAGCAGATTGTTTTAGACCTAATTGATACTATTGAATTTACAATGCCTATAAACTGGGAAAGTCCAATGTGGGTTATCTTGATGGGAATTGAGCATGAAAATATTCATATAGAAACTTCATCTGTACTTTTAAGAGAGCTTAAGATTAAGTTTATGAGTGATGAAGAACTGTTTGAATATAAAGATGAAGCAAAACATGAATATCCAAAAAATGAGTTAGTTGAGGTAAAAGGTGGAGAAGTCGTACTTGAAAAAGATAGGCAAAATCCAGTTTATTATGGATGGGATAATGAGTTTTCATACCATAAAGCTTATATCAAAGACTTTGAAGCTTCAAAGTATTTAGTATCAAACGGTGAATTTTTAGAGTTTGTAAATGAGGGTGGATATAATAAGCCTGAACTATTTAGTGATGAGGGGAAAGAGTGGTTGGATTTTACACAAGCAAAACATCCTACTTTTTGGGTAAAAAAAGAAGGAAGATATTATCTTCGAGAAATAAACAGAGTAGTACCACTTCCACTTAATTATCCAGTTGATGTAAATGTTTATGAAGCCCAAGCCTTCTGTAAATATCTAAGTAATAAGCTTGGATATGAAGTAAGACTTCCAAGTGAAGATGAGTACTACAGACTTTATGACTATACAAATGCAGGGCAAAAAGAGGCAAATATAGGTCTTAAACAGTTTAATCAATCTCCTGTAGATAAGTATAAGTTTGATGAGTTTTATGATGTTGTGGGAAATGTATGGCAATGGAGTATAACTCCTACATATCCTTTTGATGATTTTGAAACTCATCCAATTTATGATGATTTTACAACACCAACTTTTGATGATAGACACGCACTTATAAAAGGTGGTTCTTTTATCTCTTTAGGAAATGAAACTTTAAAGAGTGCAAGATATGCTTTTAGAAAGCACTTTTTCCAACATGCAGGATTTAGATATGTAAAATCAGATAATGAATATAGAACTAAATTAAACGATAATGTATATGAAACTGATGAACTTATCTCTCAATATTGTGAGTTCCATTATGGTGATGAGCATTTTGGGGTTAAAAACTTCCCTAAACATAGTGTTGAGTTGCTAGAACCATATATGAAAGATTTAAATAAAAGTAGGGCATTAGATTTAGGATGTAGTGTTGGTAGAAGTACTTTTGAACTTGCAAAAAGTTTTGATGAGGTTTTAGGTATTGATTTTAGTGCTAACTTTATTAATGTAGGAGTAAAACTTCAAAAGTATGACTCATTAATATATAAAATAAAAACAGAGGGTGAACTTTTTGATGAGAAAACAATCTCATTGAGTGATTTTGAACTAGAAAAGCTTAAAGACAAAGTATCTTTTATGCAAGGTGATGCTTGTAATCTTAAAGATATTTATACAGAGTATGATTTGATTTTTTGTTCAAATTTAATAGATAGATTATATTATCCTCAAAGATTTTTAGATGATATTCCAACAAGACTAAATGAAAAAGGTATGCTAGTACTTCTTTCACCGTATACTTGGCTTGAAGAGTATACACCAAAAGAGAATTGGCTTGGTGGATATATCAAAGATAATAAAGAGGTAAAAACTTTAGATACTCTAAAAGAAAACCTAAAAGACAAGTTTGAACTACTTGATACTATAGATGTTCCTTTTGTGATAAAAGAGACAAATAGAAAACATCAGTATACAATCTC
>JASMTK010000021.1:0-21553 GCA_041694355.1 Arcobacteraceae bacterium | reverse complement strand
AACTTTAATTTGTTAAAGAACTTCCCTTTTCACCCTCTTTGCTTCAACTCTTTTCGTTGTCGCTCTTGCGAAATTGGACGGGAATTATAGACAATTTTTCTTACTTTGTCAAGTGCTTTTTCTAAAAATTGGCTTAAATTTTTTAATTTGTTCACTTTTCTTTCCAACTACTATTCTTTCTTTGGGTTTTTAGCCTTTTTTTGTTTATTTTTCTAGTTTTTCTTGTTTTTTTCTATTTTTTAGACAGATTTATTAATTATTCATTTACCTTTTCATTATAATATACTATATGTTTTAGATTAATGTACATACATTAAAGATGTAATTAAGTCAAAGACTATAAAATTACAACACAATAAAATAAAAAGGATATAAATATGTATAATAGAGATTATCTATCGCAAGACACATCTCAATATACACAAGAGTCATCTAGAGCTGAGCTTATGAGCTTCTTAAAAGCTACATATCAACTTTTTGCTGGATCATTACTAGCTGCAACAGCTGGTGCGTATATTGGTTTAGAAATAGTTGGTTTATTAGCAGGACCTGTTAAGTGGGTATTATTTGCTATTGAATTAGCATTAATATTCTTCGTAATTCCAAGAGTTAAACATACTCCTGGTGTAAACCTTGCAGTATTATTCTTATTTACGTTTATTACAGGTTTAACTATTGCTCCATTATTAGCAGCAATTTTTGCTATGCCTAGTGGTGCATCTATAGTTGGTCAAGCATTCTTAATGACTTCTGTAGCATTTGGTGGAATTTCTATGTTTGCAATGACTACAAAAAGAGATTTTTCTAATATAGGTAAATTTCTATTTATTGCATTAATTATTATGATTGTTGGAGGTATTTCAAATATCTTTATTCAATCTACAATGTTCCAATTAGTTATTGCAAGTGCTGGTGCTTTATTATTCTCTGCGTTTATCCTTTATGATACACAGCAGATTATTAGAGGTGGATATGATTCACCAATTGAAGCAGCGCTTTCTTTATACTTAGATTTCTTTAATCTATTTATTTCATTATTACAAATTCTAGGAATTATGAATAGTAATGATGAGTAATCAAGTTAGACTAAGCCTTTTGGTTTAGTCTAAACTTTAACCTCCAATTAAAAGACTAAAATGACTTCTGATAACTTAAGACTTATTGATGCAAACTTAAATAGACTTCGTGAGGGTATTCGTGTTGTTGAGGATATATTTAGATATATATACAATGATAAGAGTACATCATCAAAATTAAAACAGTTAAGACATCTAGCTAGACTAGAAAACTATGAAGAGCTATTAAAAACAAGAGATGTTCAAAACGATGTGTTAAGAGCCTCTGTTAAAAGTGAACAAAATAGAGATGATTTATACTCTATATTAGTTGCTAACTTTAAAAGAGCTCAAGAGAGTTCAAGAGTATTAGAAGAGTTTACTAAATTAATTGATATAAAAATAAGTGAAGACTTTAAATATATAAGATATGAACTTTATACTTTAGAAACTGTTTTGACAAAAATTACTTCAAACTCTAAATAGTTTAATTTATACTCTTTATAAAGCTTTTTTGCTACTTTAAAATCTAAGCTAGCATCACTACCACTAACACCTGATTTTTTAATATAGTCAAAAAGCTCTTTTTTATTATCAAACTCTAACTTATACATTATTGTTTCAAAATCACACTTAAAATATTTACTAAATGCATTTTTGATTGACTGTTCATCTAAAATAGGTGATTTAGTTCCTGATATTTTTTGTATAGTCTTAAATGTATTAGAAGTAAATAGTACAGCATTTATTTCATTTGTAATGTATGAGAGGTGTTTTACTATTTTTGATAAATCTTTTGACCATTGTAAAGCTGATGAAGATAGTACAATATCAAACTTATCATTTTTTATATTTTCAAAAAACTCATCACTATCAAAATCAAAGCATCGAATATCAATATTTGCACCTTTTGGATGTAACTCACACATAGATGATGAAAAATCAATTGCTTTATAATAATCTAAATCCCAAGTTATTTGCGAATATACCTGTCCTGAACCACAACCTAATTCTAGTATTTTTTTTGGTTTTGACTTTAGTTCTCTAACAAGTGATTTAGCGCATATTTGTTGAATTATATTGTGAGTTTTATACTCTTTTGCGTGCTTTGAAAATTGGTTTTTTACTGACATAAGAATCATTTTAACTTTTTCTTAATAAGTTTTCGATAAAATTTACACCATTTTTTAAAAAGGAAATAGATTATGACATCTACACTGCTAATAGTACAGTTTGTTTTAGCAATCCTAATCACAATAGTAATCTTACTTCAAAAAAGTTCAAGCATGGGGCTTGGTGCATATAGTGGAAGTAATGACTCATTATTTGGAGCAAAAGGACCAGGGAATTTCTTATCTAAAGCTACAATGGCACTAGGGTTAGTATTTGTAATTAATACAGTTGCATTAGGTTACTTATACAATGAAGAGAGAAATAAAAGTGCGATTGATAATGTACAAACAGAAACATTAATCCCATCAATACCAAAACAAGAGACTGAACAGTCAGCACCAGCTGCACCAGGTTCTACACCAGTTGTTCCTACTGAAAACTAGAGAATACAAAGAGGAAATATGAAGTATATCTTACTTCTTTGTATCTCATATTTGTACTTAAGTGCAAATGCCCATATCTTTGTTTATCACAGATTTGGCGATGAAGCACATAAAAGTACAAATACAACTATAAATCAGTTAAAAGAACAGTTTGAATACTTAAAGAAGAACAACTATGAGGTTGTACCTACTTCAAAAATTATCAAAAGAGTAAATCAAAATAAAAAAGTGCCTGACAACTGGGTAGCTTTACATATTGATGATTCTTATAAAAGCTTTTTTGAAAATGGGTTGCCTATCTTTAAGGAGTACAACTATCCATTTTCGCTATTTGTTTATGTGGAAGCTACAGAAAAAAATTACTCAGATTTTATGACTTGGGAAGAGATTAAAGAGGCTTCAAAATTTGGAGAGATTGCTTTACACTCTTACTCACATAAGCATTTAACTAGACTTTCTAGCAAAGAAATTTATGACGATACAAAAAAATCATATGATATATTTACTAAAAAACTTGGTTTTGAACCTAAAGGTTATGTTTACCCATACGGAGAATACAACCAAGAGGTTAAACAAACAGTAAAGAAGTTTGACTTTGAGTATATAGCCAATCAAAGTTTAGGTAGTGTAAATAAAGATAGTGATATTTATGATTTACATAGAATTGCTGTTGTTGGTGATGTAAATATAAAACAGAAGCTTAGATATAAAAGTTTAAAAGCTACATGGATAGAGCCAAAAGAGTATCCTAAAGATGGAATTCTAAAAAAAGTGAAAGTCAAAATCAATCCAGAAATAAAAAATGCAAAACTTTATATATCGGGTTATGGTTGGCAAAATATAAAAGCAAAAAATGGTATAATAACCCTTAATGTAAATAAACGACTAAAATTCTCTAGAAATAGAGTTGCTATTAGTCCTGACTACTATACAATTTCAAGTAAATTACTAATAAAATAAAGGAGAAATGGAATGTTAGAAGAGATTTATGCAGAAACAAAAGATCATATGGAGAAGTCAATTGAGGCTTTAAAAAGAGATTACAAAACATTAAGAACTGGAAAAGTTAATACAAATATTTTAGAGGGAATTACAGTTGAATACTATGGTAACCCTACACCTTTAAACCAAGTTGGTTCTGTAACAGCTGCTGATGCAACTACAATCGTAGTAAACCCTTGGGAAAAGAGTTTATTAGGTGATGTTGAAAGAGCTATTCAAAATGCAAATATTGGTGTAAATCCAAATAATGATGGTGATGTTATTAAACTTTTCTTCCCTCCTATGACTGTTGAGCAAAGACAAGAGAGTGCAAAACAAGCTAAAGGAATGACTGATAATGCAAAAGTTGCTATTAGAAATGTAAGAAAACACTCAAATGATAAAGTAAAAGTTTTACATAAAGATAAAGAGATTACTGATGATGAGAGTAAAAGAGCTCAAGATGAGATTCAAAAGATTACTGACTCTTATGTAGCAAAAGCTGATGAGACATTAAAAGCAAAAGAAAACGAAATCTTAACGGTTTAATTAAATGAATGTAGAACAAATTTATAGAGATTCACAAGCCTTATTAGAAGGTCATTTTAAGTTAAGTAGTGGTAATCACTCTGCATTTTATTTACAATCTGCAAAGGTTTTAGAAGACCCACAAAATGCTAAGAAATTAGCAGAGGCTTTAGCAAAGCAAATAAAAGAAGCAAATATAAAAGTAGATGCAGTTTGTTCGCCTGCTTTAGGTGGATTAATCGCTGGATTTGCACTTGCTACTGCTCTTGATGTAAGATTTATTTTTGCTGAAAGAGTTGATGGTGAAATGACTATTAGAAGAGGTTTTGAAGTACAAGAGGGTGCAAACTATATCATTTGTGAAGATATTATTACAACTGGTGGAAGTGCACTTGAGGCTGCAAAACAAGTTGAATCAAAAGGTGGGAATATCACAGCTTATGCTGCTTTAGCTAACAGAGGATTCTGTTCTAGAGTTGGAAGTGATAGTGAACCTAAAGATAACTGTAAACTACCTTTTGATAAGCCTTTATTTGCATTAGATGATTTTACTTTTGAAATGTATGCTCCTGAAGATTGCCCTATGTGTAAAGAGGGTTCAGTAGCATATAAACCAGGTAGTAGAGGAAACTAATATATGAGTAGATGGAGAGATGTTAAACAAAAAAAACAGACTAATAATAGAATAGAAGATAATAGTTCTAAACCTATTAGCAATCCATGTGCATCTCTACCAGCTAGATTTAAAGCTTTTTTAACAGACTCTTTTTTAATCACCACACCTATTACTTATATAATCATATACTTAGTTTTAGGTGGTGGTGAAGAGTTTGCTCAACAAAAACTACTTGGATGGGGACTGATACTTGGTATTAGTGGTTTAATCATATCTTTTTTTTGGTATGTTAAGTTTCAAACTCCTGGAATGAAAGCCTATCAAGTAAAACTTGTAAATACTCAAAAACAAAGAGTAAGTTTTGTACAAGCAATAATAAGATTTTTTGCAACACTTATATCTATAATAAGTCTATTTTTACTATTTATGCCCTATTTTCACAAAGAGAAAAAAACATTTCAAGACCTAGTTTCACAAACTATGGTTATTGATGATTAATGCTATTTTTTAATCTCTCTTCTTTTTACTTTTTTTATTTTGCAGCTGTTGGTGTTTATGTAATTTTTCTACCAAAAGTTTTAAATGATATAGGTTATAGTTCATTTGAAATTGGAGTGATTTTTGCACTTGCACCTTTAATGAGATTTGCTACACCATTTTTGTTTCTAAAGCATATTACTTTAAATCAAGATGTATTTAAAACTGCCCTATTCTTATCTATTGTATGTTCATCTCTATTTTTTATTACTATTGATAATTTCTATTTATTTATGATTAATAATGCAATATTAGGAGTATGTCTATCTTTAATACTTCCTTTTTTAGAAGTATCAGCAGTAAAAAATTTAGGAAAAGACAAATATGGAAAATCAAGACTATTTGGCTCAATTGGTTTTATGGCTATTTCTTTAATCTTGGGAAAATTTCTAGCTGAGCCTAAAACTGCTTTGATTTATTACCTGTGTACAAATATCTTAACTGTAATTTTTGCTTTATCTTTAATGAGAAAAGATGTGGAACATAAAGCGTGTGATAGCACTGAGAAGTTTTCATTTTTAAAATACTGGCCATTTTGGGCAAGTTTATTTTTTATGCAGATGAGTTTTGGTGGTTTTTATAACTTTTTTACAATATATGAAACTGACAATGGTATTTCTTTGGAAATGACCTCATACCTTTGGTCATTTGGAGTTATATGTGAAATTTTAATGCTTTACTTTCAAGGTCCACTTTTAAAAAACAATCTATTAAATATAATTAAATTTTGCGTTGCTATAACCTCTTTTAGATGGTTACTTTTATATCTATATCCTGATTCATTGACTTTAACATTTATTAGTCAAAGTATTCATGCTTTCTCTTTTGGACTTTATCATAGTGCTGTGATTATATATCTGTACTCTTTATACGAAGATAAGAAATTAGCCCAACAGTTTATGTATGGAGTTGCTTATGGTTTAGGAGGATTTCTTGGTGCTTTAATTGCTGGCTGGGTTTATGGGGAGTATCTTTTTGTGTATAGTGCTATTTTTGCTTTAATCTCTTTTGTATTTTTAACAATGATTAAGAATACTAATAAACAGGTAGTTTAATCTCGAAGTTTACACCCTTTTGAGCTTTAGATTCATATTCGTACTTAATGTTATAACATCTAATTGTACCTTTAAAATGTTTTACTATAATCTCTTGACTCATATATAAACCTATTCCCGTACCTTGTGATTTGTGTTTTGTGGTAAAATATGGTTCAAAAACTCTCTGTATTATATCACTATCTATTCCTTTTGCATTATCTTTGATATTTATTGTTATAAAATCACTAGTCTCTTCTGTATCTACTAAAATAAGTTTTTCTTCTAAACTTCGATTCTCTAATGCATCTCTAGAGTTATTGAATATATTTAAAAAGACTTGTATTAACTCATTTTCAACCCCATAAACCCAAATATCTTTTATCTCAATTACTGTTCTTATATTTCTATTCTTAAACTTTGAACTTACAAGTTTTAAACTTTTTTCCAAAGTATTCTTTAGATTGAACTTTGATTTTGGTTTATTTGTATTTAGAAAGTCTCTAAAGTCATTAATTGTTTCAGAGAGATATTGAGATGATTCATTTATTTTCTCTAACTCATGTATTTCATCCTCTTCATCACTTATATTCATCTCTTTTTTAAAGATAATTCCCGTGGAGATTGTGGATATAACAGATAATGGTTGTCTCCACTGGTGGGCTATGTTCTCTATCATCTCACCCATTGCTGCCATTTTTGATTGCTGCTGCAATAATCTTTCTTGATCTTTTAATTTTTCTTCTTGAATCTTTTGTGCAGTTGTATCAGAAAAAATACCTATGTAGTTTTTAACTTTTTTATTTTCATCATAAACTGCACTAATTGTAATATATTCATTATAGAAATCACCATTTTTCTTTTTGTTTATAAGTTCACCTTCCCAAAAGCCTTTTTTCACAAGTCTTTCCCACATCTTTTCATAGAACTTTTTATCATACATTCCTGATTGTAAGATACTTGGACTTTTTCCTTTTACCTCTTCTAAACTATATAATGTTGCCTCTTGAAATGCTTTATTGATATTTATGATTTTTGTATCTTTATCAGTAATCATAATTCCATCATGGGTATTTTGAAATACAGTATAAGCTTGCTGCAGTTGCTGCTCTCTTCTTTTTCTATCTGTTATATCTAAACCTAAAGCAAAAAGTTCCACCTCTTCATCAATTTCTAAAGGGAAAAGAGAAAACTCAATAGTTCTTAACTCTCCCTCTTTATTCTTTAATTTTATCTCTTGATTCATCAAATCGTTATATTCAAAATTTAAAATCTTATTTTTTAGAAGTTCTCTTTCCTTTTCAAACCAACATGAAAAGTTCCAAAACTTCATCTCTAAAACTTCATCAATATTCTCTTCTAAATACATCAAGCCTTTTTCATTTACTTGATTTACATTTCCAAATTTATCCATAACAGCAGCTAAAAATATACTTTGTTCAAATAAAACTTGAAACTTTTTTTGTTGTTTTAACTGTTTTCTGTGTAGCTTTAGTTCTCTCTCTTTCTCAAAGTGATACCTAAGTAAAAGTGCCAATACTAACACTGAAGAGAATAATACTAAAGAAATTACAAGTAAAGAGATACTAGAGGTCTTTTTCTCCCAATCTCGTAAACTTCTATCTAGGTCTATTCTAACTGCAATATTCAAAGGAAAAATTTCAGCTAGATTATATGAGGTAATAAAATCTTTCTCATGATGCATTTCAATTCCCCATGATTGGTAACCATCTTTTGCTTTTTCGTAAAGCTTGCTTTTGAATATTGTGGTTCCAGGTTTATATCTTGAATCTGACGAAAAAAGTAAAAAACCATCTAATCTATACAGATCAATATATGCAAAAGATTTTCTTAAATCAGTAATGAATCTATTAATAAAATATTCACTGTTTAGATTAATTAAAATATGATAACCACTAGAAGAGGTTTCAAAATATTTGATAACAGGGATAAAGGATAAATCATCTCTTTTTACCTTATCTACATGTGTCACATTTGAACCATCTATTAAATCCCTTCCTATCCAAGGGATTCCAAATCTCAAAATTGATTTATTAAATAGTGGCTTTGGATAAAAATCATTTGTAGCAAATGTCAATCCTAAATTTAACTTATTAGAACTATGAATAACTTCACTATTTTTATCTAAGATATTTATAGATCTAATATATGGATTATTAAAAAGTATTTCATCAAATCTTTTTTGAATATTCTCAAAATCTTTTTTTTCATTTAAAACTGAGATTAAATTTGAGGTTAAAAGATTTATATTATTGAATGTTTGTGTTATTTGATTTGATAAGGTGTTTGCGTGAAGCTTAGCAATTTGTGTATGAGATTTTATAGCTTCATCTTTTAAAATTGATAAAGATGAAATAATGATAGTAATAACACCTGCTACTACTATCAAAGATAAAAGTATAGTTTTGACTAATTTACTGTAACTACTCATACAAAACTGCTTTTTTATACGACTATTTTAACTTAGCAATTGGTTCTAAACCATTTTTTTTAGCAAGTTCTAAAAGTCTTCCATCTTTTTTTATATCAGAAATAAACTTCTCTACTCTATTATAAAACTTATCATCTCCATAATTCATAACCCAAGCATATGGTGTTTTATGATATGTTTTTGATGGGATAATAAGTTTAGCCCAGTTTGTTTTGGCAATCATTCTCTTTCCAAAAGGATAATCAGTCATAAATACATCAGCCCTTGAAGCTTTTACCTCTTGCTCTCTTGCTTTAAAACTGTTTACTACTAATAATTGAGCATTTTTTAGTTTCTTTTTCATTACTGGTTCGTGATAAGTACCCTTAGCAACAGCAACAACTATACCCTTTTTATCTATATCTTCCCAACTATTAATTTTTTTATTTGACTTAGTCGTAATTGCATAAATATCACTTGATAAGTGTGGAGTAGTAAATCTAAGTTTAGCTCTTCTCTCTTCAGTGTTTCCAATAGCAAACATTGCAATATCACATTTATTTGAGTTTACATCTTTTACTAAAGTTGCAAATGAACTGGGAATAAACTTTAACTTCACATTTAAATCTTTAGCAAGCTCTTTTGCTAAATCACTATCAATACCAACTAACTTTTGTGTTCTTTGATCTAAATATGAAATTCCATAATACTCAGGCCAAATACATACTTCTATTTGGTTATTTTGCTTTATCTTATCTAACTTACTAATTTCATCTGCATTAGATGAAATAAACATCAACAGTCCTAATAACAGTACTCTTATAATCATAATAAACTCCTACTACATAATATAGTAGTATACTAATATAAACATTAATTGATTATAAATAATGTTATATTTTACGTTACATTAAAGCTTTCCTTCTAATTCTTTCTCTTTAAAGTTAATAACATCCTTTAAATCTTCTATATGCTTATTTTTTTCTGTGATTCTTTTCTCTAAATCTAATATAGCCTCTTTTTTAAGTTTTAACTCTTGTTGTAGGTTTTTCTTCTCACCTAATAATTTATCATTTTCTATTTTTAGATTCACAGCTGCTCTTGAAGCGGTTTTTACCTTATTGTTTGCAATATTAGTAATATTTGTATTTTTCTCTTTTAGAGTTTTTAACTCCTCTTCATAGTAGTTGATTTGTTGATTTTGTGACTCACTTTTCTGTCTTAACTCTAAAATCTCCTTATTTAATGAGTTCAAATCTAAATTAGTATAGTTTGTAAGTTGCTCTTCTAAAAGTTTAATCTTTTTTTGACTGTTTAAATGCTGTTTTTTTGTCTCTTGAATATTTTGTAAAACCTTTTTCTTAAACTCTCGTTTTTCCAACTCATCATTTGTTGTTAGAAATCTTATTCCAACATACTCTATTACTTCATCTCCTATATCATCAAATATAGGAATAATAGTTGCATTTACATAATAAGCACTTCCATCTTTAGCTCTGTTTTTAACCTTACCTTGCCAGGTATCACCTTTTTTGATAGTTTCCCATAAGTCTTTAAATGCAGCCTTTGGCATATCTGGATGTCGTACTATATTGTGTGGTTTACCATATATCTCTTCTCTTGAATATTGAGCAATTTCACAAAAGATATCATTTGCAAAAGTAATTCTTCCTTTTGTATCAGTTTTAGATACTATTGCCACATTATCAATTGCATTTAAATACTTTTCTAACTCTTTTTTCTGTTTTATAATAGTATCTTGCTGATGATAAGAGTGGCAGACTTTGTAAACTTTATCTAGTAATATTCTAATATCAATTGGCTTTAAAATATAAGCAGTTGCATTATACATTATTGCATCAAGTAAATACTTCTCTTCTGTATAAGCAGTAGTAAAAATAAAAGGTAAATCTTCACTATTTTCCCTAATTTGCTTAAGTAGTCCAATACCATCTAATTTTGGCATATTTATATCACTAATAATCGCATCTATTCTTTGATTTTTACTTATTAGGTCATTATAAATTTCTAAGGCTTCTTCACCATTTTTTGCAATATATAACTTTTTAAATAATTTTTCTATGGAGTGAGTTGTTTGTTCTCTTACAACTCTATCATCCTCCACATATATTATCGTCAGAAGTTTAAAAAAATCTGTTCTCTCCATATTACCACCCCTATATAATAGATATAATAACATAGAAAAGTAACATAAAAGTATCATTTTGTAGTTTATTTCAGATTTTATTATTCAAAAATAATTTTTATATTTGGATATTATTCTTCTATTTCTAATATTAATTGTTTAATATTTTTTTTCTCTTGTATTTCAATCAGCTTTAATCCATTGATTGTTGTATTCATAAAATCAGCTATTGAAATAATATTTTTCTGTGCCATTTGCTTTAGAACTTCACCTCTATAATGCTTCGCCCAGTGACTTACAACTTTTCCATTTTTTATAAATTTAAATGTTAAAACACTAGCTTTTGTGGATTTATAAAACTTTTCATAGTGTCCTGCTCTTAAATCTATAATCTCATCCTTTACATACTCATCTAAATATTGCGTAGTATTATCTTTATAAAACTTCTCTACATTAAGGTTTGGCAGTTTTGCACCTTGCTTAAATTTGTAATCAGGTATTTGCATAACTCTCAATAGATTTAATAAATGAATTAATAATAGCATAGGTATAATAGTCCTTTCTTTATTCAATTATTTCATATAAAATTGATTTAATAAATGAATTAATAATTAATTTTATCAAAATTGTAATTAATTTATGTATCAATCAAACATCTGATTATTTTAATAAAATGAAACATCTGTATCACCAAGTACATTTTGTTAGACCATCATTTGCAAAGTTAGTGAATGTATTAGTGGTTTAATTTCAAAAAAAGAAAACTTGTTAGAAACGAAAAAAAATGTTCAACAATTCCTTAGGGTTTGAGAGAATCTATCAATTCTACTTCTTGAACACTTTTTGGAACAAATTATATCTCTAAATAAAGGTTATAAAGCCAATAAATGAGATTTTCTAATTTTGTTCCAAAATTTAGTATTTTTGTATTAAAAAGTGTCTAGTTTATAGGAGACATTCCAGGTTGATAATATAAATTTTATAGACTGTTTAGTTCAGTTATAATTAATTTCATTTCGAATGTATTTTTTACTGTTTTTATTCATATCTAATAACATAATAAAATTTCTATTAAGTTACAATAGATAATCTAAATAGATTTACAAAACTTTTTTTACTTTTGAATATTCTTTTTAACTCTAAAACTCTTAAGCTATAATCAATCCAATACCAATAAATATAACAATCATATAAAGAACAGATATTTTAAATTTTTGGAATAAATATAGTCCTATAGCTACAATAATTAAATCAAAAATAGAATTTACAGCACTAGGGAAAACGGTATTAAAAAATACTGCTGCTAAAAATCCAACAACAGCTGCATTTACTCCTGCTATTGCATTTAAAATTCTTCTTTTCTTTGTATAAATTTCAAAACTTTCTCTAAAAGTAAGAATAAGTAAAAAACCTGGTAAAAATATAGCGATAGTTGCTATAAAAGCACCTAAGAGTGGATTATGTGTAAATATTGAAGCTCCAAGATACGAAGCGATTGTAAACATTGGACCAGGAACTGCCTGAGCTAGTGAATATCCTAATAAAAAGGTATCATTTGTAATCATATCTCCAAGACTTTGTTCAAGTAAAGGGAGAACAACATGTCCCCCTCCAAACACAAGAGTTCCAGCTTCATAAAACGCATTAAATAATTTTACTGAATCACTTGAAGATGCAAAAATTGGAATAATAAAAAGAGGGAGCAAAAATAGTACAAAAGGGATAATTTTTATTTTTTTTGTCTTAAGTTCTTCTGTTGTTGTAGTTTCATTTTTAAGAAGCAAGCTTCCTATTATAGCGGAAAGAATAAGAACAATAAATTGAATGTATATACTACTAAAAAGTATTAATACAATGGTTGAAAATATAAATATAGCTTTTGATATTGTACTTTTACAAAAACTCTTAAACATACCCAATGCTGCATCTGCAACTATAACAACTGCAAATAATTTTAGCCCTGTTATTACTCCAGTGATAAAATTATTGTCATTTTCAGATACATTAAAACTTGCTAGAAGATAAAGGATAAAAAAAGAGGGGAAAGTAAATGCAATAAAAGCGATAATTCCACCTATTAACCCACCTCTTTTAAGTCCAATTGAAAATCCAACTTGAGAAGAACTAGGTCCAGGGAGAAACTGACTTAAAGCTATGAGCTTAGCATAAGCTTCTTCATCAAGCCATTGTAGTTTTTCAACAAAGATATTTCTAAAATATCCTAAATGTGCCATAGGTCCACCAAAGCTAATTAAGCCAAGGATTAAAAATCGATAAAATATCTCAAATATATTTGCCATTATCTCTCATTTTATTAATTTTTTAATTATAACTTTACAAAATTTCTATTAAGTTACAATAGATAATGATACTTAAGTGTGACATTATTTTTTTTTATATACTCTAATGTTTCATGGGATCCATGGATTAAAAAAGATTTTTTTGCACTAATTTTATCTAATAATTTAGTAGCTTCTTCGTAATTTAAATGATTTTTATCTGGATAATGTGGAGCATGACAGGCATCAATATAACACTCATCAATATTTTTTGAAAGTAAAAATTCCATGGAGTGTTTTTCTATCCCTGCACAATCTGTTAAATACGCTATTGTCTTTTCTTGTGATTCAACAAGATACCCTGTGGTGTTTTTTGAATGAATTAAAGGTATTGGTGTAAATATTAAATCATTTATAACAATACCTTGAAATGGCCTATTTTCTCTATATTCAATAGCTAACTTATGTCTAAATAAATCTGCAAAGCCTTGTTCATCTTTTGGATGATAACAGACTATTTTATCTTTTCCGTATCGAAGTTTTAAAAGTCCCAAGGCATGATCTGCATGAAAATGGGTAAGAAGTACTGCTTTTATTTTGTTACCATCAAATTTTTGAGACAAATCATCATCCCCAGCATCAAGTAAAATCACTTCATTATTAGAACACTTTATATATGCACTGGTACTATTATTAAATGTTCCTTTTTGCCTATATTCTTTACAAATCTCACACTGGCAGTTGTATACAGGTATCCCACTTGCATTTGCTGTACCTAAAAATTCCATATTAAACATTGTTTTCCTTTGGTATAAAATATAAAGCTATTATTGAGATAATAGATAATAAAAGTAAAATTATTACTGAAGTTATATTTCCTAAGTATTCCAAACTCAGTGCAAAAGCAAAAGGTGCCATCGCTGTGACAACTTTAATATAAAGATTTAAATATCCACTATTTTTTCCAAAATTATCACTCCCTAGGATATAAAGAGGTAAACTTCCTCTTGCTATATAATTTAGCCCTTGTCCTGCTCCAAAAAGGATCACAAATAGGGTAGCTATAGTGATACTATAGCCACAAAAAAGAAGTGTAATTGTACTTAAAAGTAACAATCCTGTTGAGATAATAGATGATGCAATAGGGGTGATTTTTTTTGCAAAAGTCATCTCAAAAATTCTTGCACCCACTTGAGCTGGTCCAATAAGAGCTCCTAAAGACACAGCAACTACAGCTTCAATTCCAAAAGTATCAAGAAGCCCAATAAGATGTGTCTGAATAGAAGCAATTGGTATAGCAATTAAACACAAAGCAACACCTATTAAAATCATACTTTTTTTTGTATTTTTCTTCCCCTCAAACCTACTATACAAAGAGTTATCTTCATGTTGAATTTGTTTATTAGATAATTCTCTATTTGGCAATGTAAATAGATGAAGTGGAAATGCAATAAAAAGATGAAATAAAGAGAGTATAATATAGACCTCCTGCCAAGTATAAAAATCAAGTAAAAAACTAATAAGTGGCCAAAATATTGTTGAAGCAAATCCTGCTATTAAAGTGATCTGAGTCATTGGAAGACGAGCTTTTTGTTTTGCAATTTGAGAAAATGCTACAAATGCAGCTTCATATAACACAAAAGTGGAAACAATCTCTATAAAAATAATCGTTAAGATAAACTCAAGTTTAGTCTCAACTTGGGATAAAAAAATAAGTCCTAAAAATGCTAGTAGTGAGCCTATGCTCATTATTGTCCTTGCACCGTATTGATCAAGCTTTTTTCCAATATATGGAGTTGTAAGTCCTCCAAGCAAAAGTCCAAAAGAGAATACCCCAAATAAAAAACTTTTACTCCAACCAAAATGGTTTTCAAGTGCCACTGACATAATAGTAAAAGAGTAAAAAAGGGTACCATATCCAATAGTAGCAGTTACTCCAAGACCAAATACAGATTTTGCAGTACCATTTATAAATAGCTTATCTAAAGTTTTAATCTCTCTTCCCCTTGTATATAAACTTTTTTAATACTATTTAATTCACCTTGTAATGAATCTAATACTAAAAAATCTGCTTCTTTCTCATCTTTAATAGAACCAATTTTATTATCCATTCCAACTGCTTTAGCTGGGAAAAGAGATATTCTTTTCCAAGCCTGTTCAAGGTTTTCTAATTCTAAAGATTCTATTTTAAAAGGTGATAAAAATAAAGATGGATAATGGTAATCAGAACATAAAATATCTAATAGTCCAACTTTAGCTGCATCAAAAGCCCCTAGTGCTCCAACATGTGAACCACCTCGTATTAAGTTTGGTGCTCCAAAAAGTGTAAATATATCAGATTTCTTATGAAGTTTTGCACACTCTTTATCCATTGGAAATTCTGCTATTTTTACACCTCTTTGTATACTCGTATTTACTTTTTCTTCACTATCATCATCATGACTCGCAAGTGGAATATTGTATTTTTTAGCATATGAAATCAATTGTTCAATTTGCTTTTCTCCAACTATTCTTTCATCTTGCAAAGAATCAATAAAGTTTTCAATCTCTTCTTCACTCATAACCATTCTTCGTTTTATACCATTTTTATATCGTTGAAGTTTTTTAGCATCTTCAAGTCTAGGGAGATGATCATTAATAGATAGAAGCTCAATTTTTCCATCTTTTATCCATTGTAAAAGTTCTTCAAAATTTTTTGTATTTGCAACTTCATGTCTAATATGAATTAAACTTCTACATTTTAATTCATTTGATGTAATAAATTCAATCATCTCTTTAGCATTTTGACGACTTCGTAATCCACCTTCAAAAGAATCTGTTATTGAATAAAAAAAAGTTGTTATTCCTGCAGATAAAAGATAATTATCATTTTCATAAATTGCACTTTTAAGAGGTAAATGAACTCCTGGTCTTGGTGCCATACATCGTTCAAATGAATCCCCATGTATATCTATAATACCAGGTAAAACATAGTGCCCTTTAAAATCAATCACATTATCACATTCAATATCTTTATCAATATTTAAAAACTTTCCATTTTTAGTACAAAAAGATGAATTTTCTATCCATCCATTTTCTGTTAAAATATTGCAGTTTATATACTTTATCATTATTCACTTCCTATATATTTTTTTCTTACTCTTGAACTTATCTGTTCAACAATTATAACAAGCAAAAATATTGCTATTATTATAGTCGCTGCTTGATCGTATCTAAACATATCCATAGAGACTTTTAACTCAATTCCAATTCCTCCAGCCCCCACAAGTCCTAGGACTACAGATGACCTCGTAGCTTTTTCTAAAGCAAAGAGTGAAGTATTTACAAATGATGGTATTGAATGAGGTATAACTGATGAAAATATAATATCAAGCTTTCCAGCACCAATTGCCTCTAGTGCTTCTTGTGAGCCTTTTTCACTCTCCTCCATAGCTTCTGCAAAAAAACGAGCACAAAAACCTATAGTATCAACTACAATAGTTAAAAAAACAGCAAAAGGTCCTAATCCTACAGAAGCAACAAAAAATATTGCCCATACTAAATCAGGAACAGACCTAAAGAATGACACTAAGGATCTACTTATATGATACAATACTGGATGTGGAGAAAGACCCTTTGATGCTAATATGGCTAAAGGGATACTTAAAAGTACTCCCACGACCGTACCAATAAATGCCATTTGAAATGTTTCAAGTAAACTTAAAGATATACTATCAAGTCTATCTAAACTTGGTGGTGTCATCTCCTCAATAAGTCTTCCCATCTCAGGAATACCGTTAAGTAAGTTTGATAAAGAGATTTCCGCTCCTTCAAAAGAAATAGCCAAAAATGCTATAAATAGTGTAAATAATATAAATGATAATATTGAGGGTTTTTCAAATCTATGTGGAGCATTATTCATAAATATCTCCTATCTCTTTTTTTGTACATTCTTTACTATTTTTATCAATATATATCTTACCACCATTCAGTCCAATAATTCTATCCGAATATTTTAAGGCATGATCCACATTATGGGAGACGAAGATAAGTGTGATATTTTTCTCTTTAGCTAAGTTATAAAAAAGTTTCATAATCTTCTCTCCATTTTTTGGATCTAAACTCGCTACTGGCTCATCTGCTAAAATTAGCTGTGGTTTTTGCATTAAAGCTCTTGCAATAGCAACTCGTTGAGATTGACCACCTGAAATTTTGGTTGATTTTCTTTTTGCAAAATCTTCTAAACCAACAGCCTTTAAACATTCCATAGCTTCTTCTCTACACTTTTTGGGAGAAAGCGATTCAAACCAATATCTCGGACCTTTTTTGTTAGCTAAGCTTCCATGAATCACATTTGAAAGTACAGATAGTTTTGGAACTAAATTGTGTTTTTGAAATACAAAACCAACTTGTGCTCTAACTTTTCGAAGCTTTTTCTTTTTTATTTTTGTTATATCATCACCTAAAAAATGAATATTGCCACTATCAGGTTCTATAAGTCTTAAAAGAGATCTCAATAGTGTAGATTTTCCAGAACCATTTGACCCTATTATGGATGTAATAGAACTCTCCTCTATTGAAAATGAAATATCATTTAAAACTTTAGTTCCAGCATATGATTTATTTAATTTTTCAACCAAGAGGTGCTCTCTTGGTATATCTATTAACTTTTTAATGTTATTCCCCTACAAAGTTTGAAAATTCTGGATAACCAATTGTTTTATACATAGATCTTACATAGTTATAATCACTATCTTTTACATTTGCTAAAAATTTCATCCCTTTAAATTTCTGATTATCTTCACCAGCTAGCATAGCTTTTGCTAACTCTTTTTGATTGTTCATAAAAACATTTTTAAGTTTATGAACAACACTATCACTAATATGCCCACCTGCTAGTAACACATCATTAGGTAAATCCATACTTCTACCTATAGCTCTAAATGTAGCAGGTTCTAATTCTGTTTCTGCTGCTCTAAATTTCAAAAATTTGTCATTTGTAAGAGCAATAGCACTTATATCTCCTCTCTTTAGAGCTTTCCACTGAATTTTATAATTTGTATGTATCGCTTTTATGTCCTTTATTGGATCTAAACCATAATCAGCTATAACTTGCATTGGTGCTAAATGTTTCGATGTTGAACCAATGGAACCGAAAGCTACTTTTTTCCCTTTTAATTCTTTAATTGAACTAATTCCAGAATCAGCCATAACTATAATTGTAGCAAAGTAATCTGGTCTTCCAAAACCTGCAACTTGTTTTACATTTGCCATCTTTTTAAACACAACATACTCTGCAGTCCAGTAAGAACAAAGTCTATTTTTTTTGATTTCATAGCTTCAACGGCTGCAGTTCTATTAGGTACTGCGAAAAACTCAAAAGTATCTCCTGTTTTATCTTCAAGAACTTTTTTAAATGCTCCAAATTCTCTTTGTAACTCTTCCATACCCTCTAAATCTGTAACTGCAAATTTGTAAGTTTGTGCTTGAGCCAACATCCCTATCATTAAAAATGACAATACTACTAACTTTTTAAACATCTTTTTCTCCTATTTTTTGGTTTCACGAATTATTAAGTGAATATGATTACAATTTAATTACTACTTGTATATATAAGTATCTTGAAATATGTTCATTACCATACAAATTTATTTTGTAAACAATGATGATCACTTAAGTTTTGAATAATAATTTTACTTTTGACCTGTATTGGAAAATTTGACTTTGAAAGAATATAATCTAAAGTTAGCCCCTTCTCATATGTTGGGTTATTATTATAATCAATAAAACCATGTCTTTTAATACATTGAACCTCTTTAGAGTTTGGAACTGAATTCATATCTCCGCATAAAATAATTAAATCTGCTGTTTTTTTATCTAAAGTATTTTTAATTTGATAAATATGCTCTATTCTTTTTTTCTGATCAATATTTGTAAGATGTGTGTTAACTATAAGAATTTTCTTTTCATGATAAGTAATCTCAACTATAAGAGTACCTCTTTCATCTTCTTTATTTTCATCAAAAATTAGTTGTTGAATATTATTTGGTTTGACTTTTGAAAGTATTGTAAGGTTTGAACTACTTACTATTCCGTTTCTTTTTTTCTTTCGAATTGATAAAGTTGTTTTCTCTAATTGTAAAACTTCATTAATTGTATCACTGCTACAAAACGCATCACTTTCAAAATCTTCTTGTAAACAGATACAGTCAAGTTTTTTTAGAAACTCTGGCATTTGGTGAATTCGTTGTGGAAATTTACCACAATCTTTCCATATATTATAGGTTGCAATTTTGAATTTATTTTTCATTGTCTATTCTTTGAAGTAATTCTAAAAAATCTATTGAAGATTCTTTAATAGATTTTGAGTTATCAAATTGTATTATCTGTTTTGCTTCTATTTTACTATAACTTCGTTCTAGTCTTTTTTGTATCTGTTCCTCAGTCTCTCTTCCTCTATTTTTTAATCTTTTATATAAGATATCTTTTGAAAGTGTTATCTCTATAGTTATCACATTATCAAAATAATTTTCAAAATCTATTATAGCTCCTCGTGAAACAGAGATAAGATTTAATCCATCTACTATTTGATTTTTAGCAATAGCATATTTATTAGTATGGGCTTCCCAAGTTGAGATGAAAAAATCATCTTTTTTTAATCTATGAAATGCTTCATCATCAATATAGTAGTTGTTTTCATTTTGATCAGGTTCTCTTGTGATATACCTTTTTACAAAGTTAATATTTATCTTACCTTTTAGACTTTTTAGAAGTGAATCTTTCCCCACACCACTTGCACCTACTATTAAGATAATCTTTTTCATAATCCCTACTTACTATACTTTTCTATAAAAAATTCTATATCTTTAAAATCATCAATTGCTAGTTTGATTTGTTCATAATCCCAATCCCACCATGCAATATTTTTTAATGCTTCTATTGTTTTCTCATCAAACCTATATTTTATTACTCGTGCTGGATTTCCAACTGCTATAGCAAAATCTGGAATATCTTTTGTTACAATTGCACCACTTCCAATAACTGCACCTATACCAATTTTTACCCCACCCATAATAGTGACATTATGTCCTATCCAGGCATCATGACCTATCTCAACTTTTTTTTCTCGTCTCCAATCAAAAAAGTCTAAATCATCTTTTCCAAAACCAAACATCTCTTTTCTATATTGCATATGGTGTTGAGTCACATTTTGTGTTGGATGTTGTCCAGGGTTTACCCGAACATACGAAGCTATATTTACAAATTTTTTAATATTTGAGTATATGATTTGGCAGTTTTCACTTGTGTAACTATAATCATCAACAATACTCTCTTGAATATTATTATTAGCCCCAATCTCAACAAACTCACCAAAAGAACAATCTTTTATTATGCTAGAGAGATCAATATTTGGTTCTTTAGTTAAAATTTTTTTATTATTTGCATTCATTAAATCTATTTTATACATTATATTTTAAATCCTCTAATCCCATTGTATACCACTTCACCATCTTTAAATGTTAGTACCACCTTAGGAAAATTTGACTCATCTATGACAACTATGTCTGCTAGTTTCCCCTCTTTAATTTCTCCCCTATCTTTTAGATTTGCTAGTTTTGCAGGTGTTGAACTAATCATCGCAAAACCTTTTTCCAAAGGTAAGTTAACATCCTCTTTTAATCTATAAGGACTCATTAAGAGTGATGCAGGATGATAATCACTACATAGATAATCACAAACACCTTGAGCAATAAGTTCCTTTGCTGCTATATTACCACTTTGGCTCCCCCCTCTTACTACATTTGGTGCACCCATACCTGTACTAATACCCATACTTTTTGCTTTTTGAGCAACTTTAATACTCAATGGAAATTCTGAAAATGTTACCCCTAAAGCTTTGAGAGTATTGAGTTTATCTTCACAATCATCATCATGACTTAGCACTGGGATATTATGTTCTATGCCAAAAGCAACTAAATCTTCTACAATACCAACTTTATCTTTTGAAAGCTTCTTTTCTATATACTCTTCAACATCTTCTTCATCTATTGTATATGCACTAAGATGATATTTTTTCCATGCTTCAAGTGTTTTAAACTGACCTTGTCCTGGACTATGGTCCATAATAGATAACATATCTACTTTTTTTGTAGAGATAAGCTTTTTAATAGTTTCAAGAGAACTTTCACTAGTGATTTCAAATCTAGCGTGTACAAGGTTATCAACTCCAAGATGTGATTTATTTGCTTCATAAATCTCCTCTATTAATTCTCTTGATTGTTCTGTGCCTCTCCCTTTACTTAACTCTTCATCATTAAAACCAACAGCATGATACATAGTAGTAACTCCTGCCATTGAAAGTTTTTTATCAAGCTCTACAACTGCCATCGATGTTGGAAATCTAGCTCCAG
>JASMTK010000020.1:0-19143 GCA_041694355.1 Arcobacteraceae bacterium | reverse complement strand
TTCACCTGGTAGAATAATGTCATTGTTTTTTAAATCTTTTACTGTTTTATATGTAACTTCCCTGAGTTTATTACTCATAATCTTTGCTTCCTTAGACTATTTTAATTATTATAGTAAATAAAAATAACTTTTGCAATAACTATAACACTTTTTATAACAAATTAGAAGAAAATATTATCTAACACTATTAAAATAAAAAATACAATTCCCAAGTAACCATTTACAGTGAAAAATGCTCTATCTATCTTCTTAAAGTCTTTATTTACCAAATAATGCTCATAAGTAAGCATTATAGCACTTACAACAACAGCAAGATAGGCAAAAAATGAACTTTGAGATACTATCACAAACAGAAGCCAAAAAAGTACTGTCATACTATGAAATGTTCTTGATATATACATAGTCTTCTTTGCACCAAACCTTGATGGTATTGAGTGTAAATCAAGCTTTTTATCAACTTCCATATCCTGAAGTGAATAAAGCAAATCAAACCCAGCAACCCAAAACATAACACCAATACTTAATAAAATAGTCCATAAAGGAATCGATTCTTGTACAGCAACCACACCTGCAATTGGTGCTAATCCTAAAGATACTCCAAGAATTATATGTGCTAAAAAAGAGAATCTTTTAAAATAAGAGTAAGAACCTATAACTACCAAAATAGGAACAGATAAGTAAAATGCCAAATCATTTACAAAATATGCAACAGCAATAAACCCAAAAGCATTTGCTAGGTTAAAAATCATCATTGATTTAGCAGATACTCTTCCATCTACATTTGGTCTATTTTGTGTTCTTGGATTCAAAGCATCAATATCTCTATCAAGGTATCTGTTAAATCCCATAGCGAAGTTTCTAGCAGTAAGTGCTGCTAAAATACCTAAAAGCAGTAGCTTAAACCCAAACCAACCCTGAGCAGAGACAACCATAGCTATAAAAATAAATGGCAGTGAAAAGATTGAGTGTTTGAATGCTACAAGTTCATTAAAGTCATTAATTTTTTTTATTATTTTTTCCATAAAAATTATTTTATCTAAATAAGTAAAATATTAGATTAATAAACTTTTGCTAAAATTTATAAAAGAGAAAGAGAGAATATGAGAAAGTTACTAATTATAATATCAATTACACTATTACCTATTTTTTTCACAGCTTGTAGTACAAAATCTCAAAACGATGTACTAACATCAAGTAAAGATGATGTTTCTAGCCTTTTAGATAAGCTAATAGAAAAAGAAAAAGAGATAAACCAACTATCAATAAAACTTGAAAACTGTAAGAATAAAAGAGTTAATTAACTATGACAGAAGTAGCTATTATAGGTTCAACAGCCTCAGGTAAAACTGCACTATCTATTGATATAGCAAAGAAAACCAACTCTATAATTTTATCTTTAGACTCATTGAGTGTTTACAAAGAGATTGATATAGCCTCTGCAAAACCAACTTTTAGTGAAAGAGGTGAGATAGTGCATTTTGGTATAGATGAAGTTTATCCAAATGAAACCTTTGATGTGATGCAGTTTATAGAGCTTTATAAAAAAGCAAAAAACTATGCAAAGAAAAATGACAAAAATCTAATAATAGTAGGTGGTACAAGCTTTTATCTAAAAGCACTTATTGATGGTATTTCTACAGGTTTAACAAAAGATATAAAGCTTGATATAGCTGTAGAAGATGCTTATGAACTTCTATATAGTGTTGATAAAAAGTATATGGAAAATATCGCTAGAAATGATAGATATAGAATAGAAAAAGCCTACAGTATATATAAACAAACAAACAAACCTCCAACACAATACTTTGAAGAAAATCCAAAAGTACCTATAGCAAAAGATTTAAAACTTTTTGAAATTTTATGGGATAGGGATGATTTAAGAAAAAGAATTTCACTTAGAACTAAGCAAATGATTAAAGAGGGATTAATAGATGAAGTAATCTATTTAGAAAGTAAATATACAAGAGAACCTAACTGTATGAGTTCTATAGGAATAGTTGAAAGTTTACAATATCTAGATGGGAAACTTACAAAAGAGCAATTAGAAGAGAAAATATCATTAAACACAGCAAAACTAGCAAAGAGACAAAACACTTTTAACAAAGGGCAATTTAATCAAATGCAGGTCTCTAATATTATAGAAAACTTAAATTCAGAAATACTTAAGGTGTTTTAGATATAATCCCGCCTTACAAAGAGTTTAATAAAGGACAACAAAAGACTTGATCTTTTATTTTACATTAATCAAAATAAGGAAGTTATCGTGAAAAAAGATATCCACCCAGATTACAAAGCTTGTACAGTAAGTTGTGCTTGTGGAAATACTTTTGAAACAAAGTCAAATGTTGAGACTATGAGAATTGATATTTGTTCAGCTTGTCACCCATTCTTTACTGGAGAGCAAAAAATTGTTGATGCTGCTGGTAGAGTTGAGAAGTTCAAAGCTAAATATAAATTAAACAAATAGTACAACTACTCTGTGCTAACATTAGTTCCAACACCAATAGGCAACCTTGAAGACATCTCTTCAAGGTCTATTTCCGCTTTATTGGATGCTGATCTTATCTTATGTGAAGATACAAGAGTCACAAAAAAACTTCTAAATCTTTTAGAGACAAAACACCACATAACTTTTGAAAATAAAGAGTTCAAATCTTTTCATTCACACAATGAAACAAATGTACTAAAATCTTTTGATGAAAATACTTTTACTAAAAATATAGTTTATGTAAGCGATGCAGGGATGCCCTGTGTTTCAGATCCTGGTGCTAGCTTGGTTCAATACTGTTTAGAAAACAATATCAAATATGATGTAATACCAGGAGCAAATGCAGTTCTTACAGCTTATGCTATGAGTGGGTTTTCAAATACAACTTTTACTTTCCATGGGTTTTTACCTCACAAAGGTTCTCAAAGAAGTTCTATGCTAAATAGTGTTTTAAATAGTGAGCATTTAGGTATTTTATATGAATCACCTCATAGATTATTAAAGCTTTTAGAGGAGCTTACAAAACTAGATGAAAATAGAACAATATTTTTAGTAAAAGAGATTTCTAAACTTCATCAAAAGATGTATAAAAATAGTGCAAAAAATATCTATGAACTTTTGAAAGATGAACAAATAAAAGGTGAATGGGTTGTATTAATAGAACCAATTAAAACTCAAGGTGAACCTATTACTTATGATGATATTGATTCACTAGATTTAGCTCCAAAAGTAAAAGCTAAACTTCTATCAAAACTTACAGGGAAAAAAACAAAAGAGATATATCAAGAGTTAATGAAATAATATTAAAGAGTTTTATTAACAACATTTAGATAAAATCTAGCCATGATTATTTACGGCAAACAAATCGTACTTTACGTACTTGAAAAACACCCAGAACTTATAGAAAGTGTAATGTTCTCAAAAGAGATAGATAAAAAACTATTCTCAAAATTCCTAAAACTAGGTATAAAAATAGAACGTCTTGATAATAAAAAAGCTCAAAGCTTATCAAAAGGTGGTAACCACCAAGGCTTCTTTTTAAAACTTAAAGAGTATGAATATACAGATATAAAAGATATAAAAGATTGTAACTTCATACTTGTTTTAGATGGACTAACAGATGTTGGGAATATTGGTGCTATTATTAGAACTGCATATTCACTTGGTATTGAAGCAGTTGTAGCTTCAAATGTAAAAACACTAAACAACCAAGGTATAGTAAGAACTAGTGCAGGTGCGATGCTTGATATGCCTTTTACTATCTATCCAAAAAGTGCTGATTTGGCAAATGAATTGCATCAGTGTGGCTTTGCCTTAATAGGTGCTACAATGGATGGAGTTGATTTAAAAAAATATGGAAAAATCACAAGTGATGATAAAGTTGCACTTTTTTTAGGAAGTGAAGGTGAGGGAATTTCTAAAAAAGTAGCAAGTAAACTTGATCTGAAAGTTTCTATTGGTATGGAACATGAGTTTGACTCATTAAATGTATCAGTGGCAGCTGGAATTTTAATATACAATCTAAAAAAGTAAGGTATCATGATAAAAAAAGTAGTTTTAGCTTCACTATTTTTAGTACTTAATTTAAATGCTGATTTGAAAACGCAAGTTAAAAATATGCTTGGGGAAGAGAAGTTTCAAACACATCAAAACCTTATTAATTTTGTTTTTTCAAACGAAGAGAGATTTTATAGAGGAAATAGGCTAAACTATACTTTAGTATCACAAAAACTAGAAGAGAATAACCTTTTGGATTTACAATTACCCCAAGAGAGTCATCTAAATATAAGATTTGAGATTTTAGGAAACTATAAAAAAGCTATGTTTATTTTAAAAGATAGCCTAAAATCTATGGGGTACTTCTACTACTTTACAAAAAACGCCGATACAAAAGCGAATTTTTATATTTGGAATATTGATTTAAAAACACAAGTCGCCATTAACCCTCTTAGATTATCAAAATTGCTTGCTGTAACAAATAGTAAGATTGTAAAGATAATAAAAGAGGGAGATTACAGTTATGTGTACAAAATAGATTTTACAAATAGTCTATTACCAAATGCATATAATATGTACTACAAAAACCAAATTGATTTAAAAAAGCCATTTGAGCCATACTTTGTAAGACTTGATAATAAAACAAGTGCATTGAAAATCACAGCGAAATATGGAAATAACTGGCATCCAAATGTAGTTTTTTATGATAGAGACTTTAATATAATTAAAATAATAAAAGAGAATAGGGTATACAAAAACTTGAGTGTGGAAGTACCATATAAAGCGAAGTATATGAAAATAAATGATCTATTTTCTCTATCTAATTTAAAAAGAGGTATTAGAATAGCTAAGGAGTAAGAAAGTGTTCCCAGAAATTGAGTTTGAAAGAATGAAAAGACTTCCAAATTATGTATTTGCAGAAGTTAATGAAATAAAGATGGAAGCGAGAAGAAGAGGGGAAGATATCATAGATTTTTCTATGGGTAACCCAGATGGACCAGCTCCACAACACATAATCGATAAACTAACAGAAGCAGCCCAAAAACCAAAAAACCATGGATATAGTGCAAGTGCAGGGATTTATAAATTAAGACTTGCTATTTGTAACTGGTACAAAAGAAAATATGGCGTTGATTATCTTGATCCAAATAAGCACGCAGTGGCTACTATGGGTTCAAAAGAGGGTTATGTACACTTAGTACAAGCAATAGTAAATGTTGGTGATGTGGCAGTAGTACCAGATCCAACTTATCCAATTCACTCTTATGCATTTATGTTAAGTGGTGCAGCAATTCATAAGTTTGAACTAACTTTTGATGATGAGTATAAAGTTGATGAAGAGCTGTTTTTTGAAAGATTACAAAAGACAGTTGATGAATCAATCCCAAAGGTAAAATATGTGGTTGTGAACTTTCCACATAATCCATCTTGTGCAACAGTTAGACCTGAGTTTTACCAAAGACTTGTGGATATGGCAAAAAAAGAGAGATTTTATATCATCTCTGATATTGCTTATGCTGATATTACTTTTGATGGATATAAAACACCATCAATTTTCCAAGCAGAAGGTGCTTTAGAGGTTGCAGTAGAGTCATTTACTCTATCAAAGTCATATAATATGGCAGGTTGGAGAGTTGGATTTATTGTTGGAAATGAAAAGCTTGTAGGAGCTTTAAAAAGAATCAAGTCATGGCTTGATTATGGTATGTTCACTCCTATTCAAGTAGCAGCAACTGTTGCTCTTGATGGACCACAAGAGTGTGTGGAAGAGCATATAGAAAAGTATCATAAAAGAAGAGATGTTATGATTGACGCTTTTGCTGATGCTGGATGGGAGATGAACACTCCAAGCGCTTCTATGTTTATTTGGGCAAAAATACCTAAATGTGCTCAACACTTAGGAAGTATGGAGTTTTCAAAACAGCTACTAACTGAAGCTAAAGTAGCAGTAAGTCCTGGGGTTGGTTTCGGAAAGTATGGGGATAAATACGTAAGAATTGCCCTTATTGAAAATGAAAAAAGAATTAGACAAGCAGCGAAAAATATAAAAAAATATTTAAAAACTTTAGAGAAATAGGAATTGCGATGTTAAAAGTAGGAATTATAGGTGTAGGAACAGTAGGTGCTAGTGTTGCAAATATTTTAAAAGATAATAAAGATATTATTACTGCTCGTGCTGGTGTTGAAATTGAACCTACAATTGGGGTTGTATCAAACTTAAATAAAAATAGAGATGTTGAAATAAAGCTAACAGATAATATTGATGAAGTTTTAGAAGATGACTCTATTGATATTGTAGTTGAGCTTATGGGTGGTATAGAGAAACCTTATGAAGTTGTAAAAAAAGCACTTGAAAAAGGAAAAGCAGTGGTTACTGCTAATAAAGCACTTCTTGCATACCACAGATATGAACTACAAGAAATAGCTGGTGATACAGCTTTTGAATATGAAGCAGCAGTAGCAGGTGGTATTCCAATTATTAATGCTCTAAGAGAGGGATTAACAGCTAATAATATTGATACTATTAGAGGTATTATGAATGGTACTTGTAACTATATGCTTACAAAAATGATAAATGAGGGTGTTGATTACGATACTATTTTAAAAGAGTCTCAAGATTTAGGATATGCTGAAGCTGACCCAACATTTGATGTTGGTGGTTTTGATGCTGCGCATAAGTTACTAATACTTGGTTCTATTGCTTATGGAATTGATGCAAAACCTGAAGATATTTTAATTGAGGGAATTGAAAATATTGAACCTGAGGATATTGAGTTTGCAAATGAGTTTAACTACTCAATTAAGCTTTTAACTATTGCTAAAAAAGTTGGAAATGAGATTGAGCTTAGGGTTCACCCTGTATTTATCTCACAAGATGAGATGATTGCAAAAGTTGATGGAGTTATGAATGGTGTTTCTGTTATTGGTGATAAAGTAGGTGAGACTATGTACTACGGACCAGGAGCAGGTGGCGATGCAACTGCTTCAGCTGTAATTGCCAATATCATTGATGTTGCTAGACGAGGTAAGGGTTCTCCTATGCTTGGATTTAAAACTCCAAATAGTGAAAAACTTTCAATTATGCCAAAAGATAAGGTTAGAACTAAATACTACTTAAGACTAACTGTTGAAGATAAAGCTGGTGTTTTAGCAAAAATCTCTAATATCTTAGGTGATAGAAATATCTCAATTGAAAAGATGATTCAAAAACCAATAGACGATAAAAGTGCTCATATTTTACTTTCAACACACACATCTGTTGAAAAAGATATAAATGATGCAATTAAAACACTTGAAGATACAAGCGTAGTAACTAAAAAACCTATGATGATAAGAATAGAAGGATAATCTCTCCTTCTATTAACTTTTTTTAGATAATACTTTTTTTCCTATCTTTTTTTTCTTTTTTTCATTATAATTTCAAAAAATTACAATATTGGAATATATTTTGGAACAAACAAAACATTTAACAACACAAGAAATTCCCAAACTATTAAGACAATTAGCTATTCCTGCTAGTACTGGAATGTTTTTTAATACTATGTATAATGTAGTTGATACATTTTATGCAGGTCTAATCTCAACTCAAGCAGTTGCAGCACTATCTTTATCATTTATGATTTTTTTTACTATTATAGGATTTGGATATGGTTTTTCATCTGCTACTACTGCACTTATTGGAAATTGGTTTGGTAAAAGAAGATACAATCTAGCTTCACTTTATGCTCAAAAAGGATTAGTTTTTATACCTCTTTTAGGGATTATTCTGACTATCTTAGGTGTTATCTTCTCACCTAGTTTATTTGTACTTTTAGGGGCAAAAGAGGAGTACTTACAAGATGCGATTACTTATATAAATCCTATTTTATATGGAAGTATATTTTTTATGATTAACTTTGCATTAAATGCAATATTAGTTGCCAAAGGTGATACAAAATCTTACAGAAATACTTTAATATTTGGATTTGTAGCAAATTTAGCTTTAAATCCTATTTTTATTTATGGATTCTTATTTATACCTGCTTTAGGATTACAAGGTATTGCAATAGCTACAGTACTAATTCAAATACTAAATATGGTATATTTATTTTATAAAGTAAATCAAACTAATATAATAAGATATGATAGACTTGACTACTTTATTCCATCACTTAGAGTTTTTAAAGACTTCTTAAAACAAGGACTTCCAGCAAGTCTAAATATGCTTATTATGTCTTTTGGTTCGCTTATACTTACATATTTTGTTTCGCACTACGGTATGAAAGCTGTTGCTGGATATGGGATAGGTTTTAGAGTTGAGCAGATTATGCTTTTACCTGCACTAGGTTTAAATACAGCTGTATTAACACTTGTATCAAATAACTATGGTGCAAAGAAATATGATAGAGTTATTGACACATTAAAAACAGCTATAAAATATGGTTTTGTTATTGCTACAGTTGGTATAGTAGTTCTTACAATTTTTGGAAGAGTTATCATCTCACAATTTGATTCAAATGAGGTAGTTATAAACTATGGACTTGATTACTTACTAATTGAAGTATGGATATTCTATGCTTATGTTGTTCTATTTATTTGTGTATCAACACTTCAAGGAATAAAAAAGCCTAAGATGATTTTGTATATTGCACTTTATAGGCAGATATTTGCTAAACTTATTGTTGCATATATAATTGTAAAATATTTTGAAATGAGCTTTAGTTCATTATGGGTAGGTATATTTTTAGTGATTAACTCAGCTGCTATATTTGCATACTTTTATACAAATAGCTTACTTAAAAAGTATTGTCATAGAACTTTATAGTTCTATGATTTTATTAAAACTCTATTATCAATCAATTCACTAAGGGGTTCTTCTAAAATTCCCTTTGCTTCTTTTAAATCTATACTATTTATTTTGCATAAATCTTTAAGTACTTTTTGTAGTGTTAGCTTTTTTTTATTTACTTTTTTAAGTAAAAAATACAAAAAGTCATTTAAATGTCGAAATACTACCTCATCAGTTTCAAAATCATAATAAACTACAATGTGATTATCGACTCTATTATGAAAATCTTCACTTAAAACATCATATTTCAATGTTTTTACTCTTGCACTTGGTGAGATCTTATATTTTTTACTCCAAGAAAAATCTTTTACTTTTTTAAAATCATAATCTTTCATCAAAACCTCAACCTCAATCCAATCAATATATAATAAATCATAAAGATACTTTCTATCGTGAAATAGTTTTTGTTTTTTTACCATCTTTCTATAATCATTAGCTATTTGCCAAACAAAAGGAGTTTTAGGTGGTTCTTTTAAAAACTCATATATTGTTTTATCAAGTTCTTCTTTTGATATGTGCTTTATAAACTGAGGAAAGGTATTGTTTATAATCTCTTCATATCTCATATAAACTAATTTTTGATAGACTTTATATGCATTTGAAGTTGGGTTTTTAGCTTGATTTGTAATAATATCAAAAAATCTATCTTCAACTTCTCTTTCTATCTTAGCCATTGTAAGCCTCTTTATAAATCTTTTCAATTTGTTTATACTCTGTGATTAATTCATCTAAAGGAGGAATATTGTTGTCTCTTTCTAGTAAAATTGGTGCATTTGCTTGTTTTAAAGTGTATTTTAAAAGTTTATATACACCACTTTCTATTGGCATACCGTGTGAATCAATCTTCATATCCAACTCTTCATCGAAATAGTGTCCTGCCATATGCATATAAGCTACTTTACTAGTATCTATTTCATCTATAAAATCTCTTGCTTTAAAACCATGGTTTACAGAGTTTACAAACACATTATTCACATCAAGAAGCATTTTCGCACCTGATTTTTCTAAAACTTCGTTTATAAAATCTGTCTCTTTCATCTCACTATATGGTACTAAATAGTAAGTTGCATTTTCAAGTATTAAATTTCTTTGAATAATATCCTCAACCTCTTTTACTCTATCACTTATAACTTCAACCATTTTTTTTGTCATAGGAACAGGTAATAACTCGTATGATTGTCTATTATCAAGTGAAGAGAAACTAAGATGCTCAGAATAATACTCAATATTGTATCTATCTAAAAACTCTTTCATCTGTTTGACAAACTTTTTATTTAGTTTGTCAACAGAACCTATAGATAAAGATAGACCATGGGCTATAGTAGGTCTTTCAAAAACTGCTTGTTCAAATGCATCTTTAAAAACCTTAGGCATATTCATCCAATTTTCAGGCGTAATCTCCCAAAAATCAGGTCTAAAGCTATGCTCTTTTAAATCAAGCAGAAAATCGCTACGAAGTCCTAAGCCACAACCTTTTAAATCTATCATTATTCATCTTCTCCATTTCATCCACATTTACCAGAACCACAAGCACCTGTCGCTTTTTTCTCTACTTTTTTCTTTGTATCGCTTCCGCATTTTGAAGCTCCACAAGCACCTTTATCTTTTAATTTTTCTTGAGCTTTTGTATCAGCACCACACTTAGAAGAACCACAAGCTCCTTTTTTCTCTACTTTTTTCTTTGTATCACTTCCACACTTAGAAGATCCACAACTTCCATGAGAACCTGCAAAGGCACTTGTTGTTGTAAGTGCTGCTCCTAGCATAACACCTGCTAATGACATTTTTTTATTTTTCATAATATATCCTTTTTATGATAAAAACTATTTTTCAACAGCTTGAACTTCTACAATAATATCAACTTTTTCACTTACTGCAATTCCACCAAACTCTAATGCTTTGTTCCATTTTAGACCAAAGTCAGTTCTATTGATTTCACCCTCAAGTGTAAATCCAACTCTTGTATTTCCTTTAAAGTCTTTAACAGTCGCTAAATCCTCAACCTCTAAAGTTACAGGTTTAGTAACTCCTCTTATTGTAAGGTCACCTTTCATCTCTTCAGCTTTTTTGTCATACTCATGCATTGTAAATGTCATATTTGGGTACTCTTTTGATAAAAAGAAATCTGCACTTCTTAAGTGATTATCTCTTTTCTCAATACCTGTATCAATTGATGCAGTTTTTACAGTTGCAACAAGTTTATTAAATGTTTTTGTATCTTTATCAAAATCAATTTGGGCACTGTAGTCCTTAAAATCACCCTTTACATTTGTAATCATCAAGTGTTTTACTGAGAAACCTACATTTGTATGTGCAGTATCTAAATTAAATGGTGCTGCATTTAATAAACCTACTGATAACACAGTTGCTGTAAACAATTTTGCCAAAACCTTCATACTATCTCCTTTTTTTTATGTTTGTTTTGTAAAATTGTATAGACTTTTTGTGTAGTATGTGTAAAGAATAACTGTTAACTCACTTTTTAGTGATTAACAGTTATATTTTTAAGATTTTCTTTTTTATTAATTGCATATATAAAGAATATTGCAGGGATCACAATAAGTGTTAAAAAAGCAGAACTAATCATCCCACCAATCATTGGTGCTGCGATTCTTTGCATTACTTCACTTCCAACTCCATCTATGTACATAATTGGAATAAGTCCTCCTAATATAGCAAAAAGTGTCATCAGTTTTGGTCTAAGCCTTAAAACCGCTCCTTTGTAAATAGCATGGAAAATATGCTCTTTCGTTAACTCTAATTTCTTCTTTATTAATTCACTCATTGCTTCATGTAAATACACAAGCATCACAATAGAAGTTTCAGCAGCAACTCCTAAAAGAGCAAGGAATCCAACAATAACTGCAATTGAAATGTTAAAATTTAGATAATCTAAATAGAATATTCCCCCAGTTAAAGCAAATGGCAAAGTAAAGAAAATAATCATTGTATATGTTATATTTCTTAGGGCAAAATATATTAAAATAAAGATTATTACAAAAGTTAATGGGATAATATAAATCAACCTATCTAAAGCTTTTTCTAAATACTCACTTTGACCTGCCCACTCATAGTAGTACCCCTGTGGTAATTTCACATCTTCTAAAAGCTTTTTAGCTTCATCCTTATACTGTTTAGCTGAAATACCACTTTTAGGAGTTATATATATGAAGTTTACATTTAAGGCCTTTTCTGACTTTATTACTGATGGACCCTCTTCATAGTATATATTAGCAAAGGTATCTAAAGTCTGATAACCTAACTTTGTCTTTACTTGAAGATTTTTTAAACTTGTAATATCCTCTCTTTGTGAGGTTTCATATCTTAAACTTATTGGGTATCTCTCTAAACCATCAATAAATGTTGAAATCTTACTTCCAGCTACTCCTAAACTTACAGTTGAAAGAATATCATTTTTTGTAATTCCATATCTTGATAAAAGCTCTTCATTTATATCAATATTTAGATAGTACCCTGAATTTATTTTATCTGTTGATACAGATAGGGTTTTATCTGAAGTCTTTAACTTCTGTTCAATAACACCTGCTGTCTTTTCAAGTTGTTCATGGTCATCACCATATAATTTAATTCCAAGAGGAGTTCTAATACCTGTTAGAAGCATATCAATCCTACCTCTAATAGGATAAGTCCAAGAGTTTATAAGACCTGCTACTCTTAACTTTTCATCCATCTCATCCATTAATTTTTTATAAGTCATTCCCTCACGCCATTGATCTTCTGGCTTTAAAGTAATAATTGTCTCAATCATAGCAAGTGGTGCTGGATCTGTTGCAGTATCGGCTCTTCCTGCTTTACCAAACACAGTTTCAACTTCAGGAAAAGATTTGATGATTTTATTTGTCTTATTTGTAAGTTCTCTTGCTAAATCAACACCTATTCCATAAGGAGTTACTGGCATATACATAAAGGTTTGTTCATTCATCATAGGCATAAACTCCCAGTTTTGTTTCTTATAAACTGGATATGCTGCAATAATTATAGAGATAAATGCAAAAACAATTAGATACCTAAATCTTAAAGATGCTTTTAATAAAGGTGAATAAAGTAGGGTGAAAAATCTATTTAGAATATTTTTATTTTCACTTAATATCTTTCCTCTTATTAAAAATGCCATTAAAATAGGTACTAGAGTAATAGATAAAATAGCTCCTGCAATCATAGCAAAAGTTTTTGTAAATGCAAGAGGAGTAAATAGTCTTCCTTCCTGTCCTGTTAAAGCAAATATTGGTAAGAAAGATACTACTACTAAAACTAGTGCAAAAAAGATAGGACGACCTACTTGTTTTGCTGATTTTATTATGATATCTACTCTATCTTTATTTGAGATATTCTCTTTCCCTTGTAGATATTTGTGAGCATTTTCTACCATTACTATTGTTGCATCTACCATTGCTCCAATAGCAATAGCAATACCTCCTAAACTCATTATATTTGAACCCATTCCAAAAAGTTTCATCAGTAAAAAAGTTATCAAAACTGTAACTGGTAAAGTAATGATAATAATCAAGGCACTTCTAAAATGAAATAGAAATAAAGCACTTACAATAATAACTATAATAGACTCTTCAATAAGTGTATTTTTTAAAGTATCAATAGCCTTATCAATTAGTGAAGTTCTATCATAAGTCTCTACTACTTCAACTCCTTCAACCTTTAATGTCTCGAGCTTTTTCTTTACATCTTTTATTACTGCATAAGGGTTTTCACCGTATCTTACAACTACAATTCCACCTACGGTATCACCTTGCCCGTTTAAATCAGCCATACCTCTTCTATTTGTAGAAGTTATATTTACAGTTGCAATATCTTTTATTTTTAATGGTGTATTATTAAAAGTCTTTACTGTAATATTTTCTATATCAACAACACTTTGTAAATAACCTTTAGCTTGAATCATATGCTCAAAACCATTTTCTAAAATGATTCTTCCACCTTGCTCGTCATTGTTTGAAGTTAGAGCTTTTTTTATTTCATCAATACTTAAATCATACTGCACTAACTTATCTTGATTTAGTGTTATTTCATAATTTCTTATAAAACCACCAATTGAGGCTATCTCACTAACTCCATCCACTCCTAAAAGTGCATATTTATAGTAGTAATCTTGTAGCGTTCTTAACTCATCTAAAGATTTTGTATCTGATTTTAAAGCATACTCATAAGCCCAACCAACACCTGTAGCATCTGGACCAATAGCAACATCTACTCCATTGGGAAATGTTCCTTGAAGCTGTGATAATTGCTCTAAAATTCTATTTCTTGAATCATATAAATCAGTCCCATCTTTGAAAATGATATAAATCAAAGCATTTTGAAAAGAACTCATGGCTCTTACTGTTTCAATATTTGGCAGACTCATAAGATTTGAAATCAAAGGATATGATACTTGCTCTTCTATTGTTTTAGGACTTTGTCCTGGCCATTTTACTTGTACAATCACCTGAGGAGGTGATAAATCAGGAAGTGCATCAAGTGCTGTGTTTTTAACTGCCCAAAAAGAGGCAAAGCTTAAAACAATTACAGAAAAAAGTATTAAAAACTTATTTCTTATACTATATGAGATTATATTTTCAACCATTTTATTTCCTACCAGTCTTCATCATCTTCACTGTCATATAGTGCATTTGTAACAGCGTCTGAATCAAGTAAGAATAGGGCATTATTTATCACCTCATCACCTTTACTTAAACCATCTAAAATCTCATACTTATTTGAAGAGATTCTTTTAACCTCCACTTGTACTGGCTCAAACTCTTTTTTTGAAATTGGTTTAAATACATAGTATTCACTACCTTTGTTTAAAACAGCTGTTTTAGGAAGAGTTAACATCTTCTTTTTAGAAGAGTGTAATCTTACACTACCAAACATATTTGGATAATAGTTCATATCTTTATTATCAATAATAAATCTAACATCAACAGTTTTATCACTTTTATCAATATTTGGATATATATAATCAAGCTTTGTTTTTATTGGTTTATCAAACCCATCTATATATACAAATGCTTCCATATCATCTTTTAAGAAATTTAAATCTTTTTGATAGATATTTGCTATAAACCATAACTTTTCAAGATTACCTAATTGTAAAAGAAGGTTACCTTTTTTTATGGCACTTTTTTGATTAATATTTTTTTGAAGGATAACTGCATCAATTGGGGAATAGACTTTTACCCCCTCATAAGAAAGCTTTGATTGTTTTATCTTTCTTATCTCTTTTTTATCAATATCTAAAATCTTTAATTTCTCTAAAGTGCTATAATAAAGGGGTTTATTTACTTTCTTTGAAATCAAAAGCTCCTTTTGAATAGAGTAGATTTCATTTGAATATACTTGAAATAACTCTTGATTCTTTTTTACTTTCATATAGGTTTTATTTGCATTTAGATTTGTTATAAAACCATCAAATCTAGTAACCACATCAACTACCCTTGACTCATCAATACTTACTTGTCCGTAAAATCTTTTTGAGATTGAAACACTCTGTTCTTTTACTTTTGTTGTTTTTTTGTTAAATAGTTGTTCAACTTCAATAATCTTTGCACTTAAGTTTGTGAAGATAAATATTGATAAAACAATTGCTATTTTCTTATAGTTTTTGCTCATTAATTATCCTTAGAAATATAATATTTAAGTTTTGAGTAGTTTGTAAAATAGACAAGCTTCTCATCTAATGCAGTAACCTCAAATGATATTAGTTCATTCAAGTTTTTTATGATTTCTTGTGGTTTAACAGTAGAGAAAGTATTATAGTTCTCTAAATTTGTTTGAATCTCACTTTTAATTGGAATTATCTGCTCTTTTATAACTTGATAATTTTTAAATGCACTATTTGCACTATTTATTAAGATTTCAAATTCACTTTTTAAAACCTTTTTTGTATCTTCTAGTTTTGAAGAGACTTTATTTGATTCAAATTTTGCTTTTAAGCTTTGTACACTTTGAGTATTATTTATTCTAAGTGGTATATTAATAGAGATATTAGCATAATCCTCAAATTTACTATCTCTATTAAAATATGCTACATTTACTTTAACATCAGGTACCTCTTTTGCTTTTTCAAGCTTTGATTGGTACATATACTTTTTTGATTTAAAATACTCTTGCTTTATTTTTGGATGTTCATTACTGTTCATATTTAAAACTAGGGGTTTTAACTCCTCTTTTATATCAATATTATCTATTTTCATATATGAAATCTGTTCTAATTTTAAATATAAATTATCAATTATATTTTGTAATTTCTGTTTTTTTATCTTTAAATTAAAAAGCAATACTTTTATATTTAACACTTCATTTTGTGTTACTTTTCCCACTTTATAAAAATCACTAGTTAAGTTTTGCAGTTTGATTAAATTCTTCTCATACTCATTTAGCAGCCTTAGTTTCTTCTCTAAGACTACTATTGAGTATGAAAGTTCATAAATCTTAGCTTTTAATTTAAGTTTTTTATCTTTTAGTACTAAACTTTTGATTTGCATATTCTTCTTTGCGATCTTCTCTTTTATCTCTATTTTATTATTAGTAGGAATAACTTGAGAAATGCCTATATATGAAGACTGCATTGGTTCTAGGTCTCTTTTTAGTGGTTCTTGAAACTGTATATCATTAAAACCTATAGTCAATACTGGATCTTTCCATTTTGAAGCTAAGGTTATATTTTTATTTGCTACTTTAATTGAATGTTCCAAACTTTTTAAATCACTATTGTTATTTAAACTATTTAGAACTATTTGTTCAATTGGCATTGCAAAACTAAAAGAGGTAAGAAAAACAGAAATAAAAGCTAGCTTTTTCATTACAGGTTCACTTTCCCTCTAATTGTATGAACTTTTCCAGCTTTTGTTTTAAACTTTAATTGATATTGCCAAGTTCCACCCATTGGGAAGTTAATCATCATTTTATATTTATCACCAACTAACTTTGCTTTATCTTTATACTCCATATAAGGCATACCTGGCATCTCTGGCATAAAAAATTTAGCTTTTACTTTTGCATCAGTTACTGTTTTTCCATCTTTAAAAAGTTGTACATTTACATCATTATCACCCATAACAAGTGACTTATCTGATGTCATTTTTACTTTATATCCACCTTTTTGTGACTCTTGTGATAATGGGCTTGCGTTTAACAACCCAGCAGTAAGTAGCATAGCTACAACAATTTTAAATAAGTTTTTCATAAACTAACTCCTTGAAATTTTAATTTCGAGATATTAGCTAAGTTGCGTGGAGTTAGTGTGGAGAGTTAGAATTTTAAAATAAAAGTTGTTCCTTCTTCTAGTTTTGATACTACTTTTAATTTTATATTATACTTTTTACATATTTCATTTACAATATTTAAGCCTATTCCAAAGCCACCTTGTTCATTTGTTGCTCTATAATATCTTTTGAAAATATCTTTATTATGCTTACTATCTATTCCTGTTCCTGTATCACTTACACTTAAAGTTTTATTTTCTAAACTAATTGTGATTTCCCCATTTATTTTATTGTATTTTATAGCATTTGATAGTAGATTATTAATCACTCTTGTAAAATCATCTTTATAAATCTCATACTTAAAACTTTTTGTTTTGTTTATTATATTTATTCTTTTTTTAGCTGCTAGTGCTTCAAAGTAATTAAGCTGTTCATCTATAATCTCTTTTAAATCCACATATTCACAAAAGCTGTTGTCATCTTTTTTTTGTAAAAAAATATAGGTCAAGTCTTTATAAATCTCAGATACTCTTTTAGCACTTAAACGTATTCTTTCAATCTGTTTTTTTGATAACTCTTCTTTTTCTGTAGACATTAAAATAGCACTAATAGGAGTATTTAGTTCATGGGTTGTGTCTTTGATAAAGTTATTTAACCTATCTCTTTCTTGTTTTATAGGTTTTAAAAAAAGCCTTGCTAAATAAAACCCAATAAGTGCAATAAATGAATAAATCAGTAAGAAAAATAGTGCTGTATCAACTAAAAGTTTATCTATTTTATTATGGAACTGATTTTCTTCGACAGCTATATAAAAAACCCCTAAGTGTCCCAGTGCTGAATCATCTACTAAAATATAATGCTTATCATTTTTCAAAATAGGTTTTGAAAAGTCAATCTTTTTGTTTAGATTACCAAGTATCTTTTTTTTGTTTTTATCATAAAAAGCAATTTTATAATTGTTTAACTCTGTTATGTTTGAGATATTAAACTTTGTATTTGTCATATGGGCATAGATTATTTTTGAAGATAGTAAAGATGCTACATTTTCCATATTTGATTTGACTAAATCAAAGTACAATCTCTTCTCATTTTGAAAATAAAAAAATGCAATAAATAGAATCATCACAAATAAAGAGCCTAAATAAAGACCTAAAAAACTAAAAAAGGTTCTTTTTTCACTTCTTGTTAAATCTATAACCAACTCCTCTTATATTTGATATAACCTCATCACTTAGAAGTTTTCTTAAATTTTTTATATATGTTCTAATTGTAGAGTCCAAAGGTGCATCTTCATAGGCCCACACATTTAAACTAAGTTCTTCAATACTTATGTGTCTATGGGCATTTTTTATCAAATATGATAAAACCTCAAACTCTTTTTGAGGTATATTTATCTCTTTTTTATCTTTTACCACAATTGAATTTTGTAAATCTATACTTATATTATCTAAAACCTCTACAATCTTTTCAGAGGCAATATTTCTAAGTCTTTTGATATTTTCAATTCTTAAATCAAGCTCTTTTAACTCAAAAGGTTTCTTTATATAGTCATCACATCCAGCTTTAAATCCCTCTTCCATATCTTCTAACATATTTGCAGATGTTATGTATATAGCAGGGGTTTTAATCTCTTTACTTCTAATATCTTTTAAAAGTTCAAAGCCATTTAAATCAGGAACATTAACATCTAAAAGTAGTAAATCATATACATTTGTGTATATAAACTCTTGGGCACTATTTCCATCAAATACTGTAGTTATATCATGCCCTTGCTCCTCTAAGTGCTCTTCTATTATCTCATTTAATACTAAATCATCTTCTAATAGTAATATTTTCATATCAATCCTTATTTGCTTGGCAATTGTAGCATATAAAATTTAATAAAAACAGAGATTTATTCTACACACAAAGTCCACACAAAAAGTATAGAATCTTTTTAAAGGAGTTAAAATGTTTGGATATATGGATATGAATATGACTCTATTTCATGGGTTCTCTATGTTTATTTTTTGGTTAGTTCTTTTCTTTATTATCTTCTCTTTATTTAACAAAAAAGACTCAACAGAAAAAAAAGAGTCTGCACTTGATATATTAAAAAAGAGATTAGC
>JASMTK010000019.1:0-6458 GCA_041694355.1 Arcobacteraceae bacterium | reverse complement strand
TTTATAGCACACTTTGTTTCTTCCTGCTGCTTTTGCATCATATAAAGCCTCATCACACTTTTTAAATAAAGAGTTTAAAGTTTCATTCTGTTTTATTTGAGTTACTCCAAAGCTAGAAGTTATACTTCCAGCTGTTGGGTGTTTTACTTCCATTACTTTTTTTCTTAATTTTTCACACATTAAAATGGCCTCAGGAAGTTGTGTATTAGGCATCATCAGTACAAACTCTTCTCCACCCCATCTAGCAAAGCAGTCAGTTTTTCTAACATTTGTATTAATTGTATCAGCAAGCATACATAATACTTCATCACCTATTAAGTGACCATAGGTATCATTAAACTTTTTAAAGTGGTCTATATCTAAAATAGCTATACAAAAAGTATCATTGTATCTTTTGAAGTGATCAAGTTCATATTTAAATATCTCTTCAAATTTATTTCTATTGAAAATACCTGTAAGACTATCAATATAAGCTTTATATGTAGTCTCTATATTTTGTCTTTGCATTAAACTAATATTTGAAAGACTTACTATATAAAGTTCTGAGTTTTCAATCTTATCAAGATTTATATGAAAAGCTTTTGGATTAAAGTCACTTCCTAAAATCAACACTACTTTATTTATAGCCCTTGAGTTTTTGAACTTTTTTATAAACTCATCTTTAGAGTTACCGTGTATATACTCCTCATGGGGAATAAAAATATCTAGTACATTTTCATACTGTTTAAAAATTTCATTTGATACTGATATATTAAAAAACTCTAAAAATGAGTTAGAGGCAAAAGATATATCTTTAAAGTCAGTTAGAAAAACTAAGCCAGATTGGTTATTTAAAATTGTTTCTAAAGTCTCTCTTTTTTGTATATTTTTATTTCTCAAGGAGTGCTTTTTGTAGCAGTATTTTAGTTTTGCTTTTAGTGATTCAATATCATCTTTTTTAACAAAGCCATCCACATCTAACTCAAAAGCTTTTAATAAATCTACTTGTTTGGGTTCATCTGATAGATAAATAATTTGTGAATATGGATTTATACTCTTTAGTATCTTAGTAATTTCAAAAGGTTTAATAAACTTAGAATTAATATCTATGATTATAGTATCAAAGGGTCTAGTCTTAAATATCTCAATTATTTTTTCTTCATTATTTGAAAAAAGAGTTGTATTTACACTGTCTTCTAAAGCTTCAAATATATTATTTTTTGCTGTTTTTTCAAAATTTAAAAAAAGAAGATTTAAATTGTTTAGTTCTATGTTTTCTAGTTTCATATTAACCCTTATTTAAAATATTATATTAAAAATTTACTTTATTATAATTTAATATAACACTTTAAAAAACAAGGGTTGTATGATTTTAATTATCAGATACTTTTTGTATCAATTCTTTAGCTTTTTCTAGTGCTATTCCACTTGAGTTCTTATCAAAAGTTAGTGCAACAGCCATTCTTCTTCCCTCGTGACTTTGAGGTTTTCCAAACACTCTTATTAAAGACTCTTTTACAAAAGCTTCTTCTTGTATATTTACAGATGGGTTAAAACTATCAGCTTTTGCTTTATAAGCTGCACTAGCACCAGCACCATAATCTATATAATCTAAAGGTAAACCTAAAATAGCTCTAATATGAAGAGCAAACTCACTAGCACTTTGTGTAATCATCGTAACCATACCAGTATCATGAGGTCTAGGGCTAACTTCACTAAAATAAACTTCATCACCTTTTACAAAAAGTTCAACTCCAAAAATACCTCTTCCACCTAATCCATCAGTGATTTTTTTAGCAACTTCTTGAGATTTTTTCTTTGCTTCTTCACTCATATTCATTGGTTGCCAAGAGAATATATAATCCCCATCTTGCTGGATGTGGCCTATTGGTTCACAAAATACAGTCTGCTTTTCATTTCTAGCTGTAAGCATTGTAATCTCATAATCAAACTTGATAAACTCTTCTACGATTAGTTCACTAGAGTCACCTCTAGCCTCTTTTGCTAACTCCCAAGATTTTTCAATATCATCAGCACTTTTAGCAATACTTTGCCCATGTCCAGAACTACTCATAACTGGTTTTATTACACAAGGAAAGCCAATCTTATTAGCCGAAACTTTTAACTCATCTAATGTTTTTACAAACTCATATTTACTTGTAGGTAGTCCAAGTTCAACAGCAGCAAACTCTCTTATATTTTTTCTATTCATAGTTTTGCTAACTGCATCTGCATTCGGTATTACATTGTAACCCTCATGTTGTGCTTCAAAAAGTGCATCAATACTTAAAGCTTCAATCTCAGGTAGAATATAATCAGGCTTTTCCCTTCTAATCACATCTAAAACCTCATTTTTATCTTTCATATCAATAACATAGCTTTTATTAGCAACTAAGCTAGCAGGAGCGTTGTTGTATGAGTCAACAGCAATAGTCTCTATCCCTAATCTTTGTGCTTCTATAATAACCTCTTTACCAAGTTCACCACTTCCAAGTAGTAAGACTTTTTTTGAGTCTGATTTTAATGGAGCTGTAAAGTTCATCTTTTTCCTTTAGTTTATTTCATTGTAAAATTTTTTGTCATATTTCTGAAGATTGCTTCTTTTTATCAAATCTTCTAAAATTTCCAAATAGTTATGTCCAATACCTGAATAATTTAACATAGTTTGAGAAAGTTCTAATCCATTTGGCAATTTATTGTTTTCTCTTTGTTTATATCTTAAATCTTGAAATTGTTTATATGCATTATTTCTATTTAGATTTAGCATATAAGCACTAATTGAGTCTTGAATAGTTTTAAATATTCTAATAAAGTGAGTAGCACCCTCAGGTCTACTAAGTGGCATCATTCCTATTCTTGGGTTATATGTCCAGTGCCCAAAAACATTATTTGCTTCTTTGATAAACCTACTTCTTCCCCAACCACTTTCAACTGCAGCTTGCGCAAGTGCCATAGAAGGAGGTACTACATCTACTTTTCTTAAATATGCTTCAAGGGAGAAAAGTTTATCTACTCTATATTTTTCTTGTATTTTTAATAGTTTTTTAAATCCAAAAGAGTCAAAATCAATATTCAAAATATTTGTTTTTAAAAAGTTTTTTAGAAACTTTCTTTCACCTAAAATCTTTTGGTTCTCATTTTTTATTAACTTATAAAAATGGTTAAAAAAGTACTCTTTTCTCTCATCTGTAGAGTTTATTTTATAATACTCATTTGGGAGTGCAGCTTTAGATTCAAAGTTTAAAGTAGCAAACAATAACGTACTTATAGTAAATAGTTTAAATTTAACCATGATTACAAACTTGTAGTAAATATTTTTTTAACTGCACCTTTGAAGTAAATCTCACCACCAATTTTTGAGATAGTAAGTTCCTCTTTACTTTTAGGATACACTTTTGCTCTTTCTTCAACCAAGCCTAACTCTAAACTTCTTAAAAAACAAGCAACCATACCAGTTCCACATGCAAGTGTTTCACCCTCAACACCTCTTTCATAGGTTCTTACATAAAGCTTTTTATCTTCAATCTTAGCGAAGTTAACATTTGCATTGTACTCATATCTCATTTTTTCACATAGGTTATGGTCGTATTGGTCTAAATCTTCCACTAAAGTTACTAAGTGAGGAACTCCTGTATCTATCAAATACCAAGTGAAACCAGCTTGTTCAAAAGGCTGTTTTAAAACTTCAGGTTTTGTCATTTGTGTTTCTACAATATCACCTTCAACTTTTGACTCAATAAGTCCAGCTTTTGTTAAAAACTTCATAGAATCATTTGCTAAATTATTGTTATAAGCATAGTGTGCTACTGCTCTTGTGGCATTACCACACATTGAAGCGTCACTTCCATCACTATTGTAAAAAAGCCACTTAAAATCAGCTTCATTACTTGGAACTAGTGCAACTAATCCATCTGCTCCTATTCCCTCAGTTCTATTACAAAGCTCAATAGCCTTTTTAGAGTAATCTTTTTCTAAAAAGGTATGGAAAATCACAAAGTCATTTCCACTTGCACTGTATTTTGTGTATGTCATAAAATCTCTCCCATCACTCGTTCAACCTCTTTTTGAAGGTTTTTTAAATCCTTAGAATTATCTATTACCATATCAGCTAACTCTTTTTTCTTTTCAATATCCCATTGGTTAGAGATTTTTAAAAGTGCCTCATCTTTACTGATATTATCCCTTTTCATTAACCTCTCAACTTGTATATCTTTTGGTGTATATACTACAAGTGATCTAGGTATTGGATAGTGCATTTTTTCAAAAAATAAGGGGATGTCTATCAAGTAAGGTTTATCTTGATCTTCGAAAAGTCTTGACTGTTTTACTATTTCATCTTTAATTAATGGATGAAGTAAAGCTTCAAGTTTTAGTTTGTTTTCTTCATTTGAAAAGATGATTTTTCCAAGCTCTTTTCTGATTACTTTACCATCTTTACTTACATATTCACTTCCAAACATCTCTGCAATTTTAGATGAGTTTTCATCTAAAAGTTTGTGTGCTATTTTATCTGCATCGATAATTAGAAAACCATGTAACTTAAAAAGATTACAAACAGTACTTTTTCCAGTTGATATTCCGCCAGTTAAGGCGATTGCGTTTTTAAATAAATCATTATTCATAGAACTGATTCTACAATAATAATGATTTATTTATATTTAATTGAGATTTATCTTTTAGCAATACCTGTAAGTGCTTTATGCTCAGAAGCAGGGAAAACAAATACAGCAGAGTGAATTTCAGTAGAGTAATACTCTAAGTCATCTAGTAAATCAGATCTTTGTAAAATAATATCTGCTGTTGGATGGTATCTTTTTGAAGCTAAAATTGATGTTTGATGACCAAATCTATATGGCATCGCAATCCAGAACTTCTCACCTACAAGCTTTAAGTCAGCTTTTAATTGTTCTTCATCTTTAGAAAAAGGTGTAGTAGCAAAAGTAATAAGTCCATCATCTTTTAAAATTCTTTCGATATTAGCTAATAACAACTCATCAGGTTTAACATCAGTTAAAATGATTACATCTATTTCTTTATCATTTTTTGATGTTAAAAGTGATTCATCTCCAAACTCAAGGTTTGAGATATCTTTGTGTTTAGCAACTTGGTTTTTAAAATCTTCGTCAATATTCCCTATAATTAGTACATTTGAAGGTTCCTTGTGTGTACATAAAGGTACGTGAACCATCATCTCATTAAAAGTCTTATTATTCATAATAAAAAATCCTTAATATTTATAAACATTTCGTTATAATACCAAAAAATTTTTAAATTAAGTTAGTTAAAACAAAACAAGAAAAGAAAAGGTGAAAAATGGCAACAGTAAGTTACAAAGATGCTGGTGTAGATATAGATGCTGGGAATCAGTTTGTAGAAAACATCAAGCCTCATGTAAAGTCAACAATGATACCAGGTGTACTTGGAGGTATAGGTTCTTTTGCAGGTGCATTTGAATTACCAACGGGATATAAAAACCCAGTATTACTTTCAGGAACAGATGGGGTTGGAACAAAACTAAAATTAGCAATTGATTCAAAGAAGTTTGATACTGTAGGGATTGACTTAGTTGCAATGTGTACAAATGATTTACTTTGTAACTTTGGAGAGCCATTATTTTTCTTAGACTATTATGCAACAGCAAAACTTGAAGTTGAAGCTGCAAGTGATGTAGTAAAAGGTATTGCTCAAGGTTGTATTCAATCAGAGTGTGCTTTAGTTGGTGGTGAAACAGCTGAGATGCCAGGTATGTATAAAGAGGGTGATTTTGATTTAGCTGGTTTTTGTGTAGGTATTGCAGAAAAAGATGAGTTAAATAGAGTTGAAAAAATAGAAGAGGGTGATACTCTTATCGCTCTTCCAAGTTCAGGAATTCACTCAAATGGTTTCTCTCTTGTAAGAAAACTTTTACTAGAAAAATTAGAGATGTCTTTAGATGATGATTTTGAGGGTAAACCTTTAAAAGATGTACTATTAGAGCCAACTAGAATATATGTAAAAGAGTTTAAAGCTAACAAAGACAATATCAATGCTTTAGCACATATTACAGGTGGTGGTATTACTGAAAATCTACCAAGAGTTTTACCTGATAATTTAAAAGCAGTTGTAGATAGAAGTAAAATAAAAACATTACCAATCTTTGACTTTATGTCTAAATATGTTGAAGAAGAAGAGATGTATAGAACATTTAACATGGGTGTAGGTATGGTACTAGTAGTAAACCCTAAAAATGTAGATGCAGTTCTTGAGAATACAGATGGATATGTTATTGGAGAGATTGCAGCTGGTGAAAAAGGCGTAGAGTTTATATAAAAGGTAAGTTTTCTTACCTTTTATTATAATACCTTAATATATCAATTACTTTAGAAGCATATCCCCACTCATTGTCATACCAAACTAATAGTTTTATCATCTTTTTATTTTTTACATCTGTGTATCTATGGTCTACAATTGTAGTTTTATTTTGTTTTTTAAAGTCACTT
>JASMTK010000018.1:0-2809 GCA_041694355.1 Arcobacteraceae bacterium | reverse complement strand
AACTTATAACAGCTGATCCAATCTCAGATATAAGAAGAGTAGCAAAAGTAATGCTTGACTTTAAACTAGATGCAATGCCAGTGGTAAATGAAAATGATATTTTAGTAGGTATTGTCTCAAAGACAGATATTATCAAAGCTGTATCTTACCTGCCGAAGCTACAGCTTTGGTCTTAAAGGTTTCGTGCTACTCAAAGGTACTAATATTCTATTTTTCAAAAAGTACTCTATCCACCAATAATTTAAAATAGTCTTTTGACCAAAATTTAAAGCCACTTTTATCATTGATAAATGGACGTACTTCTTTTATAGCAGCATCTATATCAAGCTCATCAATTCTTTTATACATAAGTTCTTTAAATAGTTTTTCATCAAGAACTGTATTTTTTTCTAAATCTCCACTTTCATACATTCTTGTTTGTAGATGCTCAAGGTTTAAAGTAGTATTTCTTTTTACATACCATTCAAAATCATACCAGTCACGACCTTTTACCCTTAAAGCCCATTTTCTACATAAAACAGCGTGCATTTTTCCTGCGTATAAATTTGGAAGAGTCATAGTTATTACATTAAATGTTTTTGGTAATAAAAGTGTTTTAGCTTCTGTTTGAAATTTTAATGGTGGGTTTGTATCAACTTCAAATTTAATCTTTAATTTCTTTCCACTATGAACACCATTTAAAATATTTCCTAAATCATTGGCTTGGATATTAAGTGTATGAATAGAAGTTCCATTTTTTAAAAATGCAGATGCTATATCACTTTTAAAATCCTTTTTAACCTTTTGTGAAATATCGATAGTAATTCCTAATGCTTCAAACTCATCAATAATAGAGCTAAAATATTGCTTAAGGTTAAAATCACTATTTTTTTCTAATAGAGTAAAATCTAAATCCTCTGAAAACCTAGGAAGTCCATAGAGTATCCTTAGTGCTGTTCCACCGTAAAAAGCAGCTTTTTCAAAAAAACCACCTTGATAAAGTCCTAAAAGTGCTATCTCTTGAAACACCTCTTTTAAAGCGTTTATCAAATCAGCTTCCGTTGTAATCTCGTAATTTTCTAACATCTGTTCTATTATAGTCATACTAGTTCCTCACTATATCATTCATTATTTGCAATAAAAATTGTATTTTTTTAGATTTGCTTATTTCGTAGTATTTTTGAAAAATCTTTATATCACAATCTTCCAATTCTTCCATATCAATTCTTAGATCATCTTCTAAAAATTCAAACATCCCTTTTTTAGATATTATTTGTATATCTTTAGTGTAGTACACTTTATCACACAATGCTTTTTCTTTTGATGCAATGATAAAATTACCATTTTTAATAGACTCTATTTTTAGACCAATAGGATATAGCTCTTTTTTTACTTGCCTAAAACTATATGTGCCTGTTGTAGTTGTAAAGTTTTTTGATCTTTTTGTTGTGGCACTAGTTATATCAAATACACTTTCAGGAATAAGACAATAAAAATAAAGGGCATAATCAAATGATATGTATGATGGACTAAGTAATGTATTTGCAATAATCTCTTTTGATGTTACTGTATTAATAAATGGTGATTTATGTAAATATAATCCTCTTTTTAATGTTTCTATTAAGCCTTCTTTTTTTAGTTTATTTATCTTGTCGTTTATGCCATTGTAACCACTATTTATTAGGATAGTAGCTAGTGTGGCATGATCTATGATATGTGTATTATATTGTTGTAGATTTTTTTCTATAGTTATATTCATTTTTTACCTTTTTACATAGAAAATTGGTTTAATAGCAATTTTCTATGTAATTATAGTATATTTATCTTATTAAATTACTTATGTATAAAAAATGCAAATATATAGGAAAAGCTTTTTGTAGTTTCTAATACTTTTTCATACTACAATATGTTTTTGTGATTATTTTTGCTGTTAGTATGCTTGGAGCAAGTTCTAGGTTCCTGGATGTTTCGGAAACGCTAATTCATTCGGGGCTTTATTGAAAGCACTAATTCATTCGTGCCTATCTTTAATCCAGTTTTCCAAACTCAAATTTTCAACTCTTTCAAATTCAAATCCATCAAAATCCTCAACAGCATTTCTCATAATATCCCATTTTGATTTTTCTTTTGGAATAATAACCAACGAATGGCCCACTTTTTCAATATAAACTTCTTCAGAGTCAACTACTTACTTATCCCCTAAACCGCCGTCTATGATACTTGGATAAATTTAAATTTAAAGAAAAAATAAATAAGTTTTGCGTATTATTCGTAACCGTTTGGATTAACCCTGTAACATCAGGATTATTTGATTGCCATTTCCAAAAGTCTTCAGACATTTAATCTACTCTTCTTATAGCCTCCTATTTTAGCAATTTTTTCTTGAAAGGCTGTTTTTGCTTTGGCCTGGAACAAGTTCCAGGTTCCGCGGGTTTGGAAGCGCGAATTTATTCGTGCCAATTGCCAGCAATGAGTTCCAGGTTCTAAGAAGCTGCTTATATTTTCTTATATTCTAAGTTACTTATATTTTTCTGCTTACTATCAAACTCTATACCTACTAGATATATATCTTTATTTTCTGATAAATACTTCTCATGATATTTTTTCTCTTGGATTTGTTTTAAAGCCTCACCTTTTTTACCATCTACTTTGAATTCTAAGATATATATGGTATTTTGTATTTTAACTGTTAAGTCTATTCTTCCTTTGTTTGTAACATCTTCACCTATAATATCTAATCCTAGTGATTGTAGATATACATAAAGTACACTTGAGTAAAAACCTTCATAAACTGATATATCATTTTTTGTGAAGTTGTTGTATGGTATTG
>JASMTK010000017.1:0-4321 GCA_041694355.1 Arcobacteraceae bacterium | reverse complement strand
TTTACAACATCACCACCAGCAATTAAAGCACCCATTGCTTCAAATATTGCTGCTATTACAATTGCCCACATAAGTGTCATAGCTTTTGACCCAACTGCAGGTCCTACATTATTTGCAACATCATTTGCACCAATATTCATAGCCATATATGCACCAAAAACTGCACCTATAACTAGAAATGAATTATTAGGAATATCCCCATGTGAAGTGTATGACCATAGAAATACAACTAACATAAAAAGAAGTGCTAAAGATATCTTTGCAAAACCAGGAAGCGTCTTTTCTGTAGCCTTATCAAGCGAATTAAATGTCTTAATGTCCAAAGTAACCCTTTTTGTAACCATTTTGTAACCAAAGTTTGTCACAATTATAGTGGATAATTTCTTACTTATTTTTTAAGCAAACTCAAAGTTTATATGACTAATATACTTAATATATTTCAAATCTCTATATAATATTCTTCTTTTTTTTCACATTTTAGTAAATTTTACAATATTTTAAGCTATATATAATTTACAAATTTGACATTTGTATTTGTTTTATATATAATCACCATATAATATAGACATTTTAAAGGAGATTATTATGAAAGTTACAATTTTGTCTAAAAATGATCTTCCAAACATCGAAAAAATTCAAAAAGAGTTTGATATCTTTAGAGTAGTAAAGGTAAAGACTAGAGAAAAGCTAGATATGATTGAGTTTTTTAATAAAGACGGTGTTTTTAGAGGATTTGGTAAAGATACAAAAAAAGCCTATAAGACGGCTAAAAAAGCTTTAAAAAACTATTACAATAGTTAATTTAGAAGTCAAAACAGAAGAGATTATCTTCTTCTGTTTCTTCTATTTGAGTTTGATGATCTTCCACCCGATGAGTTTTCCTTACCACCACTTCTTCTTCTATCTGAAGAATTTGAGTTTGAATTTGAGTTTCTACTTCTAGAGTTTCTATTTCCACCCCTTCTGTTCCTATCTCTGTTTCCACCTCTTCTATTTCTACCATCTGATTTTTTATTGTTTAATCTTTTGATTAAGTTAATAATATCATTTTTAGATTTACCGATTTCATTACTACCTTTAACATCAGTTGTTGAAGTTACCATAGATGCAAGTTTAAATGCAATTGTTGACATATCAAACTCATCTTTTAAGTCTTCAACTAGTTTTAATGCACAATCTTTAATCTCTTGATCTTTTACTTTTTGTTTTAATGCACTATCCTTTTTCTCTTTTACTGAAGAGATATTAGGAATTTGCTTAGCTTCAAGCTTAGATCCAATTGTTTTTTCAATTTTTTGTAGCATCATAAACTCATGTGGAGTTACAATAGATACAGCAGATCCCTCTTTTCCAGCTCTTCCTGTTCTACCTATTCTATGTACATAAGACTCACTATCAAAAGGTAAATGGTAGTTAAATACGTGAGATACATCACTTACATCTAACCCTCTTGCAGCTACATCTGTTGCAATTAGTACTTCTATTTTAGAAGATTTAAATGCTCTAATCGCCTCTTCTCTTTGTCTTTGCTCCATATCACCATGAAGACCTTTAGCCATAAATCCTTGAGAAACTAAGAAAGTTGATAATCTATCAACCTCTTTTTTTGTTCTACAAAAAATAATTGATTTTTCAGGATTTTTGTAATCAAATAGTCTAATAAGTGCATCATCTCTCTCATACTCATCAACAACATAATATGACTGTTTGATTTTTGAGTTTGTAACCTCTTTAGTTGTTACAGTTACAAATTCTGGTTCTTTTAAAATTGTTTTTGCTAAATTTTTAATAGCATTTGGCATAGTTGCAGAGAATAGTAATGTTTGTCTATTTTCTGGAAGAAATTTAAAGATATCTTTAATATCGTCTAAGAATCCCATATCAAGCATCTCATCAGCCTCATCTAATACTACGTGAGATGGTGAAATACTTATTTTTTTATCTCTTAATAAATCTAGGAATCTTCCTGGTGTTGCTACAATTATACTTGCATTTGCAATATGTTTTAACTGTCTAGAATATGATTGTCCACCATAAACAGTAGCTGTGTTAATATCTAAAAATTTTCCAAACCTAAATAACTCATCTGAAACCTGCATTGCAAGTTCTCTTGTTGGTACAATTACAACTGCCTCAACACTTCCATCACATTTTAATTGCTCTAAAATTGGAAGACCAAAAGCAGCAGTTTTCCCTGTACCTGTGTGGGCTTGCCCCACCATATCTGAACCTTTTAATACAACTGGAATTGCTTGTGCTTGAATTGGACTAGGCTCTTTAAAGCCTGCAGAGTCAATACTATTTTGTAAATTCTCTTTTAAATTAAATTCATTGAATGTCATTTCTTACCTTAAGTAAAGTTTATAAAATACACAGACTTTATATTCCTTAAATCAAATAAACATAACATTTTTTTTGGCTTAGCGCTTGATTGTTATAAATAGGTCAGTTCATCGAGTTTCATACCCAAAGAGTTATTAAGTATATAAAATGTGTATAATAATTGCATTTTATCCAATTTTATATTAATTTAAGGTTAAGAAAAGAGTCACCTCTTTTCTTAATTGCTATAAGTCCTCTAAACCTTTGTAGTTTTCAAGGTATTTAGTATCATAATCATTTGCGATAAAGTCATCATTTTCCATAATTTTCTTATGGAATGGAATAGTTGTTTTAATTCCCTCAACTTCAAACTCAGTTAAAGCTCTTTTCATAATATTAATTGCTTTGTTTCTATCTCTTCCCCAAACAATTAGTTTACCAATCATCGAATCATAATAAGGTGGTACAACATATCCAGCGTATACATGAGAATCAACTCTTACATTTCTTCCACCTGGAACAAACCACTGTTTTACTTTTCCTGGACAAGGTAAGAATGTATTTGGATCTTCAGCTGTAATTCTACACTCTATTGCATGGCCTCTAAACTTGATTTTATCTTGTGATGGTAACTCTTCACCCTCAGCAACTTTAATCATCCACTCAACAATATCAATTCCTGATACCATCTCTGAAACTGGATGCTCAACTTGAAGTCTTGTATTCATCTCCATAAAGTAGATATTTTGCTTATCATCAGCTAAAAACTCAAAAGTTCCTGCACCCTCATACTCTAAGTACTTAGTAGCTTTTACAGCAACTTCATGTAAATGAGCTCTTGTCTCATCATTTAATAAAATAGCTGGTGACTCTTCAATAACTTTTTGGTGTCTTCTTTGTAAAGAACAATCTCTCTCACCAATATGAATAGCATTTCCATGAGAATCACCAATAACCTGAACTTCAATGTGTCTAGGTTTATTAATAAATCTCTCTAAGTACATAGTACCATCACCAAATGCAGCTAATGCTTCAGAAGAAGCAGCCATAAATAACTGATCGAATTCTGACTCATCATTAATAAGTCTCATTCCTCTACCTCCACCACCAGCAGAAGCTTTTGCCATAATAGGATAACCAATCTCCTTGGCTACTTTTCTACCTTCTTCTACACTGTGAATAGCACCATCAGAACCTGGAACAACTGGAACACCTGCTCTAATCATCTCTTCTTTTGCTTTTGATTTATCAGCCATCTTTTCCATAACTTCTACAGATGGTCCAATAAACTTAATATTGTGTAGTCTACAAATTTCAACAAAATCTTGATTTTCTGATAAGAAACCATATCCTGGGAAAATTGCATCACAACCTGTCATTTCAGCTGCTGTTATAATTGCTGGAATATTTAAATATGAATCAACTGACTTAACATCACCTATACATACAGCTTCATCTGCATGTTTTAAATAAGATGCGTTTTTATCCCCAGCACTATATACTGCAACAGACTTCTTACCCATCTCCCTAATAGTTCTAACAGCTCTTTGAACTATTTCACCTCTATTAGCTATTAAAATCTTTTTTATTTCTGCCATACTAGCTTCTTTATTATAATTTTTCTACTGCAAATAATGGCATATCATATTCAACTGGCTCACCATTGTTTACTAATACTTCAACAATTTTACAATCGAATTCAGCTTCAACTTCGTTCATAATTTTCATTGCTTCTAAGATACAAAGAGTTTGACCTTTTTTAACTGTATCACCTGGCTTAACAAAATCACTAGCCTCTGGTGATGGTGCTGCATAATATGTACCAACCATTGGTGAGTTGATAGTATCATTTGAATTATTTGATACAGCAGCTTCAGCTTTAGGAGCTTCTTGTTGAACAGCAGGAGCACTAGTTTGTGCAACTGGTGCTTGTGCAACAGGAGCTTGTTGGTTAGTTGTAACTACAGTACCTGACTCAAAACCTTTTTGCATAGAGATC
>JASMTK010000016.1:0-3261 GCA_041694355.1 Arcobacteraceae bacterium | reverse complement strand
TTTTCTCTTTTTTAAATAATACTTTTTATAAAGAAATGGAACTTTTTGAAGAGATACACGAACTACTATCAAATATTGTTATTGGTTTAATTATCTTACATCTTCTAGGTGTTCTTAGTGATAAGGTTTTAAAACCAAAACATGAAACTTTGAACTCTATTTTTAATGGATATAAAAATACTAAAACCAATCATAGTATAAAGCTTAATATATTTCAGAAACTAATTGCTCTTCTTTTCTTAGCTGGCTTAATATACTTTTTTATTTTTAGTCTTATTGATGATAAAAATATATTTATTGCATCTAAATTTAAACCAATAAACTACAAACAAGAGAATGCCCTTTTTGTAAAGGAATGTTCATCTTGTCATATATTGTATCCTCCTCATCTATTACCAAATAAATCTTGGAGGAAATTAATGTCTAATCTTGATAATCACTTTGGAGATGATGCCTGGATTGTCCCGGAGGACAATGAAAAAATATTATCTTACTTATTAAAAAACAGTTCAGAAAATAGCACTAGAAAAGAGAGTTTCAAGATTTTGAATTCTATTAATAATAAAGATATAATAGCTATAAGTCAGACAAGCTACTGGAAAAAAGAACATAAAAAGATTCCTAAAGAGGTCTTTAATCATAGTGAAGTAAAAAGCAAAGCAAATTGCAAAGCTTGCCATATAAATATAGAAAAAGGTTTAATTAACAATGAAAATATTAAAGATATTGATACTTTTATTTAGTTTATCAACAATATGTTTTAGTAGTGAGTATAATCATAATAAGCATATTTATAAGAATTTAGATTATTTAAATTTAGATAAACAACAAATCAACAAGATAAAAGAAATACTTTTAGAGTATCAAGAGGATTACGAAGATTTCTATATAGAAAAAAATAAAAAAGAAAAGAAGTTGAAGGAACTAATACAAGATAATCAATTTAATGAAGATAAATATGAAGATATACTTGAAGACATTTATGAAGAACTAGTAGAATTAGAAACAGAATTTATAGAAAGAATTCATAGAGTATTAAGCAAAGAGCAAAGACAAAAGTTTTCTTTATATATTAAGGAGTGGAGACTTGAATAAAAAGATTTTATTAATTGAAGATGATTTACAAATGCAAAGCTTTATTAAAGACTACCTAAAAGAGTATAATTATATCTGCAACGCATTTGATAACCCTAAAGAAGCACTAGAAAACTTTGAAAGAAATTGTAAAAGTTACTCTATAATTGTTCTAGATTTAATGTTACCTCAAATGGATGGCTTTGACCTATTAAAAAAACTTAAAAAAATATCTTTAAACACTCCTATTATAATATCATCTGCAAGGGGAGATATTGGTAATAAAATTCATGGTTTTGAGTTAGGGATTGATGATTATTTAGCTAAACCCTATGAACCAAGAGAACTAGTATTAAGAATTGAAAATATCTTAAGAAAATCTACAACTAATCAAATAACAATATCTAACTTTAAAATTGATAAAACAAATATGTCCATTGAACTTGACAATTACCCAATACAGCTTACAAAGGTTGAGTTTGAGATATTTATCTTTCTAATAGAAAACACAAATAAAATATCCTCAAGAGAACAAATTCTAAATGCATCCTCACTGGATGAAAACTCAAATAATAGAACTATTGATATGCATATATCCAATATAAGACATAAAATTGGGGATGATTCAAAAAAACCTACATATATAAAATCTGTTTGGGGTGTAGGATATAAGTTTGTGTTAGAGTAAAATTATATGAATATAATACAAAAAATATCAATTCTTTTTATTGTGAGTTTACTTTTAATGAGTACAATTGGATTATGGATAGATGAGATAAATACACAAAGAGTAAACAATCTTGTAAAAGATAAATATTTAGGTATAAGTAATAATATTTTAGAAAATATAAATGATAAAGAGAAAATAGAATCTCTTATAGAAAAATATGAATTAAGAAAAATAAATAACATAGAAAAAACTACTAATGAAATCTACTATAATAAATTTACATTTGGTTTTATTCGTATTTCACAAGAAAGCTTTGATAATGAATTGGTTTTAGAAATAAAGTATTTAAATGATAAGTATATTTTAAAAACCAATAGTGAAAAAAATATTAATGATAAAAGAATACTTAATATTTTAGTATTTTTAGATATTTTTTTATTAATAATTATATTTTTATATATTATTAAACTAGTATATCCATTAAGAAAAATCACTAAAAATATAGATAATTTCTCAAAAGGTAACTATAGTACAAGAATAGATATTAAAACTGAAGATGAAATTGGTAAACTTTCAAAAACTTTTAATAATATGGCTTATAATCTTCAAGAACTAATAAACACAAGAGAAAACTTGCTACGGGACATAGGTCATGAACTAAGAACACCTATCGCAAAAGGCAAATTTGCTATTGAGAAACTGGAGAAAGAGGATGAAAGAAAACTTCTACAAAAGATCTTTCATAATTTAGAAACTTTAACTAATGAGCTTATTGAGTTAGAGAAGTTAAACTCTACAAAACTTGACAAAAGCTATATAAGTATAGAGACTCTTATTCTAGAATCACTTAGCAAACTCTATATTGAGGATGAGAATAAAATAAAGATTGATATCAAAAAGGACTTTTATCTAAATGTTGACTTATATTATTATACTATAGCATTAAAAAATTTGTTTGATAATGCACTCAAATATGCTACAAGTTATCCAATTGTAATTCAAGCTAATCCAGATAAAATAGTAATAAAAAATAAGGGAAATAAATTAAAAAACAAATTAGAACACTATTTAAAACCATTTATACAAGAAAAAAATACAAATAATGGTTTTGGTTTAGGCTTGAGTATAATTTATAAGATACTAAATAAACATAATCACAAACTAAAATATACATATGAAAACAATTATAATATATTTATAATTGATCTAAATAAATTATAAAGGTAAACCAATAAGCCGAGTTCTGTTTTTAATACGATAATTTATCTAGTCACCAAATTACTTAGGTGATCTTGCAAAGACCAAAAGTGTGAAGCTTATTACCAGGTCTTCTTGCTGCGGGTTGGGTTTACATAGCACTAATGATTGCTCAAAAGTCTGGTGAGCTCTTACCTCACCGTTTCACCATCACCGAAAAACGGCTGTTTACTTTCTGTTGCACTTTCCCTTAGGTTACCCTAGCCATTCTTTAAATGGAACCCTACTTCACTGCAGCTCGGACTTTCCTCTTGAATTAA
>JASMTK010000015.1:0-33341 GCA_041694355.1 Arcobacteraceae bacterium | reverse complement strand
ACTCATAGGATGGTCAACATTTGAGTAGTAATACTCTAAATCTAACTCTTTTGAATACTTTCCTAAATCTCTTTTTGTATACCCCAAAGTATAAATATTTGAATCATCATAATCTGCATCCATTGGAGTATTTGGATATAGAACATTATCACTTCTATTTGCATTATAAGATAGTTTTATTTCGCTACTATCATCTATATTAAAAATAAGTTTTGTTAAAAATGTCTTTTTCTCATATGCCTCTAAATCACTCTTTGAGTATTGATTTGCTGTTGGTACACCATTTGCTATTTGTTGCTCTAAAAAGTCATTTCCATTTCCATCTTCATATTGGTCACTACTTTCAGTTGATGCTGAAACTAGTACTTTTACATTTTTAGTTCCACCACTTACATTTGCACTAAACTTTTTATATCCAAAACTTCCAGCACCTATATTTAATTCACCTTGAAACTTCTCTTTAGGCTCTTTTGTATTTACTTTTACTTTACCACTTAAAGTACCAAAGTTTTCCACATCATAAGGTCCTTCAATAACCTCAACGCTTTCTATGTTATTTGATAGTACATGAGAAGTTGGCGGGTCCATTCTATTTGGACATGCTCCATAGATTTTTGCATCATCAATTAAAATATTAATATTATCTTTTTTACTACCTCTTAAAATAATATCATTAGCAATACCACTTCTTCTTACAATAGAGATTGATGGTATATTTTTTGTAAGTGATTCAGCTAAATCTGCACTTTTAATTTGCTCATTACTCACATCTTTTATAACTTTTGTATTTACCTCTTCAATAACATCAATTGATTCTAAGTTGATAGTCTCATTTGCAGCAAATATCGATGTTGTTGCTAGTAAAGATAGATATACACCCTTTTTCATTTCTTTTCCTTGGTTATAAATAATTTTAAAGAATTATTCCATCAAGGTGTTAAATTAGTATTAATTATTAGTTAAATAAATGTTAAGTTAATATATATCATTATATTTCAGCAATATCGCAGCTTTGAAATAGTAAAATCCATTTTTATTAAAGGGGAAAAATTGGATTATAAAATATTTTCTACGTTTACAGGTGCAGGTGGTTTAGATATAGGGTTTCATGGAGACTTTAAGTTTCTTGGTACTAAATTTCCAAAACTACCATTCGAAACTGAATATGCAATAGAATATAATCAAGATGCGATTAATTCACTAGTTCATAATAAAAAATATTTCCCAAAATTAAATGATACTTTAAAAGCAAAAGATATTACAGAAAATATTGAAGAAGAACTTGCCAAGCATAAAGCAAATAAATATGATGTTTTATTAGGTGGTTTCCCATGTGTTACCTTCTCAGTAGTTGGTAAACAAAAAGGTATCAAAGATAATAAAGACGGTCAACTATATGAAGCTTTTGCGAAGTATGTAGAGAAACTACAACCAAAAGTATTTGTAGCAGAAAATGTAAAAGGGATACTTTCAGCAAATAAAGGTGAAGCAGTTAAAATCATCAAAGAAAGATTTGAACTTGATGGATATAAACTAAAAATATTTTTAGTAAACTTTGCAGATTTCGGTGTTCCTCAATTAAGAGAAAGAGTTCTTTTTATAGGAGTGAGAAAAGATTTAAATATTGATTTGGTTCCTCCTGAATTTACACATAAAAACAAACATATCACGGCAAACCAGGCTTTTAAAAATCTACCAAATGTAGAGCAGTGTATACATATGCAACCACTTAAAGTAAGTAAAAAAGTAGTAGAAAGATTAAAACATATAAAAGAGGGTGGAAACTATAAAGATGTAGAAAATACCCCTTATGCAGTAAAAGGCTTAATGTCAAATATTTATAGAAAACTACATGGAGATAAACCTGCATATACAGTTATTGCTTCTGGTGGTGGTGGAACATGGGGATATCATCATAAAGAACCAAGACCATTGAATAATAGAGAAAGAGCAAGACTTCAAAGTTTCCCTGATGATTATAACTTTCAAGGAAGTTCTACAGAAGTAAGAAGACAAATAGGAAATGCAGTCCCACCTGTAGGAATTTATCCATTTGCAAAAAGAATAGAGAGTGTTCTAAAAAATGAAACTCCTCAATACAATCCTGAAAATTGTATCAAAGAGTATGATGTGGGAACTAAAAGGTTTATCTAAAATTAAAGTTTTGTAAGAAGAATATCATTTGGAGAAGTCCACTCTATTTTTATATCATCTCCAACTTTTGCTTCTATTTTAGTCATCCATGGACCTAATAATTTTAAGTCACCAGAACCTGATAAGTTTTTAGCATAAATATCACCTGCATGAGAACAGCCTTGTGCTTTAAGTTTTCCATTAATTACAAACCCATCAGCAGTTTTTACATTAAAATCAGTAATTACTCCTGTTTTATTACTGTTAAATATATTGAATGCTTTAGCTTTTTCAGCAGGAATAGGTAAATAAACTTCATCAATAATTGTTTCTCTTGAACTGGTATGTCTATATTCACCCCATTTTATATATGTTTTCTTTAATTTCACGATATAACTATCACCTTTTTTAGGCATAACTGCTCCTTATTTATTATAACTTTCTTTAAACTCTTCAAACTTTCCAATAGAAGCAAAATCTATTTTATACTTATTATCAGATAATTTGAACACAATGACAGAATCAATACCTATTTTTTCAAGGTATTTTCTATCAATAATATTTCCAACAGGAACTTTTAAAACATCTCTTAATATCCATTTCCCTAAAGCTTTATTAGGATTAGACATAAGACCTTTTTGTCCTGACTGGCACATTTTTGCATTTAAACTTTCCCCATTAGGTAATATAAGTTCAAATTTATCATCATTATTATTTGGAAAAAAAGCAGCAAACTTTTTATGAATCCATGCAGGAACAGGTATATATAGTTCATCTTGATTTCTAGGTCTTCCTCCTGCATTCCATTGGTTAATACCACTTGCAGTTGCTGGTTCTAAATCTTTTGAACTTGAAGCATATAAAGGTAAATATATAAATGGCTTTGTTGATACATATTTTAAAAGTTTTGGTTCCGATCTATTTATACACATAAGTGACTCATAAGGATTATCTAAAATATCAACCTTTATGTCTTTTAATGAAAACTTACATTTAAATTTCTTATATAAAGTACTTTTTGAAAGATTAAAACTATATTCATTTCTACCATCTGTAAAATGAATGCTATTTTTTGATTTTCTTTTAATATTTTTTATATTTTTTATATCTATCATATCCATTGGAAACTCATAAATAGATATATTGTTATCACTTCTTGTTAAACAATGATAAACTAATTTATCAACGCCATAACTATCAAGACATATGTTTAATCTTTTATTTCTTGCTTCTGATATAAATTTAACTTTTTCACTATCAGAAAAATTAACATATTCATCTCTAATACTATTAAACTCAGCTACTTTTTGAAATGTTTTTCCATTCCCGTATAAAAAAGTCTTTAGTCCAAAACCAATATTTTCTTTTTTTGCATCGATCGAAATATCAGACCTTGATAAGTTCTCTGCATCAAATGCTAAACAAAATATATTTTCTGCTGCACGATAGTATAAATAAGGACATAAACTATCCGAAAATAACCTTGATAAAGACCCAACAATTTTTAAATACTTTATATACTTATCTTGTAAATAATTTTCCTGTAAACTATAAAACAACTCTTTCCTTTAATAATCTAATTATCTTTTAACAACTTACATATAGTTAATTCTAAACCTTCACATATTCTTATTAGATTTATATAAGAAGGATTTCTCTTTCCTCTTTCTAACAAGCTAATATATGTTCTATCAAAATCACATCGTTGAGCTAATTCTTCTTGAGTCATGTTAAGTAATTTTCTTCTTTTCTTTATTTTACTCCCAAGAGTAAAAAGTATTTTATTATTTTTCATTTTGTTATATTAATCTTTTGTATACAATAAGTCTACAGACAATATGTAACAATGTAGACTTTTATTATTTTTAAATCATATCCTAATAAGTTAAAGAGTATATTATATTTAATTAATACATATTAATAAATGTTAAGTTTTGTAAACTTTTGTTATAATTTTTTAAATATAAAAAGAGGATTTAAAATGCAAATTATTATTTTTTCATTGATTATTATTGCTATATTAATTTATGTAATTTATAAGATAAAAAAAAGCTTCACAAAAAAAGAGATTACTGCTTTTTTTGTAATCATAGCAGTTATAATAACTGGAATGGTTTACTTTAATCATATTGAAGAGGCAAAACTTCCTGAAGCATTTAAATCATATTATAAAAAGCAAAAAGGTTATGAGGTAGAGAAACTTTCTATCAAGCAAACAAATGTACAAGTTTTAAGTAGTGGTGATGAAGTTTATGACTTTGTGTATATTATAAAAAAAGATGGTCAAGAGTTCTTTTGTGAAGCAAATGATGTGGAAGCTATTTTAGTTGAAGATGAGTATTTTTTCAAAAATTTCAATGAGTCATGTAAGGTTAAGTAGTGACAAAAAATAGATATATAAAAAACTTAGATACTGTTTGTAAAAAACTAGAAAAGTTTACTTTATACAAGTTTGATAAAAAACCAAAAGAGTTAAAAAAAGCTTTTGATATAGCTTATAAATATGGAATTTTTAAGTTATATGATTTTGATAAAACTACTCAAGATGAGCTAAAGCTTCTACTTTTTAAAAAGCTTACACCATATAGTGGAAGCTTATCTTTTCTTGGCATACAAATTCTTGCAGCTAACTCAATTATGGCAAAAAATGATTTTACTAGAAAAGATAAATTTTTTGATAAAAAGTGTGGAATAGCAATAAACCATCTAAGAACGCCAAAAACTGTCGTAAAAGCAAAAAGATATAAGGATGGATACTTACTAAATGGTGAATTAACTTGGGCTAGTGGTTATAAGATTTTTGATAAACTGCTTATTGGTTTTCACTTAGATGATTACGAGTGTGAAGTAATAACCTCTTTTAAAGAAAAAAAAGGGTTTGAAATAGTAAATAGACCCAAAACCTTTGTAGCAATGGGACTAAATACAGTTAATATAAAACTAAAAAACTACTTTGTAAAAAAGAAAAATGTTGTATCTAAGAACCCAATAGGTAATTATACAAAAAACAAAAGTCTATCAAAGACCGTTCACTATTGTTTATATGCATTAGGAGATAGTGCTATAAAAAACACAGAAGATAAAGCCTTAAAAGAGCTAAACAAACAAAAACTAGAAGAGATTAAAAATAAATTTTTAAGTTGTAATAATGGAGAAGTTTTAGATAAGTTAAGAGTTGAACTATTTTATGTAGTGTTAGACATCATAACTTTGGCTATGATAAATTATGGTGGAAAATCAGTCCTTTTGGAAAAAAATCTTCAAAGATATTATCGTGAACTAATTATGTTTAATTCAAATGGATTAAATACTAAAATAAAAGCACTTTTCTCAAAAAAGAGTTTATGATGGTTTGAAACTCTTTTTTGTTTTACATACTTCAGGAAACAAGCAGTTTTCACACTCAGGTTTAACTGCTTTACATATATATCTTCCAAATAAAACCATTGCTTGATGGAAAATATGTAAATCATCCCCTTTTAATTTTTTTACTAGTTGTTTCTCAGTCTCATCAACATTTTTAGCATCACTTAATCCTAATCTATGTGAAACCCTAAACACATGAGTATCTACTGCCATTAGATTCGCACCCAAATACTCAATCATAAAGACATTGGCTGTTTTATTTCCAACACCTGCTAATTTTATTAATTCTTTTTCATTATGAGGAATATTTCCATCAAAATCACTTATAACACTCTGTGCCATTTTTATAATATTTTTTGCTTTATTATTAAAAAATGAACAACTTCTAATAAGCTCTTTTACATCCTCTAAAGAAGCATCTGCTAATTCAAACACAGATGGATACTTCTCAAATAGTGCAGGAGTTATGATATTTACTCTTTTATCGGTACATTGAGCACTTAAAATAATTGCTATTAATAACTCATAATCATTTTTGTAGTTAAGTTCTGTAACAGCATCGCTATACTTTTGTATAAATGCTTCTTTTATAATCTCTATATCTTTTCTTGTTGCTTTTTTCATATAAACCTTCTATAAATCAATCTTTATTCTAAAGTAGTTTTTTCTTTTATTTCTAGGAGCTTTTATTTTCTCTATTAATTCAAAATCTATTAATAACTTTAAATCTTTTTGTATAGTTCTAATACTTACATTAAATTTCTTTGATAGCTCTTCACTTGTAATCATAAATGTATTATTTTTATTTGATAAAACTTTTAAAATTTTTTCTTGACGAGGAGTCAAATCAATATTGTTATTTTTTGCTATATTCTTAATAATGTCTTCTCTTAAATAAGTGTTGATTCTATGTTTTAAAATAGATAATCCCTCTATCATCACATTACTTAGATAATAAAAGAAATATGTCATATCAAATGCATTTTTATTATCAATATTGCTACGTTCAACATCAATAAAAGCCTGATAATATTCTTTAGCTTTTTTTCTATTTATAATTTCAGATAGAGATATATAATAAAACATATCGTATCCATAGTATTTTAATAAATAGGTGAATAATATTCTTACTGTACGTCCATTACCATCGTCAAAAGGATGAATATATGCAAACAAAAAATGAAAAGCTATTGACTTATATATTTTTTCAATTGGACGCGAAAACTCATCATCTTTTAAAAACTCTAGTAACTCATCTATCATTAAATTCATTTTTTCTATATTTGCAATTGGTTGAAATATAACCTTTCCAGTTTGACTAATGATTTCATTAGGTTCAGTTCTATATTCACCAATATTATAATCCTCATCAAGTGTATTATCTACAGTAAGCTTATGAACTTCAAAGATTAAATCATTTGTAATTTCATCTTTTATATTTTCCAATTCAATTAATGCTTTAAAGTTATTATAAACCATAAATTCACTTTTATTTTTTGGTTGTGATTTGCCTTTTGCTAATGTTTTTGCCCTTTTTATCGTACTATGTGCTCCTTCAATTGTAGAGGAATAGTACCCTTCTTCAATAAGAGTCTCTTTTAATAATTCAAGAGAGAATTTACTTTGAAAATTATATTCCAAACTTTTCCAAAACTCTTTAATTTCATCAATATTTTTTCTTAATTTAAATGTATCAGTTATAAAAAAACTTTTATCTTCAAAAGTAAAAATATTTAACTTATTTTTTTGTCTATATTTCTTAACTGACTCTAATACTTCACCATAATTACAACCTGTTTCAACTATTATTCTCTTCCTATGCTCAATTTGAAAAATAGTATAATAGTTATCAATTGTTAAATATTTTAACCATTCTTTTTCATTTGTAGGATAATCTTTTCTTGTTGCTTTTTTAGGCACCATTATTCCTTTAAAGTTTTTTTAACTTCTCTATTTCATCTCTAATTCTAATAGCCTCTTCAAAATTCAATTCACTTGAAGCTTTTTTCATCTGTTTATTCAACTCAAGTAGCATTTTCTTTCTTTCACTAGCTGGCATTTTTTCCATTTTCTGTTTTTTGAGTGCTACTGTATCATACTCTTCCAATCTTAAGTTTTCATCTAATTTTCTTTTTGTAGATTTTGGAGTTATATTATGTTCTTCATTAAATTTTTGTTGTATCTCTCTTCTTCTGTTTGTCTCATCAATAGCAAACTGCATAGAGTCTGTGATCTTTTTAGCAAAAAGTATTACTCTTCCATTTTCATTTCTTGCTGCTCTTCCTATTGTTTGAATTAGTGAGGTTCTACTTCTTAAAAAACCTTCTTTATCTGCATCTAAAATAGCAACAAGGGAAGTTTCTGGAATATCAAGTCCCTCTCTTAGTAGGTTAATTCCAATAAGTACGTCAAACTCACCTACTCTTAACTCTCTTATTATTTGGTTTCTCTCTATTGCATCTATGTCACTATGCATATATTTTACTTTTATTCCCAAATCAGAGTAGTAAGATGCTAACTCCTCTGCCATTTTTTTAGTTAATACAGTTACCAAAGCCCTTTCATCTTTTTTAATGATTTTCTTTAACTCATCATGTAAAGTCTCCACTTGGTACTCACTATCTTTTATCTCAATTACTGGATCTAAAAGTCCTGTTGGTCTAATAATCTGTTCAGCTACAACTGAAGATTTATCAAGTTCTAACTCATTTGGAGTTGCACTCACAAAAAGATATGAAGCTTTTCTATTTATAAACTCATCAAACATCAAAGGTCTATTATCTAAAGCACTTGGCAATCTAAATCCATACTCTACAAGTACCTCTTTTCTACTTCTATCTGCTGCATACATCCCTCTAAACTGAGGTAAGGATACATGTGACTCATCAACAATAAGTAAAAAATCCTCATGCATAGATTCAAAGTAGTTCATAAGTGAATATGGAGTTTCACCTGGTTTTTGACCAGTAAGGTGTCTTGCATAATTTTCAATCCCCTTACACATACCAGTTCCCTCAATCATCTCTAAATCAAATTCCACTCTTTGTTTTAATCTTTGGTGTTCTACTATTTTGTCATTCTCTTTTAAGTTTTTTAGTCTATCTTCTAACTCTTCTTCTATAGCTTTAACAGCAGTAGCTAATCTATCATTTGAAACAACAAATGGATTTACAGAATAAATAGTAACATCTTCTAACTCTTTTACTTTGTTATTTGTAAGATACTCATGCTTAGTAATAGTCTCAACCTCATCACCAAAAAACTCTACTCTAATAAACTCATCTTCATAATATGCAGGAAAAATATCAATAACATCTCCATTTACTCTAAAATCAGACCTATCAAAAAACTTATCATTTCTTTTGTAACCCATCTCAACTAGTTTTAATAAAAACTCTCTTTGTGAGTATTCAAACCCTACTTCTATTTTTTGAACCATAGCTTTATACTCTTCTGGGTTACCTAAACCATAATTGGCTGAAACAGAAGCAATTACAATTACATCATCAAAACTAAGAAGTGATGCAGTTGCACTTAATCTTAATCTTTCTAATTCATCATTTATAGAACTATCTTTTTCTATAAACAGATCACTTCTTGGGATATAAGCTTCTGGCTGATAATAGTCATAATAAGATATGAAATACTCAACATGGTTATTTGGGAAAAAAGCTTTAAACTCTGAGTATAACTGTGCAGCAAGAGTTTTATTATGCGTCATTATAAGTGTTGGCTTTTTTGTCTTTTCAATAACTTTAGCCATTGTATAAGTTTTACCACTACCTGTAACTCCAAGTAAGGTATTAAATTTATTGCCTTCTAAAATTGAATTACTTAAAGCATCTATAGCCTTTGGCTGATCTCCTGCTGGAGAGTATTCACTAACTACTTCAAACTTTGCGATAATAACTCCTTCTTTAGTTTTATTTATTAATTACATAATAAAGAAGTATACCAACTTCTCTTCCTGTTAGTACCATTTCTTTACACAGTTTATCTTTGTTTTTTCGTAAATCAACCTCTTGAGAGAATTTCTCAATAATTTTACTAACGTTTGTTTCCACTTCATTCCAATGCATATTTTCAATACTTTTAGGAAATACATCTTTATTTGGAACTATAAAACTACAATCTTTTTTAATAAGTTTTATTAGGATTGATACTTGCCAAGCATGCCACTCTTTTTTATCCATTTCATGATTTGGTCTATTTTTATAATCTAAAATTGAATATGTTTCATAAACTACTGTAGATGCTTTTATCAAGGTTCTAGTATCAAACTTTTCAATTCTTAAAGGTAGTCTTAAAAACTCAAAGTCTAGCTTCTCGTTAGCATCATTTGTACTTTTTACTTCGTTTTGGCTTTTTGCTTCATTGTTTACCTCATCGACCTCTTCTTTCATTTTTTTTAGATAAATCATCAATAAAATAATAATTATAAGTAATAATGCAACAACTGCTATTAAAACCTCACTACTCATCAAATAAGCCTTTATTTATAAACTCATTGTTTTCAAAAATTGTATACTCTTTACTACAACATAAAGATGGGATATTTATATACAATTTATCATTTATTTTATACTTTTTTCCTTGATGAAAATGTCCTTCTATAACTACATCTTTATTATAGTTTTTCATTCTTTTTTCAACCAACAACTCAAAGTTCTCCATCTTGTGACATATACTCTTTTTAAGTAGTGCTTCTTCAATCTTTTTAGAAATAAAATACTTAAAATCAATAAGATTTAAAAAGTTTAGTAAAACATTGTTTCTTATCACTTTACAATAAAGATTATACTTCCAATCAGTAAAATTATCTCCATGGGATAAAGCAATAGTTTTATCTTTTGTTTTCATATAAAAAGGTTGTTTATCTCTTGGTATCACATATATATTTTTAAAAATTTTTGATAAATTATAGTCGTGATTCCCCTCTAAATAAACTATCTGCAAATTTCTTGATAACTTATTTAAAAGCTTTATAATTCTGCTGTTTTTCTTAATAAAATATTTACTCTCACCTGATATAAAATCAAAAATATCACCCATCAAAATTAGTTGTGTTGTTTTTATATTTGAAGCTTGTAATTTCTCTAAAAAGATTAGAAACTCTTCATTTTTATCATTGAAGTGAGAATCAGCAACAAAAATTGCTGACTCTTTTAATTGTAAATTATGGTACATATGCTATTTTTGGTATCCCTTCACCCTCTTCAAATCCACACATAATATTTGCATTTACTACAGCTTGAGAAGAAGCTCCTCTTAGTAAATTATCTATTGATGCATTTACAAATAAAGATTTTTTATTTCTTGTTACAAAAATATCACAATAATTTGTACCAGCTGTTGTTTTCATATCCACAACATTATCTCTAATTCTTATAAATTCATTATCTTTATAAGCCTCTTCTAAAATAGCTTTTGCATCTATATTATCTTTTAATGTAGCATATACAGATACTAGCATACCTCTTGTAACTGGTAATAAATGAGGTACAAAATTTATTTGAAACTCTTTATTTTTTAGAAGTTCTACTTTCTCTTCTATCTCTGGCATATGTCTATGCTTAAATGGATTGTATGCATGGGCATTTTCATTTATATGTCCAAATTGAGTTATCTCATTTAGTTTCTTTCCTGCTCCACTAACACCAGTTTTTGCATCAACAAAAATAGGAGTGTCCTCTTTTATATAATCAACAAAAGGTAATAAAGCTAAAAGTGTAGCTGTTGGATAACAACCTGGGTTTGCCACTAAATTTGCACCCTTTAAATCTGATTTATAAAACTCTGGTAGTCCATACACTGCTTCATTTATATGCTCTTTATCCACGTGTTCACAATAGTTTTTTTCATAAGTTTCTAATTTTAGTCTATAATCAGCACTTAAATCAACTACTTTAACTCCACCATTTAAAAGCTCCTTTGCTATTTGCATTGAAGTTTTATGTGGCAAAGCAAGAAAAGCTAAATCTGCACATTTAATAATATCATCAGTATTTACTTTTGATACATCCATCTCAATTACATCTTGTAATGATGGGTGTAATTGAGTTAGTTTCTCTTCACCTGTAGAATTAGCAATATAAGTTAACTCAAATTTTGGATGATTAACTAAAATTTTTACTAACTCTAACCCCGTGTAACCACTTGCACCAACTACTGCTACTTTCATTATAGTTCAAGCTCCTTGTAATATACAGATAAAATCTCAAATGATTGTTGTCCACCTGGTAATGTAGCTGTAATTTCATCACCCTCTTCTCTTCCTAAAAGTTGCTTAGCCAAAGGGGAATTAAATGAGATCAATCCCCTATCGGCATTAGACTCAACTCCACCAACAATTGCATAAGTATATTCAATATCTGTATCAACATCGACTAAATCAAAAGTCGAACCAAAACTTATCTTATCATGTGGAAGAGTTGAAGGATCAATAATTACAGCTTTTGAAATGATATTTCCATATTCTGCAATTTGAGAATCTATAATTTTTAACTTATCTTTAGCAGCATGGTACTCTGCATTCTCTTTTAGATCTCCTAATTGTCTAGCTTCATCTAGTTCAATCACAGTTTTAGGTCTTTCATCACTTTTCAAAAACTCTAATTCTTTTGTAATTTTTTCATAACCTTTATTTGTCATTGGTTCTTTTTCCATCAACATCTCCAATAAATTAATTTATGATATAATACCAAAAACTTTTAAAAGAGTAGATTATATATGCAATACGATAGAACAATTAAATTATTTGGTCAAGATAAATTTGATAAATTCAAAGATGTAAAGTTAATACTATTAGGTGTTGGTGGAGTTGGTAGTTTTGCACTAGATGCACTATACAACACAGGAATAAAAAATATTACTATTGTTGATTTTGATACTTATGAGGAATCAAATATGAACAGACAAATGGGAAGCCATGGTAATATTGGTAGAATTAAAGTTGAAGCATTAAAAGAGAAGTATCCAGAGGTTACAGCAATTCATGCAAAAGTTACTCCACAATGGATTGATGAGTTTGATTTCTCCTCTTATGATTATATTTTGGATGCAATAGATGATGTGACACCAAAAGTACATCTAATAAAAAAGTATTATACAAGAGTTATTTCTACAAGTGGCGGAGCTAAAAGATTAGATCCAAGCTTGATAGAGTATAAATCGATTTGGGACACATACAATGACCCATTTATTAAAAAAATAAGAACTCAATTAAAGCAAGAAGGTTTCAAAAGAAAGTTTAAAGTTATTTTTTCTCCTGAGTTACCAAAGTGTATAGAAAAGGGTAGTTTTGAGGGAGTTACAGCCTCTTTTGGGCTGATGATGGCCTCAGTTACAATTAGGAAACTTCTAAGAAAAATGGAAAAATAACTTAAAGTTACTTAAAGAATAAAAGATATATAATAAAGTAGTTATAACAATTAAAGGATTCTCATGAGTGGTATTAGTAGTAGTGTTGAAGAGATGACGCAAGGTCATTTAAGAAACGTTCAACAATTAGCAGTTTTCTACACTGGTCATAACAACATTTATGCAATCAACATAGCAAAGGTAAAAGCTTTTATCATAAAAGATGAAGTTACTATTAATGATACACCAAAAGAGAGTGATGTTATCTCAGGTATTGCCACTATTAGAGGTGAACCAGTAACATTAATCAACTTAGATGTATGGTTAGGACTTCCAGCACTTGATATGAGTGAATATAAACTTATCATCTATTGTGAATTTAACCATAAAAAAATTGGTTTCTTAGTGAAAGATATGCTTGATATTGTTGAGAAAACAACAGACCAATTAAGACATACAGAAGAGACAAATGCAAAAATCACATATACTACATACGTGAAAGTTGAAGATAATGATGAATTATGTACAGTATTTAATGCAGAGCAACTTTTAAGAGATGTAGGTTGGACAGATGATGGTGAAGATGAAGTAAATAAGTATGTTGAACATAGCTTTAAATCAGAAAAGATAGTATTAGCAGCAGAAGATTCAGGTGTAGCTAGAGAAGTTTTACACAAATTCTTTAAAAGAACTGGTATGAGATATGAAGTTTATACAAATGGAGCTGAACTTTTAAGAAGAGCTGAGGAATTAGATCCTGATAATATTGGTTTAGTAATAACTGATATTGAAATGCCAGAGGCAGATGGGTTCCAAGTTGCTACATTTATTAAAACAAACAGCAAATATAACCATATTCCAGTTATTGTAAACTCTTCTATGACTACTGATGCAGTTAAAGGTAAAATGAATCAAATTGGTGTAGACGGATTTGTAGGGAAAACTGATATTCAATCACTTTATGATATGACAAATAGATTTTTAAGAAGTTAAAACTTAACTTCTTAAATTATCTTTTTTACTTACTCTCTAACCAAGTTTTAAAATCCTCAATTTGTCTTTTTGTTTCACTAGTTGATGTTCCACCTAAAGAGTTTCTAGAATTCATAGAGTTTTTTAAATCTAAATACATTAGTATCTCTTCATCTATTTGTTTTAACTCATCATTTGAATTTCTAATCTCTTCTATTGTTAATTCACTAATATCTTTATTTAAACTATTAGCTTTTTCAACTACATCTTTTGTAATATAATAAGCTGTTCTAAATGCCATTTTTTTCTTTTCAACTAAAAAGTCTGCTAAATCTGTTGCTGTTAAATGACCTACTTTACAAGCCTTTTTCATATTCTCTTCATTTACAATCATTGTTCTAATAACTTCTGTTAAAATCTTTATAGAAATCTCAACAGTCTTTACAGAATCAAAAACACCCTCTTTATCCTCTTGTGTGTCTTTATTGTACGCTAAAGGAAGACTCTTCATAACAGTTAATAAAGAGATTAAATTTCCGTAAACTCTACCTGTTTTACCTCTTAGTAACTCTGGTACATCAGGGTTTTTCTTTTGTGGCATAATAGATGAAGTTGTAGCATATTCATCACTCATTCTTACAAACTGAAACTCATAAGATGACCAAGTAATTAACTCTTCTGAAATTCTACTAATATGCATCATACAAGTTGAAATATTAAAAAGAATTTCTAGTGCAAAATCTCTATCTGAAACTGTATCCATTGCATGAGAAGTGGGTGCATCAAAACCTAACTTTTCACAAGTTGAATTTCTATCAATATTATGTGGTGTTCCAGCTAAAGCAGCACTTCCTAAAGGAGAGAAGTTGTTTCTTTCATAAGAGCTTTCAAATCTTTGAAAATCTCTTTTAAACATATTTGCATAAGCTAGCATATGATAACCAAAATTTAAAGGTTGCGCGTGTTGTAAGTGAGTCATTCCTGGAATTAAAGTTTCAGTATGTTTTGATGCAACATCAACAAAAACATCAACTAACTGCCTTAATTGCTTTTTAATACTTAATGTTTTTTCTTGAACATATAATCTAAAATCAGTAGCAACCTGATCATTTCTACTTCTAGCTGTATGAAGCTTTTTACCAGGTTCTCCTATAATTTCTGTTAGTCTAGACTCCACAGCCATATGAATATCTTCAAAAGCTAATGAGAATTTAAACTCTCCACTTTCTATTTCATCTTTTACTTGATCTAAACCTTTGTGTATTGCATCTTTTTCATCTAAAGTTAATACTCCTTGTTCATACAACATAGAACTATGTGCTTTTGAACCTTTTATATCTTGTGAGTATAACTCTTTATCAAACATTATTGATGCATTAAATTCATCTAATATTTGTGCATTTGTATTTTTTAAAATTTGACTATTATTGTTATTTGCCATCAATCTTCCTATCTAGTAAGCTAATTTTGGCAAAATTATACCATAAAAGGTATTATTAATCGTTTTTCTCGATATTTTCAATAGCCTCTTTTATAATTTGTAAAATTTTTTTCTTTGCTTCATCTTCATCATTTTCAGGTACATCCCAACCTACAATTGACATATACTTAGAAACTAAAGACTCTACATCATCAACTATTGTATCATGTAATTGTTCTAATTCTTTATCTTGAGCCGTCATAAACTCTCCTTTTAAAATTTTGATATTACTATTTTATATAAAAAAAGGGACTTATGCAATAGCATAAATCCCTTTTATGATTTTAATTTTAAATTTGTCTAATTAAACAGGTAAAACTCTTAAGTTTTCATCTATTTTTTGTCTTAATACAGACTCAATAGCATAAAGTGTTCCACCACTTCCTGAAGCACAACCAGAACATGCACCTAAGTATCTAATATATAAATCATAGTGTGGTAAGTTCTCTTTAATATCAATAATTTCCATGTTACCACCATCCATAGCTAACATAGGTCTAATCTCTTCATCAAGTACAGAATCAATTTTCTTAATTCTTTGAACTAATGTCATCTTATCAAAAGTTAATTCACCTGCTACACTTGCATCAGCAGCAGCTTTTAACTTCTCTTCATCCATTGCAGCTCTTGTATCTTTTAAAATATCAACTAAATAGATATCTTTTTCTTCATGCCCACCAGGCTTAATACATGATTTACAAAATGCACCAGCTTTTGTAAAGTCAGTTATCTCTTCTACTGTTTTTAAATCATTGATTTTAATCACTTCTTTAATTGTTGCTAATGTAACTCTTGCACACTCACATACAATCTCTTCCTCTTCGAATGACTCCATATCAACACCTTTATACTCAGATGCTGCTTTTTTAATAACATCATAAGCCATAACAGAACAGTGCATTTTTTGAGGTGGAACAGCAGGAGTATCTGGATTATCTCTTAATGCTTTTTCAACATCAATATTTGTAATCTTAACAGCTTCATCTACACTCTTACCAACACATAACTCTGCCATAACATCTGAAGAGGCAATAGCTGTACCACAACCAAATGATTTAAACTTTGATTCTAAAATCTTATCATTTGACTCATCAACAGCCCAGTATAGTCTAACAGCATCACCACATGATTCTGCACCAAAATCAGCAATAATTAGTTTTGCACCTAACTCTTTTGCTCTCTCTTCTGTAATTTCCCCTTGGTTTTGTGGGTTATTCATTCTATTTACTACTTCGTTTGAATATTCATCCCAAATTGAACCACTAATTAAATCATTTTTAGCCATTTAATTTTTCCTTCTTATTTTTTCTTTTTATAGTCCAGAATTGTGTGTTTCTGGTGCATAAGCATAAGAGCTTGATAACCCTCTTAATCTTACAACTGCGTTTTTAATAACATCAATAGCATAATCAATCTGCTCTTCAGTATTAAATCTACTTAAACTAAATCTAACACCTGTATGAGCCAACTCACTATCACTTCCAAATGCATTCATTACTGGATTTGCTTCCAAATCTTCACTTGCACATGCACTACCTGTTGAAGCACCAATACCATTTTGATTTAAATCCCATAGCATTGACTCACCCTCAACACCTCTAATAGAGATTAATGTTGTATTTGGTGTTCTATTATCTTTACCACCAATTACTAAAGTTTCAGGTAACTCTAAAACTGCTGCTTCTAGCTTATCTCTTAACTTTCTTACATGGTTCTCTTCATAAGCTAAAGCCATAGGATTTGTTGCTAAATGCATAGCAAGTCCCATTCCAACCATAGATGCAACATCAACAGTACCTGCTCTTAAACCACCCATTTGTTCACCACCGTGTAATAGTGGAGTTAAAGCATAATCTTTTCTTACATATAATCCACCAACACCTTTTGGTCCGTGAAATTTATGAGCAGAGAAAGACATATAATCAACATTTGTATCTTGAACATCAACTTTTACTTTTCCAATTGCTTGAGTACCATCTGTATGGAAAGGAACACCAGCTTCTTTACAAATTGCTCCAATCTCTTTAATTGGGAAAATCTTTCCTGTTTCATTATTTGCCCACATAATACTAACTAAAGCTGTACTATCTTTAATACTATCTTTAACAGCTTGAGCTTCTAAAATACCCTCATCATTTACAGGTAAATAAGTAACCTCAACACCTTGATCCTCTAAGAATCTACATGCTGCTGTAACAGCTGGATGTTCTACTTCTGTAGTAATTACATGGTTTTTATTTCCATTTAAAATCTTATCAATCCAAATACCTTTAATTACTGTATTAATACTTTCAGTTGCATTTGCTGTAATTACAATATCATCTTCATCAGCTGCATTAATACCCTCATAAAGATAGTTTAAAGCTTCAACCATTTTAGGATGAGTTCCTGCACCAAACTTGTGTAGTGAGTTTGGGTTTCCAAACTTTTCCATAAAAAAAGGTTTCATTTCTTCGAAAACTTTTGGATCAACCATAGTTGTAGCGTTATTATCTAAATAAACTTCCATCATATTTTATAATCCTAACTTTTTGATAATAAATATCAATTTATTATTAACATTTAATTTTATTTTATGTATTCTATTTAAAATAGGATAAATTTAGTCTTAATTAAACACCTATTAAATTTAGAATTGTTTTTATTGGCGGATATTATAATGAAATATTCATAAATTGTAGATTTTACAATAAACAAAAGTTAAGTTTAGTATAGACATAATAAGAAAAATTTTTAATCAAGGAATATTATGAGAAAAATATTATTAACATTATCTATTATTTGTATTTCACTTTTCTTTACTGCGTGTAATGATACTAAAAGTGAAGAAAAAGAGGTTCTAAAAGTTGGGATGGAATTAGCCTACCCTCCATTTGAAATGACAGATAAAGAGGGGAACCCTAAAGGTGTTTCAGTTGACTTTGCAAAAGAGTTAGGTAAATATTTAAATAAAGAGGTTGTAATAGAAAACACTGCTTGGAGTGGACTAATACCTTCACTTAAAACTGGGAAAATAGATATGATTATCTCATCTATGACAATTACAGAACAAAGAGAAAAGTCTGTTGACTTCTCAGTTCCTTATGCTCAATCTACTTTAGCAATACTTGCAAATAAAGACTCAAATGTACAATCAATTAAAGATTTAAACAAAGAGGGTAAAAAAGTAGCTGTAAAAAAAGGTTCAACTGGACATATTTATGCAACAAAAAACTTACCAAATGCTAAAATCTTAGTATTTGAAAAAGAGAATGCTTGTGTTTTAGAAGTTGTACAAGGAAAAGCTGATGGCTTTTTATATGATCAATTAACAATTTATAAAAATTATGTTCAACATAAAGACTCTACTGTTGCACTATTAAAACCATTTCAAAAAGAGTATGAGTATTGGGGTGTTGCTTTAAGAAATAATAGTGAATTAAAACCAAAAGTTGATGAATTTATAAAAAAAGCAAAGGCTGATGGTACATTTGATAATTTTGCTAATAAGCACTTAGAAGAAGCAAAAGCGACATTTGAAAAACTAGATATACCATTCTTTTTTTAGGAACGAACCATCAAACTAAAAGATTTATTTATTAATGAATTAAGTTATAAAAAAGATAAACCTTTAAATAAAGCTGTTTATCTTTTTAACTTTATTTTTTTGGCTTTTATAATAATCACTCCTGTTTATATAATGTTTTCAAATATCTCTTATGAGTTTAATTGGATTCAAGTTTATGAGTATAAACAAAAATTTATAAATGGCTTTTTAATGACCATTTCAATCTCAATTTTTGCACTTATTTTAAGTTTCTTAATAGGACTTTTCTTTGCTTATGCTCAAAATTCAAAGTTTATAATTCTTAGATTTTTTGCAAGATTTTATATAGAGATTATTAGAGGAACTCCACTTTTAGTACAAATATTAATTTTCTTTTATGTATTTGCAAATAATCTAGGTTTTGAAAATAGATATATCGTAGGAACATTTATATTAGCTATTTTTTCAGGTGCTTATGTTTGTGAGATAATTAGAGCTGCTTTACAATCAATAGAAGTAGAACAGTTTGAAACAAGCTTAAGCTTAGGTATGACTAACTATCAAATGTACAGATATATAATCTTTCCACAGGCATTTAAAAGAATGTTACCAGCTTTAACTGGACAATTTGCCTCTATCATTAAAGACTCATCTTTATTATCAATTATTGCAATAAGTGAATTCACAATGAACGCACAAGAAGTAGATGCAATAACCTACTCTACTTTAGAAAGTTATATCCCTCTTGCTATTGGATATTTATTATTAACTTATCCTATTTCATACTATACTAAGAAATTAGAACATAATATCAAATAGTCATTTGTTCTCAAAATTATTTTGGGAACAAAGTTGATTATAAAATAATATATACTATACTCTACTTGTGTTACAATATAAGTCAAGATAGCTTACTTTTGTAGCATTTATCTTAATTAGGACAATTTTTATCCTATTTAAGTTCTATTTAAATATTATACTGTTATATTTGAATTAGGACAAAAAGAGTCCTATTTATAAAATTAAAAAAATTGGAGTCTGTTATGAGTCAAAATAAACAGATACATGACGTTATTAATAGTGATTATAAACTTGGGTTTGAAACATTAGTTGAAAGTGATACATTCCCTAAAGGTTTAAATGAAGATGTAATAAAAGCAATTTCAGCAAAAAAAGAAGAACCACAATGGCTTTTAGACTTTAGATTAAAAGCATATAAGAAATGGCTTACTATGGAAGAACCAGATTGGGCAGGATTAGATTATCCAAAAATTGATTATCAAGATATTGCCTACTACTCTGCTCCTAAAAAGCCTTTGGACTCTTTAGATGAAGTTGATCCTGAAATTTTAAAAACATATGAAAAATTAGGTATTCCTTTAGAAGAGCAAAAGCAGCTTGCAGGTGTTGCAGTTGATGCTGTTTTTGATTCTGTTTCAGTTAAAACTACTTATCAAGAAGAGTTAGAAAAACTAGGTATTATCTTCTGTTCAATCAGTGAAGCAGCAAACAATTATCCAGATTTATTAGAAAAATATTTAGCTTCAGTTGTACCAGTTGGAGATAACTACTTTGCCTGTTTAAACTCAGCTGTATTTACAGATGGTAGTTTTGTTTACATTCCACCAAACACAAAGTGTCCAATGGAATTATCAACATACTTTAGAATCAACGCACTTGATACAGGACAGTTTGAAAGAACACTAATCATCTGTGATGAGGGCTCTTATGTATCATATAATGAGGGTTGTTCTGCACCTACAAGGGATGATAGACAATTACACGCAGCAGTTGTTGAATTAGTTACTTTAGATAATGCTCATATAAAATATTCAACTATTCAAAACTGGTACCCTGGTGATGAAGATGGTAAAGGTGGGATTTTAAACTTTGTTACAAAAAGAGGTTTATGTAAGGGTGAAAACTCAAAAATCTCATGGACACAAGTTGAAACTGGGTCAAGTTTAACTTGGAAATACCCATCATGTGTTTTAAAAGGTGATAATAGTGTTGGTGAGTTTTACTCAGTAGCTATTTCATCAAAAGCCCAACAAGCTGATACCGGAACTAAGATGATACACTTAGGTAAAAATACAAAATCAACAATTATTTCAAAAGGTATATCAGCTATGAAAGGTGTTAATGCCTATAGAGGTTTAGTAAGAGTTGGTAAAAATGCTCACAATGCAAGAAACTTTTCAGAGTGTGATTCCTTACTTATTGGTCATGAATGTAATGCACATACTTACCCATACCATGAAGTTAAAAATATGAGTGCACAAATTGAACATGAAGCAACAACTTCAAAGATTTCTGATGATCAATTATTTTACATAAGTCAAAGAGGTATTAGTGAAGAAAATGCCGTTTCTATGATTGTAAATGGTTTCTGTAAAGAGGTATTAAAAGAGCTACCAATGGAGTTTGCAGCTGAAGCAAAAGAGTTATTAAACATCTCATTAGAAGGTAGTGTTGGATAATTTATTATAAAGATTTATAAGATTATTGATAAAAAAGGTTATGAAAATGTTAGAGATTAAAGATTTAAAAGTAAATATAAACGAAAAAGAGATTTTAAAAGGTCTTAATTTAGAGATTAAAGAGGGAGAAATCCATGCACTTATGGGTGTAAATGGTGCTGGTAAATCAACACTAGTAAAAACACTAAGTGCACACTATGACTGTGAAGTAACAGATGGAACTGTAACTTATAAAAAGAAAGATTTGCTTGATTTAGATGTAAGTGAAAGAGCAAATGAAGGTATTTTTATGAGTTTCCAAAACCCTGTTGAAGTTCCTGGTGTAAATAATAGCTATTTTTTAAAAACAGCTATTAATGAAAAAAGAGCATACAATGGTGAAAAAGAGATTGATGCTATGGAGTTTTTAAAGCACGTAAAAGAAGAGACTTCAAAATTTGATTTAGATAGAAAGCTTTTACAAAGAGACTTAAATGAAGGTTTTAGTGGTGGTGAGAAAAAAAGGAATGAATTAATCCAACTACTTTTATTAAATCCTGATTTAATTATGCTTGATGAGATTGACTCAGGTCTTGATGTTGATGCCATAAAAACAGTAGCAAATGTTATAAATGGTATGTTAGATGGCAAAAAATCTGTACTTATGATTACTCACTATGATAGACTTTTAGAGTTAATTAAACCAGATTATGTACACATTTTAAATGAAGGAAAAATTGTAAAAACAGGTGATTATAATCTAGCCTTAGAACTTGATAAAAAAGGTTTTGAGGGAATAGGAATTAAAGATGAGAGTAAATAATTTAGAGGGTATTAAACTTCCTTTGAAAACTGATGAGTTATTTAGAAAAGTTGACTTTTCTTCACTATTCTCAACAGATTTTAAAAATGTTAAAAGCTATGAATTAGATATTGTGGGATTAAATAGTACAAAAGATATAAACGAATATTCAAATCCTATGTTTGAAATCACTAGAAGTTTTGAAGAGAACCAAATAGTATTAACAATTGACTCTAATATTCCAGAACCTATTTGTTTAATATATAAATTGGATGAAGATGATACATTTTTTACAAATTCAATAAAAATTGAAGTAAAAAAAGATATTAAAGCTTCATTAATTGAAGTATTTACAAACTCATCAAATAATAGTGCATTTAGTGTAAATAGAGAGTTTGATATAGAAGAGAACGCAGATTTCGAGTATGCAAAAATTCAGCATATAAATGAATCAAATTCATTAATTTACAACAGTGTTGTAAAACAAAAAGATAATTCAAAAAGTAAGTTCACAAACTTTGAGTTTGGTGATGGACTTATCATAAACAGTTATGAAAATAGTATCAATAATCAAAATATTTACTATAACCTAAACGGTCTTGTAAAATCAGTTAATAGCGCGAATACTACTAACTTAATTAGTACAATTCATAATAATGAAAGTTCAACTAGTGATATAAACTACAAGCATTCATTAAAAGATGAAACAAAAGCAGTGTTTAAAGCAAAATCAGTAGTAAATAAACAGGCTTTATACTCTAAAGCTTATCAAAACTCAAATACGATTTTATTATCAGATGAAGCTACTATTTTTGCTCAACCACACCTTGAAATATTAATAGATGAATTAGATGCAAGTCATGGTGCAACTACAGGTACTTTAAACAAAGATGAGTTATTATATTTACAATCAAGAGGGATACCTAAGAAAAAAGCTTATGATATGTTACTAAAAGCTTTTGAGAGTCAAATCTATGATAGTATTGATGATGAACTTATAAAAGAGTTTATTGATGATTATAAAAGGGAAAAATATGTTTAAAAAAGATTTTCCATATTTTGAAAATACTAATATTGTATATTTAGATAATGCAGCAACAACACAAAAACCAAGAGGTGTTGTTGACTCACAAATAGAGTATTATGAGCATTACTGTTCTAATACACATAGAAGTAACTTTGGTGATGCTAATAAAGCCACATTAAAATTTGAGGCAGCTAGAAAAAAACTAAAAGAGTTTACCAATGCCTCAAAAATTGAAGAGATAATTTTTACAAAAGGTGTTAGCGAGTCTATAAACTTTATAGCCTCATCCTATGCCAAAGATTTTAAAACAGTTATTATCTCTTCACTTGAGCATCACTCAAATATCGTACCTTGGCATATTCAAGGAAGAAGTTTAAACAATGGATTAGAGGTTGTTAGATGTGATGATAACTTAAGTTTTGATTTTGAACACTATGAAGAGCTTCTAAAACAAAATCCAAACTCTTTTGTATCAGTAACTCATATATCAAATGCATTTGGTAAAATCCATGATATTAAAAGAATTATTGAGTTAGCTCATGAGTATGATTGTGTAGTTATGGTAGATGGTGCTCAAAGTCTTGCTCATATGAGAGTAGATATGGAAGAGTTAGATGTAGATTTTTTTGCTATTTCTGCCCATAAGACATTTGGTCCAACAGGAGTTGGTGCTATTTATGTAAAAGAGAAATATCTAAAAGATTTAAAACCTTATCAAACTGGTGGCGCAACAATTCATGAAGTGACATTTGATAGTTCAACACTTTTAGACTCTCCTTACAAATTTGAAGCAGGTACTCAAAATGTTGCTGGAATTATCGGATTTAAAGAGTCATTAGATTACTTAGATTTAGTAGGATATGAAAATATTGAAGCAATTGAAAAAGATGTTTTTCAGTATTTAGACGATGAGTTAAGAAAGCTACCTGATATTGAGTTTTACAATGATATTGAAGACTCTATAGGAAGTAGAAGTTTTAATATTAAAGGTATTATGCACGATGATATAGGAATTTTAGTAGATAAAATGAAAATAGCTTTAAGAGTTGGACATCACTGTGCTCAACCTATTATGAAACAACTAGGTATCAAAGGTACAATTAGAGTTTCAATTGCATTTTACAACGATTATAACGATGTAGATGCACTAATAATTGCTTTAAAAAAAGCTATTGAGATGTTAAAATAAAAGGATAGAGATGAGTATTGAGCAAAGAGTAGAAGAGTTTAAAGAAGATTTAGAATTTTTTGAAGATGAATTACAAAAGTATGATTTTATAATTGATTTAGGTAAAAAACTTGAACCTTTAGATGATGAGTATAAAACACCTGAAAATTTAGTACATGGATGTACTTCACAAGTATGGTTAATAGCAGAAAAAAAAGATGATAAAATCTATTTTTATGGTACATCAGATGCAATTATTGTAAAAGGTTTAGTTTATATGATTTTAAAAATCTTTTCTGGCTCAACTATTCAAGAGTTAAAAGATGTTGATATGGATATTGTTCATGAGTTAAATCTATCAGAAGTTATTACTCCAAATAGACAAAGTGGAGTAATTGGAATGATTAAAAAAATTAAAGAGTATGCAACTACTTTATAATAAAGCATAAGGAATAAATATGGCTTTAATAGAGAATCAAAAAGATATAGAAGAAAGAATTATTAGAAATTTAAAAGGTGTTTTTGACCCTGAAATACCTGTAAATATATATGATTTAGGGCTGATTTATGAAATAAACTTTGAAAAAAAAGGCAACTACTTACACTGTATTGTACTAATGACACTTACAAGTCCAGCGTGTCCAGTTGCTGAAAGTTTAGTTGATCAAGTAAAATATGTGACTTTAGCTGTTCCTGAAGTTGATGAAGCTTATGTAAACCTAACTTTTAATCCTCCTTGGACTAAAGAGATGATGACTGAAGAGGGTCAAGAGATCATGGCTGCTTCTGGAGCAATGATTTAGAATAAGCAAAAAGCTTATTCTAAATTCTAAAACACATAAACTGCTGCAAACCACCCAAATAAAATCAATGGAATATTATAGTGAATAAAAGTTGGAACAACTGTATCCCAAATATGATCGTGTTGTCCATCGACATTTAAACCTGATGTAGGACCTAGTGTACTATCAGAAGCTGGACTTCCTGCGTCTCCAAGAGCAGCTGCTGTTCCTATTATAGTAATTGTAGACATTATAGAGAAATCAAGCTGTAAACATAATGGAGCATAAATAGTAGCAATAATTGGAATTGTTGAAAAAGATGAACCAATACCCATAGTGATAAACAATCCAACAATTAACATTAAAAATACTGCTAATGATTTATTATCACCTATAATATCAACAATAGAATTTACCAAAGACTCAACTCCACCTGTTGAACTCATCACATTTGCAAACCCATTTGCAGCAATCATAATAAAACCTATCATCCCCATCATTTTAAGACCTTTAGTAAAAAAGTCCTGAGTTTCATCTGCTTTTATTACTCCTGCTACAATAAAGATTATAAATCCAGCTAAAGAACCTAAAATAATTGATTTTGTATAAAGTTGTAAAGATAAAGCAGTAATAGCTGAAATAATAGCAATAACCACATAGAATCTATTTATCTCTTCTTTTTGTGTTTCACTATCTAAAATTTTAGAGATATCATATACTCTTTTTTTTCTATACGAAAAGAATAATGCAACTAAAAGTCCTAAAAACATTCCTAATACAGGAATAGACATAGCAATTGGAAGTTGTGTTGAAACTGCTTGAATATTATTGTCTACTAAATTTGATAGTAGTATTTCATTTAAGAAAATTCCACCAAAACCAACAGGTAAAAACATATATGTTGCCACTAAACCAAATGTAATAACACAAGCAACAACTCTTCTATCTAACTCTAATTGTGCCATAGAGTGTAATAAAGGAGGAATTAAAATTGGAATAAAAGCAATATGTACAGGAATAAGATTTTGCGAAGAAATTGCAGCAAATAAAATCAATGCTAACATAGTATATTTTATATAAATAAACTGCATTTTTGAAGCACCATTATTTACTTTTCTTATAATCATATTTGATAATAAATCAGTAATTCCTGACTTTGAGATAGCAACTGCAAAGGTTCCAAGCATAGCGTAACTAAGTGCTATAGTTGCTCCATCACCTAAACCTGCATTAAAAGCTTTTATCGTCTCATTGATATCTAAACCGCCTACTAGACCACCTACTATTGCTGCAACTACCAAAGCAAGAACAATATTTACTCTTACTAAAGATAATCCAACCATAACTAAAACTGCAATAACTACGGAGTTCATCCTCTTCCTTTTGTAGATTTGTGTACATTGTTTTTTAACAAAGTTGAAAGTCTACTTAAAATTATGTAAAAATTGCATAAAGTTTTAGTTTTTATATAGATAAATTATAGATAAAAAGAGTCTATTTTCTCTTTATGATTTTCTGCCCATTGTTCAAAAGTCATAGCTTTCTCTTTTTCTACATTTGCTTTAGTTTGTTCATAAATCTCTTCTGCTATATCTTTAGGAATTACAGCAATCCCCTCTTCATCAGCAACTACAATATCTCCAGGATTTACAGATATACCACCTGCTTTAATAGGAACATTTACAGGAACTGCATTTTTTTTGCCTCCAGGCATTGGTAAAACACCTCTTGCAAATATTGGCACTTCATTTTCTCTTATTTCAGCTATATCTCTTACTGTTCCATCAATCACAAAACCTGCGATTCCTCTTTTTTTAGCAATTAAAGCAACATTTCCTCCAATAACAGAGTAATCAACTGTATTTGATTGAGCTACAATAATAGATCCAACTGGTGCTTCATATATTGCTCTATGTAATGCTAAGTTTTCACCTGCTACCATCTCAACAGTAAATGCAGGTCCTGAAATCCTTGGAATACCTGTCCATAGCTCTTTTATACCAGAATCCATAAAACTTTCTCTTTTTAATGGTCCTGCATAATCACAAGGGGAAAAGTCTGCAAACTTTTTATAATCCATATATTCTCCTAATATTGATACATAATTATACAATCTATAACTAAAGAAGTGTTGATTTATTATCAAAAAGATATTGAAAAAATATTATATGATTTTTCATATCTATACTCAAGTTTAAACTCATGCATCTGAATAATTTTGTTTACAATATTCAATCCCAATCCATGTCCTACTTGCTGTGTTGGTTCTCTTGTAAAAGGTTGTGTGTAATAAATAAGATCATTTGAAAGCTTTGTAGCTATATTTTTAACTTCAACTGTCTGATTATATGCTTTAACTTTTATAGGGTATTTTTCCGCGTATTTCATAGCATTATCTATAATATTTTTTAGTGCAATTGTTAGATAATATTTATCTGCATAAATATCAAAATCATCTTTTATATCAAGCATAACCTTTGATTCATCATCAATTGAAAGTTTTGATAAGGATTGAAGTATTAAACTACTTATTTTGAATTTTGAGGGGTTTACTTTAGCAAAGTTCAATTTTTCTCTTTGTAATAACTTACTTGTCAACTCTTCTATATCTATAAAAACACTATTTAAACTATCAAGTTCCTTTTTATCTTTACTATGCTTAAGATTTTCGACTAAAAATCTTGCTTTGGAAATTGGTGTTTTTAGTTCGTGACTGATATTTCTTAGAAGTTCTTCCCTTGAATGAATAATATCACTTTGCTTTTCAAGGTATGAATTAAGATTATATGTTATTTCACTTAACTCATTGTTTTTTCCTATATCAACTTTTATCCTGTTTTCATCATCTTTAAAAAGTTGTAAAACACCTTTATTTAATTTATCAAGTTTATTTTTAATCTGTTTTGTAATACGTGATGAAATAAAAAATGATAGAAGAAATGCAAGAATAAATAGCATAACTAGTTCGACTTTTATAGTTTCTATAAATTGATTTTTCTCTTTTTCTGTATTATCTAATCTTGTTTGTAAGTAATCAATCTCTTCATCTAAAAGTATACTTATTTTTAAACTTATCTTTTCAAACTTTTTGTTAAATGCACTAAAGTTTTTTTCACTTTTACTTGTTAATGTTAATTTATAAAGTTCATACTTTATAAGTCTATCAATATTCTCAAAGTTTTTAAATATGAGTTTTAAATTTTGTTTTTCACTTTTAGATTCAGAATTACCAATTATCTGCTTTTTTTGTAGGGATAGTTTTTCAAAAAGTTTATTAGATTTTTCAAGACGTTTTTTTACAACACTATTTTTTTCATAGTCAGTTATTATGTCTAAAACTACCCAAGAAAAAGAGTTATTAAACTCTTTTAATTTTTCTACTCTTCGTATTTGATCATATCTATGTGTTTGGCTTTTGTGAATTTGACTTAGATTAAAAATTGTATAAAAAGATACTACTATTATTGATAAAATTACAAGTAGTATCAATGAAAATGAAATAAAAAGTCTCTGCCTAATTGTCATCGCAAAATTTATACCCTATTCCCCAAACTGATTTAATATATCTTGATTCTTTAGAGTCATCATTTATTTTAAATCTAATATTACTTATATGCATATCAATCGTTCTATTCTTAATATCCTCTTTTAATGAGGTTTGATTTACTATATCTTCTCTTGAAACAACTTTATTTATGTTATCAATAAACATAAAAAATATTTCTGATTCAATTTTTGTAAACTCTATTTCATGATTATCCAAAAAAACTCTTTTTTTATTTAAATCAATATTTAAATCATTTATTTGAATCTCTTCACTATCATTGTATCTTTTAAGTGTAGCATCAATTCTTAGTACTAATTCTCTTGGTTCATAGGGTTTGGATAAGTAGTCATCTGCTCCTAGTTCAAAACCATATATTTTATTTCCTATATCATCTCTTGCTGTTGAAATTATTATTGGTATTTGTTTAATCTCTTTTAGTTTTTTAAAAAGATCAAAGCCATCCATTCTTGGAAGACCTAGATCTAAAATTACAATTGAGTATTTAAAATGATTTTTTTTAAACTCTTCTAATGCTTCTAATGGTTGGGAGTATACACTACAAGTATAATTGTAATCTTTTAAAAAATTACAAATTAGATTTTGTAGTTCGATATTATCTTCAATCAATAGAACATTTTTATTTTTCACTTTTTGCCTCTTTAATTATTTCGATGTTTGTTTCTTTGATACTGATTTTAGCCAAAAATATCCAAATAAACCTGAAAATAAAGATGCAGTTAAAATTCCTATTTTTGCTTGGAATATAAGTTCAGGGTTTCCAACAAAAGCTAACTCTGCAACAAAAATAGACATAGTAAATCCAATTCCACCTAAAAATGCCACACCAAATACTTGACTCATAGTACTTCCCTTTGGAAGTTCTGCAATTTTTAATTTAATTGCTAACCAAGATACTCCAAATATTCCAATAACCTTACCTAATGTAAGACCTAATATAATACCAAGAGAAACTGGCTCTAAGATAGTTGAACCAAATGAACTAAAGTCAATTTTCACACCTGCGTTTGCTAATGCAAAGATTGGAATAATAAGTAATGCAACTGGTAAGTGAAGATTATGCTCCAATCTAGCAGCTGGTGTTCCAACTTCATTAATCTTATCTTTTATGTTTGTTAAAATCTTTTTTTGTTCTTCATGCATCATATGATTCTCTTGTACTGGATACTTATCATACTCATCTAATAAATGTTTAGTATCATCAGTTAATGTCTCTGGTGCTCTTTTTGGAGTTGATGGTATTGCTAAAGCTGCTAAAACACCTGCAATTGTTGCGTGAACTCCTGATTCTAACATAAAGAACCACATTATTAACCCCACTACAAAATATGGTAAAATCTTATGAATACCAAATCTATTAAATAGAATCATTACACCAAACATTACACCTGCTAAACTAAGCGCAAACATATTAATAGTATCAGTATAAAATATAGCAATAACTAAAACAGCCCCTAAATCATCCACAATAGCAAGGGCTACCAAGAAAGTCACAAGAGTTGTAGGTACTCTTTTTCCTAAAAGAACTAGTGCACTAATTGCAAATGCAATATCAGTAGCCATTGGTATTCCCCATCCACTAATTCCATCTGTTCCATAGTTTAAACTTGTATAAATAACTGCTGGGAAAACCATACCACCAATAGCAGCTAAAATTGGAAGCATAGCCACTTTTAAATTAGATAATTCTCCTGCTGTTATCTCTCTTTTAATCTCTAATCCAATCAAAAAGAAGAAAATAGCCATTAAACCATCATTAATCCAATGATGAAGTGAATGTGAAAGTTCGAAAGAACCTATGTTTAAGTCAATATATGTATGAAAAAAGTGTGCGTAAGCATCATACAAAGAGGTATTAGCTAAAACAAGTGCTAATACTGTCATAATAATTAAGATTAGACCTGTTGTTGTTTGGGCATGTAAAAACTCCTCAAAGGGTGTTGATACTTTCTTGAAAGCCTTCTCCCAAGGTGCGTATAGTTTCATTTAAACTCCTAATAAATTTCTAACTTTTTGTTTATAAAATGTAAAATTATACTGATAAATTGTAAAGATATTTACACATGATTCCTTGACATTTTCTTGACAATACTTAAAGCTATTTATATTTGATTTTAAACTGAAATTTTAGATTAGTTAGATAAAAGATTTTACTTAAATAAGGAAGATGAGATAATTTAGTAAATTAATAATAGTTTTTAGTCAAATAAACTGTTATTTTTAGGGGGCATAAAATACCAACCTATCTCATCTTGAGAACATTATATCCACTTAACTTCATAAGTGAAACTTTTAGTGACTGTTGAAATTGTAATATAGAAGTGTAAATTTTGAAATACAATATTCCTTGACATTTTCTTGACAACTAAAAAACTGGACTCTTTTTCAAATAATATTGCCTTAACTACAAATATGCAAGAATTAGAGTATATATATTTAGGATTTATTATGGCAGTGAAAAAACAGAAAAAAGAGAGCTCTATATCAGATATTATTTTTAAAGTACTTGTTGGACTTACAATCATAGTATTTATTGTTGTATTACTAACACGTTCAGAGGGTAGTTTTTCTGTTACAGAGAACAAGCTAAGAACAACAGGTGATAAAAACTTCGGTGCACCACAACAAGGAAAGAAAAATGAATCAGCAGATAGTATACCATCAGAACTTAGATGGATAGATATGTTTAAAGGAATCTCAAACGAATAAAAGGAGCTAATATGGAACTATTTATAGTGGTTTTTTATATAATTATGTTTTTATTAGCATTAATACTATCTTACCAATCAATAAAGTATTTTAAAACAATGTGGAAATTTAAGAATAGAAAGAGAGATGGAAGTGAAGATGATGACTTTAAATATTTTGATTAAAGAGGGTTTTTAATCACCCTCTTTTAGTTTATCTCAAATATTCTATTTAAAGTAGCAATTGCTAAATATTTATCAAAATATGCTCTATTATACTGCTGTTTTGCAGACGAAAGCAAGAAGTTTGCATCTGTTAAATCTGTACTTGTAGAAACTCCCTCTTTAAATCTGTTTTTTACAATACTGTAGTTCTCTTTTGCTTGACTTAGTGCAAGTTTTGCTGTTATTAAATTGTCATTTGCTACTTCAAGTGCAGCTTTTGCATCTTCAAATTGAAGTTTTATATCTAATTTTGATTTTTGTAATTGTGTTTTTAACTTCAATAGTTCTGTATTTAAAATAGCAATTTTAGTTAAATCTGCTCCACCATTATAAAGATTCCAACTTGCATTTAATGAAGCTATATTTTGATTATCTTCTGTATTTTCAACTTCACTTAAACCTAAATTATCATAAAATCTATTGTGTGAAAGTTTTGCATCAACTTTAGGATAGTATGAACCTCTTGCCGCTTCTTTTTGATTTTTGATTGATTCAATACTCATTTTTAAAGCTTTTATTTCACTTCTTTTTTCAAAATCTAAATCTTTATAATCATACTTTGTAATATCAGTAACACTTAAATCCTCAATTATCTCATTTGATAAATCAACTCCACCAATGATATTAGACAATTCAAGTTTTGCTACTTTTAAATCAGCTTTAGCCTTTACTACATTTTGTTTTGCACTTGACATATTTACTTGTACTTGTAGTAAATCGTTTTTAGCAAGTAACCCTTGATCATACCTACTTTTTGCATCTTTGTATTGATTTTTAAAAAGTAGATATTCACTTTTATATGTTTTTAGTAGATTAAACTTATCCAAATAGTTTATATATGCTTTTTTTGTATTTAATATAGTATCAAACTTTAAAGCTTCAAGTGAAAACCTTGATGACTTTGATAAAAACTTAGATGATTTTATATTTGAAACATCTTTAAATCCATTAAAAAGATTATAACTTAGATTTGCACTTAGTGTTCCATCCTCTTTTAACTGACTTGAAGATAAAGTTTTATCCCTATTATTATAGTTATAAGAAACATCTAGTTTTGGTAAATAGCTAGACTCTTCTAAATCTACTTCTTTTAATGTCTTTTTATAATCATAATCTTGTGCTTTCAAACTGTGATTATTTTTCAAAGCTAAATCTACTGCTTCACTTAGATTCAAAGCAGTTGCATTAGTAGCAAAAATTGATGCTACTAATGATAAACCTAATGCTTTTTTTACAACTTTTTTCATTCTATTCCCTTATGCCTTACTTACATCAACTGGTTTTTTAATCTTTTTTACACCCTGTTCTAATCTTATAAAGAACATTAAAATAGCTGGTGTAACAAAAATAGTAAAGATTGTTGAAAGTGCTAACCCACCTGTAATAACTGAACCTAAACCTCTATAAAACTCACTACCAGGACCAGGTACTAATACTAATGGTAACATACCAAAGATTGAAGTTAATGAACTCATATAAATAGGTCTTATTCTTGTTCTTGTAGCTTCAATAACAGCTTTTTTATGTTCCATTCCATGATTTTTGATAAAGTTTAAACTTTGATGCACTATTAAAATTGCATTGTTTACAACAATACCAACAAGAATAATAAATCCTAACATTGTTAAAATATCAAGTGGCTGAGGCGCAATAAATTTATTTGTTAATGCTAAACCTATAAATCCACCTGCTGTTGCTAATGGAACAGTAAACATAATCACAATTGGGTATATAAAGTTACCAAATAGTGCTGACATCAATAGATAAATTATCACTAATGCTAAAATAAA
>JASMTK010000014.1:0-5663 GCA_041694355.1 Arcobacteraceae bacterium | reverse complement strand
AAAGCATCAGGTCCTATAAACTTGTATGGTGCTACAAAACTTGCTTCAGATAAGCTTTTTGTGGCAGCAAATAATATAGTAGGTAAAAAGAAGACAAGGTTTGCAGTTGTAAGATATGGGAATGTTGTTGGTTCAAGAGGTTCAGTTGTACCATTTTTTAAAAAACTTATAAATGATGGTGCAAAAGAATTACCCATTACAGATGAAGATATGACAAGATTTCTTATTACACTTGAAGATGGTGTGAAGTTTGTACTTAATAATTTTGAAAGAATGCATGGTGGAGAAATATTTATCCCTAAAATCCCATCAATGAAAATGACAGAGTTAGCAAAAGCTTTAGCTCCAAATCTTCCACACAAAATAATAGGTATAAGACCAGGTGAAAAAATGCATGAGGTTATGATAACAGCAAATGATAGTGTAGTAGAGTTTGATGATCACTATGTAATCACACCTACAATTCAGTTTGCTCACCAAGTAGACTTTACTACAAATGCTTTAGGGCAAAAAGGTAAAGATATTGGAATAGGGTTTGAGTATGACTCTTGTAGCAACAAAGAGTGGTTTTCACATGAACAGTTTTTGGAAATGGTGGAGAAATCATAATATGAACTTCATACCCTATGGTAAACAATATATCCAACAAGACGATATAGATACAGTAGTACAAACTTTAAAATCAGATTTTTTAACAACTGGACCAAAAGTCAAAGAGTTTGAAGAAAAACTTGCTACTTATTGTGGTGCAAAATATGTAGTTGCAGTAGCAAATGGTACAGCAGCACTTCATCTGGCATCTTTGTGTTTGTTAGATGAAGGAGATAAAGTATTAACTACTCCAAATTCATTTTTAGCTACATCAAATGCCATACTTTATGTAGGAGCAAAGCCTATATTTGTAGATATAAAAGAAGATGGAAATATTGATTTAGATTTATGTGAAGAGATGATAAAAAAAGATAAGTCTATAAAAGCTATATATGCAGTTGCATTTTCGGGTAATATGGTAGATCAAAAGAAATTAGAATATCTAAAAGACACATATAACGTGACTATATTAGAAGACTGCGCTCATGCAATAGGTGCAAAAGAGGAGAATATAAAAGCAGGAAGTTGTACCAATAGTGATATATCAATTTTTTCTTTTCATCCAGTTAAGCATCTTACTACGGGTGAGGGTGGAGCTATTACAACTAACTCTAAAGAGACATATGAAAAGCTAATATCTCTTCGAACTCATGGTATGATAAAAACACCAGATATGAAACCGTGGGAATATGAGATGCAAGAGTTAGGATTTAATTATAGAATTACAGATATCCAATGTGCACTTGGAATTTCACAACTCTCACAATTGGATGATTTTATAAGTAGACGATTTGAGATAGCAAAAAAGTATGATAATGCATTTCAAGACACTATTGTAAAACCACTTTATACTTTCGATAATAAATCATCATATCATCTTTATGTTGTAAAGGTAGATTTTACTAAACTAAAAATATCAAAAGAAGAACTTTTTATACATCTAAGAGAAAAAAACATAGGTATACAATTACACTATATGCCTATAAATAAACAGCCGTACTATAAAAGTTTAGGATATGGAGATGAAAACACACCAGTAATGGACAAATACTATGAAGAGTGTTTTTCTCTTCCTATGTATCCACTTTTAAGTGATGAAGAACAAGCTTATGTAATTAACACTTTATTTGAGGTTTTAAAATAGATGATAAAGAAAGATGCTATAGCTATTATCCCAGCAAGAGGTGGAAGTAAAAGAATACCAAAAAAGAATATAAAAGAGTTTTTTGGCAAACCACTGATTGCCTACTCTATAGAAGCTGCACTTGACTCAAATCTTTTTGAAAAGGTGGTTGTAACTACAGATGATAAAACCATAGCAAAAGTAGCAAAGCAGTATGGTGCAGATGTTCCATTTTTGAGACCAAAAGAGTTAAGCGATGACTTTACAGGTACTGTAGATGTTGTAAATCACGCAGTAGAATATCTTGAATCTCAAGGTGAGACTTATGAGTATATTTGCACCATCTATGCAACAGCACCTTTTTTACAAAGCAAATACTTAAAAGAAGGGTATGAAAAACTAAAGAACAGTAATGCTGTAAATGCTCTTAGTGCGACATCTATGCCATTTCCAATACAAAGAACGTTTAAACTAGATGAAAATGGAAGATGTAAAATGTTTACACCAGAACACTACATGAGTAGAAGTCAAGATCTAGAAGAAGCTTATCAAGATGCAGGACAGTTTTATTGGACAAATAGAACTAGACAAAAAGAGTCAAAAAATCAAGTAGTATTTAGTGATATAAGTATACCTATTATACTTCCAAGACATTTGGTTCAAGACATAGATACTCTAGAGGATTGGACAAGAGCTGAGTATATGTATCAAGCTTTGAAGAATAGTGCAATTGAAGCAGTAAAGTACTTAGGATATGATATTAAAATAGATTATGGTGATTATGAAAGGTATGAAGTAGTTATAGATGATTTAAAAGAGTTAGACAATATATGTGATACTTTAGAAACAGATGATGAATATTTCAATATTACTTATCGAGAAAAACATCAATATAAAAATAAATATCTCTATTCAAAAAAAGAACATATGCAAATAAAAAATAAAAATATATCTAACAAATATAAACTTATTGAAGATATACATTTTAAAATTGAAGATATTTATAATTCAGAAAATATAGATAAAAATGATATAATAGATTGTATAGAAGATTTACAAAAGTTATTAGATGAAATACCAGGAGATTAGTATGAAAACAATTACATTAGAACAAGCAAATAAAGACCTACTAAGTCATATTAACTATTCATTACAAACTCATGATGAAGTAAATATAGCATCAGAGAGTGGAGCAATGATTATGTTGCCTCAAGAAGATTATGAATCTATAATGGAAACTGTTAGACTTTTAGCTGATAAAAAATCACTCAAAGCATTATTGGATTCACATACACAAAGGGAGCAAGGAGTTAAGGCAACTTCATACACTGTAGAGGATGTTTTTAGTGACTTACAAAATTAATATACTTCAAAATGCCAATAATGATTTAAATCACTTAAGAAGAAATGATAAAAATTCATACATAAAAGTATTTGATTTAGTAAGAGAAATGATGATAAATCCAAGAGAAGGAACAGGTAAGCCAGAAAGATTAAAATACTTTGATAAAGAGGTGTATTCAAGGCGAGTAAACCATAAAGATAGATTGGTTTATACTATTTATGAATCAATAAAAGAGATTGATATTTCATCATGTGTAGGACACTATGAATAAAATAAAAAACATCCTCTTTAGAGCAGATTCATCATCAAATATCGGTACAGGTCATATCATGCGTGATCTTGTCCTTGCTAAACAATACCTAGATGACAACATAATATTTGCTACTCAAGAATTAGATGGAAATATAAATCATAAGATAGATGAAGCAGGATACAAAATAGAAAAATTAAAATCTAACAATATAGAAGAATTGGATAATTTAATAAAAAAACTAAATATAGATATGATAGTTATAGATCACTATGGTATAAATGATAAGTTTGAGAAAAAACTAAAAGATAAAAATCCAAAACTAAAAGTTATGGTGCTAGATGATACTTACGAAAAACACTATTGTGATATACTGTTAAATCATAATATAAGTGGAAATCCTAAAAAATACAAAGACTTAGTTCCAAGTCATTGTGAATTAAAATGTGGAGCTAAATATACACTTTTAAGAGATGAATTTATAAAAGAAAAAAAGAAACTTAAAAAGAAAAAACAACCCAATATTAAAAACTCAACATTTAAAGTTTTTGTTGCAATGGGTGGAGCAGATCATAGCAATATAAATATAAAAATATTAAAAGTTTTAAAAAAGTTTAAAAATAATGTAGAAGTAAATATAGTAACAACAACAGCAAATCAAAACCTTAAAGAGTTGGAAAAGTATTGTAAAACTAAATCTTGGATAAACTTACATATAAACTCAAGCAAAATAGCAAAACTTATGGCAAAAAGTGATTTTGCTATAGTAAGCCCAAGTGTAACTGTAAATGAAGTATATTATTTAGGTTTACCTATGATTGCTATAAAAACAGCTGAAAATCAAGATGATATGTATAAGTATTTAAAAAAGAAAAAATATCCTGTCATATCTAAATATAATAGAAACAAACTATTTATAGCTATAAATAGATTATTAAGAAAGAATTTTTATGGAAGAGATTAAATTAGTTAATTTTATAGATTTAGAGTTATATGAGAAGAAACTAGTATTACAGTGGAGAAACAATCCTATAGTTAGAGAGTGGATGTATAATCAAGAAGAAATAACTATACAAGATCATCTAAACTTTATAGAAAATCTAAAAGATAAAAAAGATAAGTTGTACTTTTTAGTAAAAAAAGATAAAAAAAATATTGGTGTAATAGATTTTACTCAAATAATAGAAAACAAAAGTCTTTATATGGGTATATATGCGAATCCAAGCTTGAAAGGTAGTGGTAAAGAATTATTAGAAACTATAATTGATTATTCTTTTAATTATTTAAATGTTAAAAAAATATTTTCTGAGGTTTTTTCTGATAATATAAAAGCATATCAATTGTATGAGAAATATAATTTTAAAAAAGTTGGAATTAAAACTGTGAATAATAAAGAAGTAATATGTATGGAGTTAATATATGAAAATAGATAATTTTGATTTAGAAAAGGATGGAGTTTTTATAATTGCAGAACTTAGTGCAAATCATGGTAGTAATATTAATATTGCAAAAGAAACTATCAAAGTAGCTAAAGAAATAGGAGCAAATGCTATAAAACTTCAAACATACACAGCTGATACATTAACACTTGATTGTAAAAAAGATGATTTTATGATAAAGGGTGGTACTTTATGGGATGGAAAAAGTTTATATGAACTTTATCAAATGGCATATACTCCATGGGAGTGGCATAAAGAGCTTTTTGAATATGCTAGAAATATAGATATAGATATATTCTCCAGTCCTTTTGATAAAAGTGCTGTTGATTTTTTAGAGCAGTTTAATCCATCTGCATACAAAATAGCCTCATTTGAAATCACAGATCATGAGCTTATAAGATATACAGCTTCAAAAGGTAAACCAATTATTATAAGTACAGGAATAGCAACAATTGATGAAATACAAGATGCAGTAGATATATGTAGAAGTGTAGGAAATGAAGATATAGTACTACTAAAATGCACATCTGCATACCCAGCAAAACTTGAAGATGCAAATTTAGCTACTATACCAAATCTTGCTCAAACTTTTGGAGTAATACCTGGATTTTCAGATCATACGCTAGGAACCACAGCACCAGTTGTCGCTACAACACTTGGAGCAAAAGTTATAGAAAAGCACTTTATCTTAGATAAAAGTATTGGTGGACCTGATGCAGATTTTTCTTTAGATAAAGATGAGTTTAGTGATATGATAAAAGCAGTAAGAGATACTGAAAAACTAATGGGTAAAGTTGATTATACGCTATCAGAAAAAAAGAAAAAATCAAGACAATTTGCAAGAAGCCTTTATGTAGCAAAAGATATAAAAAAAGGTGAAATATTTACAGAAGAGAATATACGAAGTGTAAGACC
>JASMTK010000013.1:0-7187 GCA_041694355.1 Arcobacteraceae bacterium | reverse complement strand
TATTTTAAAATCTCTTCAATAATCTTTCCATTTTCACTTGCTCTTGTACAATATGCTTTATATATCTCTTCTCTTTTTTCTCTATTTGTTCCATAAGTCATATATGCTAAGTAAGAAGGAATTTGTAAAGTGAATTTATATTTTGTTTTCCCATCTTCTTCAAATTTAGCTAAGTTTAAATCAGACTTAGGAATCTCTTTTACATCTTCATAATTTTCACAAATCATTTCGAATGCATTTGTTGCATCTAATAAATTGTGAGAGAACTTTTGTGATAGTTCACTTAAGTTTAAATTGATCTCTTCCAGTCTTTTCTTTTTGTTATTTTCTAGATGACAACCTGAAAGTTCAAACTCTTTTATTTCATTTTCAAGGACTTTATTTTGTATATCATTTAATATACTTTTTTCTTTAGACTGTATATCTTTTAAAGCTGTATAAATGTTTTCATTTTGAGATATCTCAGTTTCATATTTTGATATAATTGGAAGACACTCTTCATACACTCTTCTCGTTATTTCTGAATTCTTAACTGAATCAATATGAAAAATTGGTGTTAAGAAATCACTTACATTCTCCCCTACTTCTTGAAAAACTTTTACAAAATTTTCATATGTCTTATTCTCTATTTCTAAAAGCTTGTTAATTTTTTCTCTACTCTCATTTAGTAGTTGTTCTAATTCACTCTTTGAGTTTTCTAAATTGTTAATATTAAATTCTTTAAACATCTTTTCTCCTTATATTTATATTTTAAACTCTACAGTAAAACCTCTATCAAACTTTTCATAATCTTGATAAAAGCTATAATTTTCTATCTCAAATTTGTTGAGATACTGTTCTAAAGGCTTTTTTTGATCATAACCCATCTCACAAAGTAGATATTTTATTCTTTTTTCATAGGTACCTTTTATGATATCTTTTAGAAGTTCATCCCCTACTTCACCACCAAAAAGTGCATTAGAGGGTTCATACTTTACATTTTTAGGTAATTTATAATTATTTGCAATATATGGAGGGTTTGAAATTGTTATATCAATATCCTCATCTACTACATTTTCATATAAATTACTTAGTTTAAATTGGATTTTATTTTCAACATTATGTTTAGCAGCATTTTTTCTAGCTAATTCTAAAGCTGTTTCATTTATATCAACTGCAATAATTTCTATATCTTTGATTAAAAGTGCAAGCATTACAGAAATTATTCCTGAACCTGTACCAATTTCCACTACTTTTACAGGTCTTTTAAACTCTTTGATTATCTCAATAGCATTATCAACCAATATTTCAGTCTCAGGTCTTGGTATTAAAACTTTTGGTTCTACTATGAAGTTTTCCCCATAAAAAGTAGCTTTGTTTATTAAGTATTCAATTGGATAATTCTCTTCTCGTTTTTTTACTAGTTTCTCTAACTCTTTTTCATTTAAAAATGGTTCATTATAGTTTAAATGTAACCAAATAGTGTTTTTACCTAAGATATGAAGCATAAGAATCTCTATCTCTTTTGCAGGGATATGTGTAATATACTTCAACCTAGGGGTATATTTTTTAATTGTTTCTTTTATTGTCATCAATTTTATCCTTAATAAATGCGTATTATATTAAAAAGAGTTTTTATTAGCCTAAAATATATAAAGCTAACTCATCTGATAATAAAAAATCTTTATTATAAGCCCTATTATTTTCGATATTTAGTCTATTTTCTTTTACTAAATCTTCTACTCTATTTTTTTGTTCTTTACTAAATAGTTTTAAAGATATACCATTATTACATCTAAGTCCAAGTAAAACTTTCTCTACTTTTATATCTTCTTCATCAAGTACTTCAATATCATATGAAAAAGGATTGTCTATATACTCTTGTATATCTTTTTTTGTATACTTCCTTTCTCTGTTATAATATGCAACTGCACCAGCTCCAATACCTAGGTACTCTTTATGTTGCCAATAGCCATAATTATGTTTAGACTCAAACTTTTTTTCTATTGCAAAATTTGATATTTCATACTGTTTAAAACCTTTTTGTTCTAAATATTTAAAAATATCTTTTGATAATATTTCATCATCAATTTTAAAGTTACTAATCTTTGATTCTTTATCTTTTTTATAAAATTTAGTTCCCTCTTCTATCATAAGTGAGTAAGCACTAATATGTGTTACATTTAGTTCCCAAGCAGTATTTATATCACTTTTTATCAAATCAAGAGTATCACCTTTTACTCCATAGATTATATCGCAGTTAACACCATTAAAACCTATACAATTTGCATTCTGTATAGCATTTAATGCACTTTTTGTATTATGCGAGCGACCTAGAAATTTTAGTTTTTTAAGGTCAAAACTTTGTACACCAAAGCTTATTCTATTTACTCCAAATGAGTGCATTTTTTCTTGCCATTCGTAAGAAGCAGAATTAGGGTTTGCCTCTGTTGTTATTTCTGCATTTTCTTTTAAATGAGGTTTTATAATTTCAAAAACCTCTTCATATTCTTGGGCTTTTATTGTAGAGGGAGTTCCTCCACCTATAAAAACAGTTTCAATTTTCTTTTGAGATGTTTTTTTATCAAGTTCATACTTCAATTGTTTTTTTAGTGCGTTCATATAATTTTTTTTCAAATGAAATTTATCTGTGTAAGAATTAAACGCGCAATAGAAGCATTTACTATCACAAAACGGTATGTGTATATATAAAAGCAATTTTTAATCCTATAAGTTATATAATATCGGGCTAATTATAAGGGAAAATATATTTATGACTGATAAAAATGAGAATAAAATAGAAAATAAAAAAAAGAATTTTAGACCAAATGTTGCAGCAATAGTTCTATCGTCTAAATATCCTCATAAATGTGAAATCTTTATTGCTTCAAGAACTGATGTGGAAAATGCTTGGCAATTCCCGCAAGGAGGTATTGACGATGGAGAATCAGCAAAAGAGGCATTATTTAGAGAATTAGAAGAAGAGATTGGAACAAGAGATGTGGAGATTATTGCTGAGTACCCTCAATGGGTTTCATATGAATTCCCTCCAGCAATTGCAAAAAAAATGCAACCATATGATGGTCAAATTCAAAAATATTTTTTAGTTAGGTTGAAAAAAGGTGCGAAAATAAATATTCAAACTGATGTACCAGAGTTTAGTGAGTATAAGTTTGTACCTACAAAAAATATATATGATTATATAACTTTCTTTAAAAGAACAGTATACAAACAAGTATTGAAATATTTTAAAGCAGAAGGTTATATTTAAAAGGATACAAAAAAAAGATGTTAAAAGTATTAAAGTTTGGTGGAACAAGTGTCGGTACACTTGAAAGAATACAAAATGTTGCAAACATTATAAAAAAGATAAAAGATGATGGGCATGATGTTATTGCTGTTGTATCAGCAATGAGTGGAGAAACAAACAAACTTATTGAGTATGCACAAAACTTTTCAAGCAACCCAAAAGCTGATGAAATGGATATGCTTTTAAGTTCAGGAGAAAGAGTTACTTCTGCTTTGCTTTCTATTGCATTAAATGAACAAGGTTATAAAGCTTGTTCTATGAGTGGAAGACAAGCTGGGATTATTACTGATAACTCACATACAAAAGCTAGAATTGAAGCTATTAACACAGATTGTATGAATCAGAAGATTGAAGAAGGAAATGTAATCATTGTTGCTGGATTTCAAGGGGTAGCACAAGATACAAATAGAGTTTCAACTTTAGGTAGAGGTGGAAGTGATTTAACGGCAGTTGCTATAGCAGGTGCAATAAAAGCTGATGTTTGTGAAATATATACTGATGTTGATGGTATTTATACTACAGATCCTAGAATTGAGCCAAAAGCAAAAAAGTTAGAAAGAATTTCTTACGATGAGATGTTAGAATTAGCAAGTTTAGGAGCAAAAGTTCTACAAAATAGATCAGTAGAGATGGCAAAAAAACTAAATGTAAATCTAGTTTCAAGAAGTAGTTTTACACCAGAGGTTGAGGGAACATTAATTACTAAGGAAGAGAATATTATGGAAAAACCAGTAGTAAGTGGTATTGCATTAGATAAAAATCAAATTAGAGTTGGAATGTATGGACTAACAGATAGACCAGGAATTGCTGCATCTATCTTTACTTCTTTGGCTAATGAGAATATAAATGTAGATATGATTGTTCAAACAAGAGGTTTAGATGAAAAAACAGATTTAGACTTTACTATACCAACTACAGATTTTGAAGCTTGTAAAAAAGTAATGGAGAAGTTTAAAAAAGATACTAGAAATATTGACTATAATGACTCTATTTGTAAAGTATCAATTGTAGGTGTAGGTATGAAATCTCATACAGGCGTTGCTTCTAAAGCATTCTCTACTCTTGCAGCTGAAAATATTAATATTAGAATAATCTCAACATCAGAAATTAAAATTTCAATGATTATTGAAGAGAAGTATTCAGAGTTGGCTGTTAGAGCATTACACGAAGTTTACGAATTGGATAAATAAAAGTGCAAGAGTTTTTAAATTGGACAGTTGATTCAATCAGGGAAGATAGACTTATCTCTCCTTGGTTAGAAGAGAAAAAGTACGAATGGACACCTTTGGTTTCTAAAAATATTGTAAATTTATTAGAAAAAGGTTGTTCAGTTATTGTTTTAACTGATAAAGAAAGAGAGTGGTTTTTAGAGTATGCATTAACTAATATTAACTCTGCAAAACTAAGTAGACCTTTTTTACCATTTTATGATTTTAAATCATTTTATAAGTACATAGACAATATCAAATCTGATGATGATATTTCATATATAAAAGATATGCTAAATATTTCATTTCCAAATGGATATTGCTTTTGGTATGTGGGTAAAAGCCAAGACCCAAGAGCTTTAATTCCAAAGGTTTCTAAAAACTCTTTTTTATGGCTGTTTGATGAAGAGAAGCAAGATGCGTTTAATCTAAGAAGTAGTGATGAAGCACTTGATATGAAACTTCTTCAAATGTTTAGACTATATAATAAATCAATTAGTGCAGCACTATTTGCACAAATTAATGTGGAGCATTAAGTATAATATATGTTAGAAATGATTGAAAATTCGTCTATCTTAATTGTTAATAGTATTGATGATACTTTAAATGAGTTATTACCTTTATATCCAAGGCATTCAACAAGAGTTATAAGAAATGAACAAAAAGATGAGTTTTTATTAAATGAAGCAAACATGGCAATAAAAGAGGCATATATAGCTTCAAATGAAATAAAGTATATATTTTTATGTGGTTCTAGTTTTAGATTAGAGGCCCAAAATTCATTACTTAAAGTTATTGAAGAACCACCTAAGAATGTTATTTTTATAATTATTACAACCTCAAAAGCTACAATATTACCTACAATTTATTCAAGAATCCCATATAAGTATCTTAAAAAATCTTTATTAAAAGAGTCTTCTTCTTTAGATATTAAGAAATTAGATTTAAAAGATATTTACTATTTTTTAAAACAAAATCAAAAGATATCAAAAAATGAAGCAAAAGAGTTAATAGAGTCTTTGCTTTTGAAAGTAAAAGATCAAAATATGGATTTAAATGAATCACAGTTAGAAGTTTTTTCAAAATCAATTAAACTAATTGAGTTAAACTCAAGACCTGTAAATGTTTTAACTACCCTACTTTTATCTTTAATAAATCAAGAAAAATCTTTTTAGTAAAAGGCCAATTTATGAAAAATAGTATATACAGAACAAAAATAATGGGTGTATTAAACGCAAATGAAGACTCATTTTTTAAAGATAGTAGATTTAACAAATATGAAGCACAATCTAAAATTGAAAAGATGATTGAAGATGGGGCTGATATTATTGATATAGGTGCTGTTTCTTCAAGGCCAGGTAGTAAGCCTGTACCCTTTGATATTGAACTTGATAGATTAAAAGATATAGCAAATATTATATATGAACATAAATACTACGAGCAAGTTGATTTTTCAATAGACTCTTATGCTCCTAATGTAATTGAGTATGTTTTAAACAAAGGCTTTAAAATAGTTAATGATATTACAGGCTTAAAAGATGATGAAGTTTGTAAAGTAAGTGCTAAATATGATGCTAAGGTTGTAATAATGCATATGCAAAACAACCCTGAAAATATGCAAAGCAATCCAACATATAATGATGTATTAAAAGATATAGATCTATTTTTTGATACACAAATAAAAAAAGCTAACTCTTTTGGTATTAATGATATTGTTTTAGATGTTGGAATAGGATTTGGAAAGACATTAGAACATAACCTAAAACTACTAAAAAACTTAGAGTATTTTACTCATTTTGGATGTGAATTATTAGTAGGTGCTAGTAGAAAATCAATGATTGATAAAATAGTACCTAGTGATACTAGTGAAAGATTACCTGGAACTTTAGCAATTCATCTAGAATCAATAAAAAACAAAGCTTCAATTATTAGATGTCACGATGTAAAGGAGCACTATCAAGCTATAAAAGTACAAGAGGCTATAAATAGTATTTAGTATAGTTACACGAATACTTTTAAAGTATTTCGTGTAAGGTATTAGCTTTTTTCATCCAATCTTTCATCTCATCATAATTTTCATCTTCAACCATTTTTCTTACTTTTTTCATATGGTCTTCAAATAAATCTATTGATTTTAAAAGATTGTCTCGATTTTGTTTAAAAATATCTGTCCACATATCAGGACTTGACTTAGCGATTCTACTCATATCTTTAAACCCACCTGCTGCTAATGCTATAATAGATCTTGGATCTTCATGACCCATTACAGTGTTTGCTAAAGAGTAAGAAATGGCATGTGGAAGATGTGACATATAACAAGCATGGATATCATGTTCATCTGCATCCATCACGACTATTCTCATACCTATTTCTTGAAATACTTTAAATGCCCTATTTACATGAATATTTTCATTATCTTCAAGATTACATAAAACTACAGTTTTACCCTCATATAAATCATCTATTGCAGCTTTTGGTCCAGATTTCTCTGTTCCTGTCATAGGGTGAGCTGCTATGAAATTTTGTCTAATTGACTCTGGTATATTTTTTACTATAAACTCTTTTGTTGAGCCTAAGTCCATAATAGTTGTATTATCATTTATATCTAAGAACTCAGGCAAAATTGAAATAATATTATCTACTGGTATAGCTAAAACAATTAAATCACATTTTTGTTTTAAAGTTTTTAT
>JASMTK010000012.1:0-104962 GCA_041694355.1 Arcobacteraceae bacterium | reverse complement strand
AAGAGTTGGGAAATGGATGAAATATCCAAAATATTAGGGGGATTTTCACAAAATTCTTAGTAAAGTTCAGTTAGAATTGGGCTGAGATTTTTTAAAAATCAAAAAAACTAAAAGTTGGGAGCTTTAAAAGGTATTTTTAGAGGTTCCCTAAATAATTTCATTAGTAATATTATTAATTTGCTCCAAGCTTTTTTCATAATCGTTGTAATATATCTTTATTGGATATTTAACATTATTATGGACTAGTACCAATGATGGGAATACTCTAACTTCTAAGTATCTTCTAAAATCCAATTCTTGATGTAGTTTTTTATCCATATTTTGATTTATAAGTTTGGTTTTGAAATTATTTTCATCAATTCCTATATTTGAAGCTAACTTACAAAGAGTACCTAAGTCACTTGGGTTTTGAGCATTTTTATAATAAGCTTCTTGAATAGCCTCTATCATCTTATCTTCTTTTTTATACTCTCTTGCAATCATTGTAGCTTCACAGGCTAGATATGTTGATCGTCTAGGTGTACAATCTTTCCAAAAATCATGGTTAAACTTTGTTCCCACTTCTTTTTCTATTTGATACCAAATAGATTCTATCATCTCTCTTTGATCTTTTGGCATTGGCTCTTCATTGTGTTTTGCAAGACCGCCAACTACATGTTTAAAGACTATATCTTTATCTAAATGTTCTCTTAATTTATCAAGGGTAGGTTTATATGCATAACACCAAGAACACATTGGGTCATGTATGTGATATAAAACAGGATTCATTAAAAACTCCTAAAAAATCTATGTTAAAGTTATTATACTATATAGTTTAAAAAAAATATAGTACAATGAATTTATCAAAGTTTAGGAAAGTTGTTATGGATTATGAAGAGTTTGAAAAAGCAGTAGATATGTTAGGAATACTTACAAAAACTTCACGTGAGGATGTAAAGAAGAAGTATATAAAGCTTTCAAAAAAGTATCATCCAGATATGCCAGAGGGAAGTGCGGAGAAGTTTAAAGAGTTAAAAAGGTCTTATGACATTTTATGTGCATATATGGATTCTTATTGTTATTCGTTTGATGTAAGTGAATATAAAGATCAATTTCCTGCTTTTACAAATTATAAAAACTGGAATAAATAAACTAAAAGGAGTTTTTATGTTAGTGGATGAAAAGAGAGTAAAAGAGTTGGTTTTAGTTTCATTGATTGCAGACTCGTATAGCTTAGGTAGTCATTGGGTATATGACCAAAAACAGCTAAAACAACAAAATATTGATTGGGAGAAGTTAAATAAACCCTTAGCAATTTGGCATAAGGGTAAAACAGCAGGAGAATTTACTCACTATGGGGATCAAACATATTGGTTATATGAATTTTTAAAAGATAAAGAGAGTTTTGATGAAGATGAGTTTTTCTTTTATTGGGTGAAAAAAATGGATGCTTACAATGGTTATATTGATTCAGCCACAAGAAATACTTTGAAAAATTTACATGAGGGTGAAAAACCTTATGGTTCAAACTCTTCTGACTTATCAATTGTGGGAAGGTTTGCTCCTTTATTGAAAGTATCAAAAACTAAAGATGAGTTTTTAGAAAATGCTCAAAAGTTAACAAAACTGACTCATAACTCACAAAGTGCAAAAGATGCTACTAAGTTTTTTGTGGAGTTATTTTTAAAAAGCTTGGGAGGAGAAGAGCTTAAGAACTCTATTGAGGAGTTAAAAGAGCAGTCAAATAGAACAATTCAAGATTATGTTGAAATGGCAATAAAGAGTAAAGATGAAGATACTAGTGAAGTGATTAAAGATTTTGGACCAGCTTGTGATATTAGTGAGGGGTTCTCAGGAGTATTACATCTTTTATTAAAATATGATAACTTAAAGCAAATGTTAATTGAAAATGCAAAAGCAGGTGGAGAGACTAGCGCAAGAGCTATGGTTGCTTCTTTGATATTTATGGCAAATAGACCTTTAACTCAAGTTCCAAAAGATTGGTTTGCTATTAAGAAGATAATAGAATAAAAGTAGGATATATGAAAAGAACACTATTAAATTTTTTTTCAGATAAGTTATATATAGAGTTGTCAATCGCAAGTGTTTTATTTATAATAGCACTTTGGGTTGATATGTTAATGGATTTCATAATTTATATGTTATATTTTATAATTTTTCTTGAAATTGTTAGAACAGTAATTAACTATATAAGAGAACAAAGAGTTGCCTTAACACTATTAGTAGATGCATTTATTATTTTAGCACTTAGAGAATTTATAGTAAATGTTGTAAAAGTTAATAAACAAGAGCTTAGTACAATAGAACAGATATTTAATAGTTCGGTAAACTATAATTTACTTATTTTATCTGGAGTTATTATTTTTCTATTAATTGTTAGATATTTGTCTATAAAAACGTCACAAAAGTACTTGTTTGGAATAAAAAAATAAAAAAAAATAATTTTGAGTGCAATGTTAATATTGTCTTAATCAAAAAGATATTAAGATTTATACGATAGTAATATCTCTGAGTATATTTATTTAAGGGGTAATAAAAGATAATAACTATTTAATGATAGTTATTGTTATCAACATAGGGAGCATGTCATGAAGTCGATTTCAATTAAAGCAAAACTTTTAATGATTGTAATCAGTTCAATCGTAGTAGTGTCTGTCGCAATGATTGTACAGTCAATTTTATCTTTACAAGAAACTTCAGATACTATTATTGAGAAGTTTAAAGAGGATGCATATTCTGAAAAGAGAAAAGAGATACAAAACTATGTATCACTTGCAATGAAAACTGTAGAGTCTTATCACGCAAGAACAGCAAAAGATAAGGTAAAAGCTGAGGTTCAGGATTATTTAAAAGAACAAACTGGTTTTATGTTTTCCGTTATGCAAGGAACATATGAGCAGTATAAAGGTAAGGTTTCAGAAGAGGAGCTAAAAGAGCTAGTTAGAAATGCAGTAAAGGCAACAAGATATGGAGAGAATGGTTACTTTTGGATGAACGATACAGATGCAAGAATTGTGATGCATCCAATAAAACCACAACTTGATGGAAAAGATTTATCAAACTTTAAAGATAAAGGTGGAAAGAAAATATTCACTGAGTTTGCAAGAGTTGCTAAAAGTCAAGGTGAAGGATTTGTTGATTATTTATGGCCAAAACCAGGTTATGATAAACCACAAGAAAAGGTATCGTTTGTAAAACTTTTCGAACCATTTGATTGGGTAGTTGGTACTGGTGCTTATGTTGATGATGTAACATCTAGACTTCAAGAAGAGGCATTAAGAGCTATTAGAGAGATGAGGTATGGTCAAAAAGGTAATGGCTACTTTTGGATAAATGACTCTAATCATGAAGTGATTATGCACCCAATTAAAGCTTCAATGAATGGTAAAAATATGGCTGATTTACAAGACCCAAATGGAAAATATATTTACAGAGAGATTGTTAAAGCAGCAAATGCAAATGAAGAGGGTGGTGAAATTAGATATAGCTGGGAAAAACCTGGTAAAAGTAATCCTCAACCAAAAATATCTTATGTACAAAAATTTGGTCCTTGGGATTGGATAATTGGTACTGGTGTTTATGTTGATGATATTGAAGCTAAAATTGTTGAAATGGAAGAGGAAACTCAACAACAAATTATGGATGTAATTATTAGAAATTGTATCATTATATTTGTTATTATGATTGTACTTGCATTTGTTATGGCAGCTATTTCAAACAGAGTAATCTTCAGACCATTAGAAGCATTTACAGAAGGGTTATTGAACTTCTTTAAATATATAAATAAAGAGAAAAAAGATGTTGATCACTTAGATGATAGTGCAGATGATGAGATTGGTAAGATGGCTAAGATTATTAATCAAAATGTTGTTAAAACTAAGTCATTAATCGAACAAGACAATGCTTTAATTGAAGATGTTACAAGAGTTGTAAGTAATATTAAAGAAGGTTATTTAGATAGTAGAGTTGAAAAAACAACTCAAACAGAAGCTCTTCAAATCTTACAAACTCAAATAAATGAGATGTTAGATAACTTAGAAAGAAACATTGGTAGAGATACAAATGTGATTTTAGAAGTTCTTGAAAAGTATGGAGAGTTAGACTTCAGAGATAATATAACTGATGCACAAGGAAAAGTTGAAGTAGCTATAAATGCATTAGCTAAAATCATTAATGACATGCTAGCAGAGAATAAACAAAATGGTTTAACACTAGATTCAAGTTCAGATATTTTACTTGAAAATGTTGAAAAACTAAATGACAACTCGACTACAACAGCAGCAGCGTTAGAACAAACAGCAGCAGCATTAGAAGAGATTACAAGTACTATTATTAATAATACAGATAGAATTTCAACAATGGCTTCTAACTCTGAAGAGTTATCTAAGTCAATTAATGTAGGACAAGAGTTAGCAACTGGAACAGTTAAATCAATGGATGAAATCAATGAGCAAACGCAGCAAATTGCAGAAGCAATTACTGTTATTGACCAAATAGCATTCCAAACAAATATTTTATCTCTAAATGCAGCAGTTGAAGCAGCAACAGCTGGTGAAGCAGGAAAAGGGTTTGCAGTAGTTGCACAAGAAGTTAGAAACTTAGCAAATAGAAGTGCAGATGCAGCTAAAGATATTAAAGAGATTGTTGAAAAAGCTACTGAAAAAGCTAATACTGGTAAAGATGGCGCTGATAAAATGATCAAAGGTTATGAGAAATTAAATGAAAGCGTTATGAAAACAACAGAGTTAATTGGTGGAATTACAGAGGCCTCTAAAGAGCAAAGAACTGGAATTGAGCAAATCAATGATGCAGTTACTCAGCTAGATCAACAAACTCAACAAAATGTTGTAATTTCTAACACAACTCAAAGTATTGCAACTCAAACAGATGAGTTAGCTAAGCTTATTGTAAAACAAGCTGATGAAAAACAGTTTGTTGGAAAAGAGAATATAAAAAGTGAAAAAGTAAGAACAGGTGATAAAAGTGCTGATGAGATTTTAGCAGAGTTAAGAAATAATGCTTCAGTTAAGCAAAAAGGTAGCTCAAATACAAATAGTAAAACAACAACTTCTTCTTCAAGAGAAGAAGAGAGTAGTTCAAAAACATCTAAATCTTCATCAAATAGTAATACTACATTTACTGATTCATCAAGTGATGATGAGTGGGAAAGCTTCTAAAAGCTTTCTTCACTCAACTTTCTAATCTCAATCATTATTATATTTTATTTTAAGAGTTTCATATAGTGAAACCCAATAAAACTAATATTTTTTGTATATATCCTATTAAGTTCATTTATTTATAATAAGATAAAACTTCAAGGAGAAGAAGATGTCAAAAAAGATTTTAGTTTTAGCTGGTGATTTTGTAGAAGATTATGAGTTAATGGTTCCTTTTCAATGTTTAAAAATGTTAGGTCATGAAGTTGATGTTGTTTGTCCAGATAAAAAAGCAGGTGAGCAGATAAAAACTGCTATACATGATTTTGAAGGTGACCAAACTTATACTGAAAAGCAGGGACATAACTTTACTTTAAATGCTTCATTTGATGAAATAGATGAAAACTCTTATGATGCACTAGTTATCCCTGGTGGTAGGGCTCCTGAGTATATTAGATTAAATCAAAGAGTTATTGAGATTGTTCAAAATATCAATAGTGCAGATAAACCTATAGCTTCTGTTTGTCATGGTATTCAAGTTTTAGTTGCTGCAAATGTGGTTAAATATAAAACTTGTTCTTCTTATCCAGCTTGTGCCCCAGATGTGAACCAAAATGGTGGAACATGGATTGATGTAGGTTTTGAAGATGCCCATGTAGATGGAAATTTAGTTACAGCAGCAGCTTGGCCAGCTCATCCAACTTGGCTTGCAAAATTTAATGAACTTTTATAATATTTATGCAAAACTATTCTTTAGTTTTGCATAAAGGAAAAGTATGTCAGATTCTTTAAAGTCTCTATCAAAAGGTTTACAAGTTTATAAAGAAATAGTAAATTATGGCAAGCCGATCTTAGCTATAACTCTTTGTGAGAGACTTAATATAAATAAAAGTACCATGTCAAGAATACTTCAAACTTTAAAAGAAGAGAACTACATAGAGTATTTAGAAGATTCAAATGAGATTATCTCAAAAAATTTAGAGGATGAAAACTCTAAAAAGACAAGAATTCAACTTTTAGTTGAAAGAACAAAACCTCTTTTAGAGCATATTCATAAATATACAAATGAGTGTGCATATTTAGGTATTTTGGATAATAATAAGGTTTTATATCTAAATCAAGTTGATAACTCAGATAGAAAAGTAAAAACAAGAAATAATATAGGTCTTCAAGCACCACTTCATACAAATGCGTTAGGTAAATCAATACTTGCTTTTGGAAATTATAATTTAGATAAATTAAAATTAAATCAATACACTCACAATACAATCACAAATATTAAAGCACTAAGTGATACTATAAAACAAGTTCAAGAAAATGGCTATTCTATTGATAACAGTGAGTTTCAAGATAATATGTGCTGTGTAGCAACACCTTTATTCAACCATGAGAATATTTTAATTGGAGCAGTTGGAATATCTGGTACAAAGCAAAGATTAGACTTAGATAGAATAAACAATCTTGGAAAAGAGATTTCTAATATAGTTGAAAAGTACGATATAGTTTGTTGAATCTATTAGAATATAAAGAGAAGTTTATAACTTCTCTTTATGTTTTTTTCTTTTTATTATTAAAAAAACTGTAATTAAGATTATGAAGATGCATATTATAAAAGAGTATAAAAAAGCTTTAGGTTCTTTTATTACTTCTTTTGTAAAACCATCAATTGGTGCAATTCCATCAATTACCACATCATTATCTCTAACTATCAAATAAATCCAATAAGACTCATTAGGAATTTTAGTAACTAAACCCTCAATAGGAAGTTTGTCTTCAAATAGTACTTTATTATCAATCATTGAGATTAGTTGTATTTTATTTCCAACAAGAGGTCTTTTAGATTTTTTAAAATGTGCAGTTATTAACATGGTATTGTTTTTCAAATCTTTAACATCTAAAGTTATTCCTGGAATTGCATGAGCAAAAGCAAGAATAGAAAAACTAAAAGTAAAGAGAAATATATATCTATTGATTTTCATATCTATCTCCATCATATTTGTTTAGAAGTTTTATATTTGCTGACTTCTTATAGAAAATATAGAATATCAAGGCAAAAGTTAAAAGGGTTACATCTGTAAAGAACACATCATAAATTTTTTCTTTTAAGCTAATCCAAGGATAATAATTAGTGACATATCCATGTGAAATGACAGCTAATACAAGTAAAATTGAACTTATAAAAAACATATGATTGATAACTTTTAAAGTATTATCTTTATATACAATATATAAAAGTGAAGTAGCCCAGCTAATATAGAATATGCCACTTAGCCATAAATCTCTTTCAAACATATTAAAAGGAAAATACCAGTATAGAAATAAAATAGTAGCTGTTGCAGGTATTACTCCAATCATAACACTTAATGATAGTTTATTTAAGATACTATAATAGTTTTTATCTTCTTTCTTTTCTTTTTTCTCACTATAGATTAAGTATCCAAATGCAGTTCCCGCTGTTATTAAAATACCAAAAATAAAGTAAATCACTCTAAGTAAAACTTCTTCATCTGTTATAAAATGTAGGAAATAAAAAGCAGATAATATTTTATTTACTGTTGTGGAAGTTTGTAAATCATGTTTAGATAATAACTCACCTGTTTCACCACTTAGAACTAAATTCATTCTATTTACTCTAGCAGTAATAGCTCTATTGTTTTTTAAATAGCCAATAAATTTTATTTGAGCATCTTTGTGATTCCATGCGAAGAGTTTTATTTTTTTAATCTTTAGGTTAGGGTACTTCTTTTTAGCTATTTCTTGTAAATCAGATATTTTAAGCATAGAAGCAGCTTGAGTACTTTTTATTTTTTTATCTTTTGGAAAAAGAATTGGACTTACTAATGTTCTTAGATTAGAAGTTTTTGTTTCTGAGGCACTAAAAGCTATTGGTGCAGAGAAACTTAACATAAAGCCTAAGACTGATCCTGTTAATGCAAATACAAGGATAAAAGGCAAGAGTGATAAGCTAAGGTTTTTATGCCATTTTAGCCAAAACTTCTCTTTTTTTGTTTTTTTTCTTTTTAGGTTTATCCACATTATAAATCCACTAATACTTAAGAATATCATCAATATTGAAGCTACTCCCATTAAGTATCTACCTACTATTGGTATATTTGTGCCAATATGAATAGTATTGAAAAAAGTAGTTAAAAAATTTGTTTCAAAGTCTAGTTTTAAAACCTTTTGGGACTCTGGATTTACATAAATAGTTTTTGAATTTTCATCATTTATACCTAAAGCTTTATCTTTATTGTTTGGTAGAGTTATCTCTATATTATTACTTAACTTGTATTCCTCAACGACTCTTGGTACTATTTTATCAAGGTTTAAATATTGAGAATTTACAGAAAAATGCCTTGATGGTGACTCCCATGACTTAAGATATGGCATAAATACTGTAATTGTTCCAAAAAAACAGGCTAAATAAAAAAAGTATAAAGCAAATAGACCTAATATTGAGTGCGCGCGAATTAAGTATTTTAAATTGAAATTATTCAATTTCATTAAAAAACCTTTATACTGATTATTAAAGAACAAATTAAAAATGAGAACATATATAAACTTCTTTTTATAACTTGAATTCTTGTTTTACAAAAAAGTAGCCATATCCCATAAAAACTCATAAGTATAGGTGTTAGTATCATTGATGGTATGATTTTTATTGCATAATTCCCATTAATTATAGTAGACAGAACCATAGTAGTTAGAAAACTCAATACTACTGCACCTATACAGGCAACAATTCCATGAACTAAGCCAATTTTTGACTTAGTTCTATATAAAAAATTTTTAAACTTAGGTTTCATTTTATCTCTTAAAATTTATATGAAAGAGTTACTTTGAAATTTCTTCCAGGTTCATAATCTGTAGTTTTAGTACCTCCAAAAATTCGATTCTCTGAGATATGAGAAGCATACTTCTTATCAAAAATATTGTCAACTCCTGTAATTAAAGTAAGACCTTTTACAGAAGATGGTTTCCATCTAAGTGCAGCATCATGAACATTGTATGACTCTTTTTCTAAGTATTGACTATTATTAGGTGTATCGTCTTCTTTTAATACAAATAAAGAGTTCCAAGAAAGGTTTAGATTGTTTGATAATTTATAATCTACCCCTAGAGATATACTATCACCTGGCTCTTTAACTAAAGGTTCACCTGTTTCTTCAAAGTTTGAAGAGGTGTGAGCATATGTTAGTAATGAACTAAAATCACCTTTTATATATTTAAAGCTAGCTTCAAAACCTTTTGTATTTAATTCTCCCATATTTGACATAGAAGACCAGTCTTGTTTTATATAATCCTCTATTGTTGTATCAAAATACTTTACAGAAAATCCAATAGTATCAGCTCCAATAGTTGAGTCTTTTATATATCTAAAACCAACTTCTTTATTAAGTCCTGTTTCTGATTTTAAATCAGTATTATCTGAAACATTAGCTCTATTGGCAGCAAGTACATCTACCATTTCAACACCCTTGTAAAGTGAAGTTGCACTTGCTAGTAGTGTTAGGTTTTCATTTACAGCATATTCAGTAGCTAACCCATAAGTAAAATGACTATCTTTGATTTCTCCATAAGATCCATCAAAATCATAGTAATTATATCTTAAACCAGGTGTTACTAGTAAGCCATTGTTAAAATCAATAGTATCTTCGATATAAATTGCAAAAGATTTTGCCTCTTCATCATCTCCATACTGCTTCCCACTCCACTTAACTTTACTAGTTTGTTTGTCATATAATGCACCATAAGTTAAAGTATGGAATGTATCACCAAAATCTAGGTTTGTTTGGGCTTTTGTATTGATACCTAAAGTTTTTACTTTTCCATTTAATAAACCTTTAGTATTATCATCAATTCCCACAGGTGGTCTAACTGGGGTAGTACCATTAAGAATTTCATATCTTTCTAGTTCATTTTCATTAGAATAAATTGATGTATCAAGTCTTATATTATCACCTAAATCCAGTTCATGTTTAAAAGTTATTGTTTCTCTTAAGTATTCTGTATCAAAAGTATAGTCTTGTGTTCTAAAATAGTTATAATCCCTACCAAAATCTGGTCTTGGTGTATAATCTCCTGCGTCTTTTAACCTATCATAAGATAATGAGATTTTATTATTGTCATCTAGCTTTGAAGCAACCTTTAGTAAAGTATTATCAACTTTACCCTCTGTACCAAATGTCTCAACTCCTCTACCATCTTTCCAATCATTTTTGTTTAGATGATTATGATATATTAAAAAGTCGCTATCTTCTGATAATTTTCCAAAACCAGAAAGTGAACCACCAATACTATTGTTTGAATTATAAGTTGATGAAACTCTTGCTCCATAGTTTTTACCATCTTCAAGCATTTCACTTCCACTTTTTGTTTCAAATGCAACCGAACCACCTAGGCTTCCATTTACAACAGAGTTTGTACCAACTTGAATATCAGCTTTTTTTAAAATGTCAGGGTTTATTAACAAATTTCCTATGTGATGGAACATATTCACATTTGCTATCTTAGCTCCATCTAAACTTATATCTAAGTCTTCATCTTGAAAACCTCTAATATTTATCCTATTATTAATTGAGTGTGTTCCTCCCACATCTACACCTGGTAAGTCTTTTAGTAAATCACTTAAATGGTCAGCTTGTTTTGTTTCTATTGAATCTTTTCCTAGATTCAAAGAGGAACTAATAACTTCTGTTTCCCATACGTCCACAGAGTTTAATTCTTCATTTGCAAGTGCATTTAAAGAAAAAATTGATAATGCTGTCACTGTACTAAGTAAAATGTTTTTTTTCATTATATCCCTTTATTTTTTGAATAAGTTTTCAAAAATACAAAAATGCATTGTATTTAAGAACAACTTTTAAATATCTTTTAAAATGATATTGAGTATCATAACTGATATAAATTACACTCAAATCACATTTGGAGATTTAATGACAAAAATGATGAATTTTTCTTCTACTATTGAAGTTTTAATTGTTGAAGATGAAATGGTTTTAGCAATAGGCATGGAAAGCTCATTGTATGATATGGGATATGAGGTTTCAGGTATAGAGACTACAGCAACAAATGCTATAAATCATGTGGATAGACTTTTACCTGATGTTGTTATTATGGATATTAATCTTAAAGGAAAAGAATCAGGTATAGAAGCAGCAAAACAAATTTGGCAGAAATATAAGATTCCAATTATCTTCTTAACTTCATATAGTGATGATACAACGGTTAAAAATGCAATGCAAAGTGAACCTTATGCATATTTAGTCAAGCCTTGTAGAGATAAGGAACTTGATATAGCTATAAAAACCTCACTTCATAAACATAACTATTTTTTTAAAAATAAAGAGTTGATTTTAGAAGAAAATATAGTAAAGCTAAATAAAGGATTTATCTATGATAAGGTGAAAAAAGTTTTATACAATAATGAAGATAAACCTTTTAAACTTACAGGAAACGAGATAAAGTTTTTTGATATTTTAAGTGAAAATCCTGGTGAAAATATAAGTTTTGAAAGAATTATCTCTTATGTGTATAGGGATGACTATAGTGAGATTGGAAAACTTAGAACTTTAGTATATAGGCTTAGAAATAAACTAAAAGTTGAGCTTTTTGAAAATGTGTATGAATTTGGCTACAGGTTAAAACTTGCCTGAAAATATAAAAAAAACGCAATTAAGCTTTTCACTAAAGTTGATATTATTACTAATTGCACTTGCAGTTTTTTTACTTACAGTTTTATTTGTTTTGATTATTCCTAAAATGGAAAAGGAACAGTATGAATATGAAAAACAACAAGTTGAAAAAACAATTGCATTAAATACTCAACAACTAAAACTTGCAGTTGAGTATATAGTAAATGATGGTAAGTTAAACTCAGTTAGAATTAAAGACTCAATTAGATACAAGGTTAATAATCTAAGTCATAAATTTATAAACCAAACTAAATCAGAAAAAATACAAGATATAAAGAGTCTATGGGCTGATTTATCTTGTGAAGTAGGGATTATAGATGATAATTATAATATAAAATATGAAATGACTAGTTTATCTAATAATGGATATTTACAATTTAAAAAAAATAGTCACTCTTTTGATAAATGGTATGTTTACAGAAAATCAGAAGAAAAAAATCTTTGTCCTTCAATTACTACACATTTAGTTTATTCTCAAAAGGTAAAAGAAAATGAAAATATTTTCCTATCTTGTAATACTGATAGGTTTTATGATTATGAAAATAGCAAAGAAAAAGAGATAAAAAAGTATATTCAAAAAAGTTTTTCATATACAAAGCATCTTCATCAAGGTAATACTTTTTTGATGTGGTTAAATATGGAGAATAAAAGTGATGAGCCTTTATACAGTGTAACTGATAAAGCAAAAAACAATAAATACTGTATTAGTAAACTTTCAAATGTAAGTTCAATAAATACAGGTCGGTTAAGTGCAAAAGAGATTTTAAAAGCAAGTGATAAAAAACCTATTTTACATTTAATGGACAAAGAGAATGATAGAGGAAATTATAAGCATAAAGCTCTAACCTGGGTAAGAAGTATTAATAACCATCCAAAGAAAAGACTTATCTTTATAACTACAGTTTACGAAGAGGAGTTACATAACAATATTGATTCTGTATTTTGGAAAATCCTCCCTGCCGCACTTTTAGCTTTAATTTTTTCAATAGTTATAGGCTTTTTGATTTTTAGAAGGTTTTCTAAAAGCTTAGATATTTTAGTTAACACTTCAAAAGAAGTAAGGCTTGGAAATTTAAACCTACGTTCCAATATAAAAGGTGAAGATCATATTGGTGAACTTGGTATAACCTTTGATCTAATGTTGGATTCAATGCAAAGTAACATTAAAAACCTTGATTTAAAAGTAGAGCAAAGAACAAAGGAACTGCAAAAGTCACTGGATGAGAAAAATACACTTTTAAAAGAGATTCATCATAGGGTTAAAAACAATTTAGCTTTTACTATTAATCTTATAAAGTTACAAAAAAGAAAAATAAGTGATGAAGAGACTAAGGTTCTACTTACTGATGTTCAAGAACGTATTTATATAATTGAACTTTTACATAGGAAACTTTATGAATCTAAGGATTTAAATTCAATATCATTTAGAAAGTATATAAATGAACTAGTTGAAGATATTGTCTATACATTTAATGTAAAAGATTTAAGATTAAATATTGATATTGATGATGTTTTTATGGATATAGAACATGCATTACCTTGTGGACTTATAATAAACGAATGTATTACAAACTCTTTTAAGTATGCATTTACTAAAGAAGACAATGAGTTTAATATAATTTTTAGACAAGAAAATAAGAGTTGCTATTTAGAAATTAGTGATAATGGTCAAGGTTTACCTAAAAATATAGATATAAATAAAACAAAAAGTTTAGGTTTGAGATTAGTTAGTTCAATTTCAAAAGGACAGTTACTAGGAAGTATAGATTATATCTATGATTCAGGAGCAAAGTTTATAATTAGATTTGATATAATCGAATAAACTATCAAAGGTATTTAGCTTGAATTTTAAAAATAGAGATATTGAAGTTTTAAATCTAAACAATAAAGGCTTAAATCAAATACCATCTGAGGTGTTTAATAACAAAGACTTAAAAAAGTTATACTTATGGAACAATAATATTTTGAATCTTCCAAAAGAGATTAAAAGTTTAGATTTATTGGAGTGTTTAGATATTAGAGCAAATAAGCTTTGTTCTTTGCCTGTAGAAATTGGTGAATTAAAAAATTTAAAGACTCTATACCTTTCAAATAATCAACTAAGAAAGTTACCAACTAGTATAAAAAAACTAAAAAATTTAGAGAAAATTGTATTAAATAATAATTGTTTTAAGAATATACCAGATGAACTTTTTGAGATAAAGAGTTTAAAAAGAGTAATAATACGTAATAACCAAATAGAACAAATACCTAAAGAGATATTAAAACTTCATAATCTTAGAAATCTAGACCTTTCATCTAATATAATCGAAAAATTACCCTCTTGGATATTTGATCTTAAAAATCTAAGAAGGCTTTGTGTAGAGAATAATAAAATAGCAGGAGTCTCAAACGAGTTAAAATCACAAAATAGTATAAAAAACTTTAGTTACTAGATTTAAAAAATATACTTAAAAACTAAAACAGGCATAAAAACTATAAATATTATACCAATACTAAGAAGATTCCCTTTAGTTATATCAAAATCATCAGCTATTTTCTCCCAGCTTAGTTTAAATAAGAATTTACCTACAAATACATCATAAATCATCATTAGTAGTCCCCAAGTAAAACCTATAAAAAAAGCCTCTTCTTTTGAAGTTGGATTTATCAAAGGTAAATAAAGTAGGTTTACTAAAAATACCAAAACTAAACCAAGAAGAAAAGATACTAGCTTTGCACCTTTTTTTGATAACTTTTTGGAAAGAAATTTTACTCTAAAAACTCCATTTATTGTCTCTAAAAAAGCTAAAATTATAAATCCAAATATTATAGTCATAACTTTTACTTTTTATACACTGCAAAGTAGTGTGGTACACTAGGGGTTTGATTATCATCATAAGGTAAGAAACTCTGCTCTTTTAAGTTATCTTTTGTTTTAAACTCATCTAGTTCAGACTTTGCTAGTGGTTTTGGAATCTCATCTTCTTTCTCACCTTCATTTCTACTTCTACAAGAGACTAAGATATAACCATCTTTTGCTATTAATGAACTCATAGAAGTTCTTGCTTTTTTTCTATACTTATCTGGTAAAACTTGAATAGTATTACACTCATAAACCACATCAAAACTCTCAAACCACTCTTTTGGATAATCAAATAAATCAGCTACTACAAATTTTACCTTTGTATTTGGGTATCTATTTTTACATAGTTCAATAGCCTTTGAGGAGATATCAAAAGCAGTTACCTCAAAGCCAAACTCACTCAAAGCTTGAGCATCATCACCAACTCCACAGCCAATAACACAAGCTCTTTTACTTGACTTGTTTATAGGGTTTTCTTTTAGCCAAGATACAAGATAAGGGCTTGGTTCTAAATCAGCCCAAAATACCTTTGTGTAGTCACCTTTTGCACTCTCATAAATATAGTCAAACCATTGAGTTGGTTTATCCTTTTCATAAAAAGATTTCACCATGTTTTTGTATTTATCTGCTTCAAAAGTATCTTTGTTTAGAAAATCTAAATTCTCCATCTTTTACCTTTAGTTTTTGAGTGATTTTAACACTAATTGTATATATTACATATTAGTTACTTATTGTTATCTATCTCAAGCTGTTTCTCTCTATAGTCAATCACATCTCTTAGGTTAGTTATAATTTTGCTTTGTTCTAAAACCTGGCTATTAAGCTTTTTATATTCATTTTCTCTCTCTTTTATTTCAGCATTAAGTGAACCTATTTTTTTAGAATAGATTTCATTTATTCTTTTTTGCTCTTTTAATTCATTATAAAACTTACCAACCTCATTTTTTAGTTTTTTTCTTGAGTTATAGTACTCTTCATCTCGTTTTTTAATCTCATCTTCATAGTAATTTATTTGTGATTTTAGCTTTTTGTTTTTCTCTTCTAAAGGTTCTAGACTTTTTAGTTTCTTTATTTTTGATTGTAATTCATCTATTTTTATTCTTGCAACCATATTTTGGCGTTTATTATCAACTATAGTTTTCATAACTTTTTGCTTAAATTTTCTTCTTTCTATCTCATCATCAGTAATCAAAAATCGAACACTCATATATTCATAAATCTGACCTTTTTCATCTAAAATAGGATAAACAGTGGTGTTTACAAAATATGAGCTACCATCTTTTGCTAAGTTTTTAACTTTTCCACGCCATATTTGATTCTCTTTTATAGTTTTCCACAGGTCCTCAAATGCAGCACTTGGCATATCAGGGTGTCTTACAATACTATGAGGTTTTCCTAACAACTCTTCTTTTGAATAACCAGATACCTCACAAAACACATCATTTACATATTTAATCGTACCTTTTAAGTCAGTCTTAGAGACAATAGTTACTTGATTTAATATATTTAGATATTCGTGGTTCTCTTTTTCTTTATTCTCTATAATTTTTTGTTGATGTTTAATCTCACCTATTTCATTTACTCTTTCTACTAACTCTCTCATATTTATAGGTTTTGTTAAGTAGTTTAACGCACTATTTTTTATTGCTTTCATTAAATAGTCAGGTTCCACATGAGATGACATAATAATAAAGTCAAGAGTTTTATTGAATTTTCTAATTTCTTCAATTAGTGATAGGCCATCAAGTTTTGGCATAGATATGTCGCTTACAACAACATCAATATGATGTTTTTTGATTAAATCTAGACCCTCAAGTCCATCTTTAGCAGTTAGTACATTTGCTGATAGTTTCCAAAATAGATTTGAAAGTTTGTCTAATATCATATCCTCATCATCTATAATTAATATTGTAAGTTTTTCCACATGGATAGTATTCATTGATGTAAATCTCCAATTAAATGAGTATTCATTTTCTTTCGTAGCAAAATAATAGCATTATAAAAGAAAAGTTACAATATAATTACAATATAAATGTGTTATATTTTTAATTATATGGAAAAATAAAATGAAATCATTTGCTGAAGAAATTGAAATAAGACTTAAAAGTATTGAAAAAGAGTCACTTATAGCAATAGATAATAATATGGCACTTATTGAAGAAAAATTATTAAATAAGATAAAATGTCAAATAACTATCAATAATTTTAAAAATAATTTTTCTATAGAATACTACAAATCACTTGGATTAAATCATCTAAATTTTATAAAAAAATCATTTTATCTGAAAAATTCACAACTTTTATTAGAATATTTATATTGGGAAATAAGTACATACTCTAAAATGGGAGTTGATGAGACTTTTTTCAAAAAACTTTTAACTTATTCATTAGAATCAATTATTGAAATAAAAGTAAAAGAGTTGGAATCTATTATCAATATATACAGTTATATGTTGGATAATTTTAATCTAATCTTAGAAAAAGCAAGAAAGTTTGAACCAAAAGATTATGATTTACCAAATAACCAAGTATTTAATGAGTTTTTAGATGCTTTATTAAAACCATCATTAAGTGATGCTATAAAGATTTCTAATAATTATATTAACTCAACTAAAGATTTAAGGTTTTTTTGGGAGAATATACTACTTTCTTCTTTATATAGTATTGGTAGAAAATGGTCAAATGGTGAAATTTCTGTAGGACAAGAACACACTGCAACCTCTATTTGCCAAAGAGTTATATCTATGCATTATGAAAAAATTTTAGATGAAAACTATGAACTACCTACCAAAAAAGTTATAGTTGCTGTTTCTCCAAAAGAGTTGCATGAGATTGGTGCAAGAATGGTAAGTGATCTTTTAGAGTTTGAGGGCTATGAAACTGTTTTTTTTGGTTCAAACTCAAAACCAGAAGAGATAGTACAAAGTTCAAAAGATGAATTAATAAATCATATATTAGTATCTACTACATTGATTTCCAATATAGACGCAACAAAGCAGTTGGTTCAATTTTTAAAAGAAAATTTAGAAAATGTAAAAGTGTACATTGGAGGACAAGCTTATAATAAACTAAAACAAGAGTTTATAGATGATATAAAAGCAGATAAATATATTAAAGACTTTAATGAATTAATAAAAGTCTTGGAAGATGATGAATTATGTTAGACCACAAAGTATTAAATGAAGAGATTGTAAATAAGATATTTGAAAATAGTGATAAGATAATATTAAAGATTGACAAAAATGCTAATGTCTTAGAGTATAGTAAATGTTATGAAGAGCTTATCTTGGAGTTTAAAAACTTAAAAGATTTGATTACATATACGCATATTGATGATTTTTTAAAGAGGTTGGAGCAACTTAATTTAAATAATCCTATAGATAAGTTTGTTACAAATTTTAGTTTTGACAAAAGTAATGTTGAGGATATTCCTAGTACTTATAATATTATTTTATATCAAAATGAAAACGAGACTATTACTTTAGTTGCAGAGCCTTTACATCCTTTATCGCAAGAGGATGCTAAAATATATTTATCTATGATAAATGACTTTTCAGAAACTTCAAGAAAACTAACAAAGACGAAACTTAAGCTAAAAAGGTTAAATGATAATTTAAAAGAAGAGATAAAACAAGCGGTTAATGAGCTAAGACAAAAAGATAAATTACTTTTAAAACAGGCAAAAGATGCAGCTATGGGAGAGATGATTGATTCTATTGCACATCAATGGAAAGGACCTTTAGGGATTATAAAACTTTTATCTGAAGCTATTAGAATGGAGTATGAGTTTTTTGATAAACCTGATTCTAAAGAGATTATAAAAGATACTATAAAAATTGAAAAACAAATAAATCATATGGTAGAAACACTTGAAGAGTTTAGAGGTTTCTTTAGACCAAATGTTAGTACGAAGATTGTTAGTCTATTTTCTATAGTGGAGTCTGTAAACACCTTGATGAAAGACGAGTTAATAAAAAATGAAATTGATATTATAATAAAAGGTGATGATACTTTAAAGGTTGATGTTGTTCCTAATCAGTTTAAACATGTTTTGATTAATTTAATTAGCAATAGTAAAGATGCATTTATTGAAAAATCAATCAAAGATAGAAAAATATATTATCAAATTAAAAAAGAGTACAACAACAGTGTGGTTTTAAAGTTTTATGATAATGCTGGTGGAATAAAAGATAGTATTATTAAGAATATATTTGAGGCAAATTTTACTACTAAAGAAAAAACAAAAGGTACAGGAATAGGTTTGTATATGACTAAAAAAATTGTTGATAAAGCAAATGGAGAGATTAAAGTGTATAATTATAATGATGGGATATGCTTTGAAATCATCTTGCCATTAGCCTCTTAGTAGTTACCTCTCACCACACTAAAAAAAAGCTATGATAAAATTGTCTATTTAAAACAAAAAGATAATCTTACACAAAGAAAGTTTATGTATATTATAAATAAAATATTTATAATTTGGATAGATAGATGAAGATATTAGTTGAATTACCAGAGTTAATGGATGAGGCTGTTTTTATAACTCCTGCTATTGAGAACCTTTTGAAGCACCACAAAGAAGCACAGTTTACTTTTGTGGGTTCTGCTGTTTCTACACAGCTTTTTAGTAAGGATGATAGAATAGAGAATGTGATAGTTGAAGATACAAGCAGAAGTATTTTTTCACTCTTTTCACTCTTTAGTTTAGCAAAAAGCTTTGATGAACAAGATCTATTAATCTCTTTTAAAAATAGTTTTTTAGCTAAGTTTTTTGTATATTTTATAAATGCAAAAAAGAAGATGATTTTTGATGTAGAAAATACAAAAGATAAACATAAAGTAGAAGTTTACAATGATTTTATGAACCAAGTTTTAGATACTTCTTACAAACCTGGTGATTTGATGTTGAGATTTAAACCAAAGTGGTATAAAAAGCCTACTTTTGGTATTCATCCTGGTTCAACTTATGCAAATGTTAAAAGAATGCCTGCTAAAGAGTTTGCTAAAATTGCAGTTGCATTATCAGTAAAGTATGATATTGTTCTTCTTGGTGGAAAAAATGAAGTAGATGCCTGCGCTATTATGGAAGAAGAACTTAAAGCAAATGGTATTTCAAACTATGAAAATCTAGCAGGTAAAACATCTGTTTGTCAGTTGGTAGAAAAATTAGCTTCTTTAGATCTATTTTTAGGGATTGATTGTGGACCTATGCAAATATCTGCTGTTTATAGAGTGAACTCTATGATTATTCCAACTTCTTATGATAATATAGAGAAAAGAAACCAATGGAAAAATCCATTTGAAACAATTATTTATAAAGAAGATAATAAAAAAAGTGTAACTTCAAAAGATATTCTAAAAAGGTTTAGGTTATAAGAGAAACTCTCTTATAACTCAATTTCTAAACCAATAGGACAGTGATCACTTCCCATTATTTCATCACAAATGTAAGCATCTTTGATATTATCTTTTAAGTCATCACTTACATAAAAATAATCAATTCTCCATCCCACATTGTTTGCTCTTGCATTTGCTCTATATGTCCACCAGCTATATTTGTCTTTTATATCACCATTTATATGTCTAAATGTATCAATATACCCATGATTTAAAAACTTTGTTAGCCATTCTCTCTCCATTGGTAGGAAACCTGAGGTTTTCTCATTTGCTTTTGGTCTTGCAATGTCTATTTCTGTATGGGCTGTATTTAAATCTCCACATACAATTATTGATTTTCCATCTTTTTTAAGCTTTTCACAGTGTTCTAAAAATCTATCATAAAACTCCATTTTATAATCTAATCTCTCTTGTGAACTTTGCCCATTTGGAAAATATACATTAAAAAATGCAATATCTTTATCTCCTAAAGTAAAGTGAGCTTCATTTATTCTTCCCTCATCAAGTACATCAACACTTGCACATGTATCTAAAAAAGTTGTTTCAATATCTGTAAATAGTGCTGTTCCGCTTCTTCCTTTTACAGCTGATTCGGAAGCTAAAAGTGTTTCATAATCTCTTTCAAAAATTGTATTTGGGATTTGAGATTTCATAGATTTTGTTTCTTGAATACCAAGAATATCTATATCTGCTTCATCAACCCATTTCAGTGCTTTTTTTCTATCTACTGCTCTAATTCCATTTACATTCCAAGAAATAAATTTATATGTTTTTGACATTTTATCACCTTTAATTATTGTTTTTAAGAGTATTGATATAAAAGACAAGTTGCTCTATACAGTAATCAAAATCCTCTTTTTCAGAGCTTTTTTTTGATAAAAGTAAGGCACCTTCAAGTGAGGCAATTAAAAAAGTTGATATTTTTTCTGATTCTATCTCTTTTTTTAATTCACCATTTTTTTTCGCTTTTTCAAGAGCTTTATTAAATACATCTTTCCATTTTTTTAAAATAGTTGTTAAAATCTCTGCAAAATCTTTATCTTGGTTTAGTGACTCTTGCAACAAATTACCTAACGGGCAGCCATTTACTAAATCCCAAGAGTTTTTATCTTCTAAAATCTCTATTAGTAAGTCTAAAATATCTTCATCTTGGTTTTTCAAAGCTTCCCATTTAGTTTCAATCCTTGTCTCAATCTTCTCTTCAATCATATTTATTACCATATCTTTTTTTGAAGAGAAGTGATGATACATAGAGCCTTTTTGTGTATTGGCTCTTTTTAGGATTTTTGTTAAAGACGCACCATTATAACCATTTTCAAAGACCTCTTGAAAAGTTGCTTCAATAAGTCTTGAACGAATGTCTTGCATTTTTTCCTCAATTACTCTTATGAATTTTTGCCAATTATATCTAAAATTTCTTGTGGTTCACTTCTAGTAGTATAATCTTCATCAATAAATGTATATATGATTTCTTTGTCTTTATTTATTACATAAGTTGCAGGCATTGGTAGTTCAAAACTATCTTCATCATTTGAGTCAACTACATCAATTCCAAAGCTTTTATATATAGGTTTTAATTCATCAGCTAGATTAAACACTAGTCCATACTCTTTTGCTATTTTATTATTAGAATCACTTAAAACCTCAAAGCTAAGTTCATTTTTTTCTTTAGTGCTTAAGGACTTATCAGGTGTTTGAGGGGATATAGCTATAAGTTTTGCATTTAATCTATTTAGTTCATTGTTTATATTCTCTAAAGCTTTTAACTCTAAGTTACAATAAGGACACCAACCACCTCTGTAAAAGCTAAGAACTACAAAGTCATTCTCTTTTAAAATATCTTTTAAACATACCTCTTTATTAAGTGCATTTGGAAGTTTAAAATCCTTTGCTTTTTCGTCTTTTTTTAAAGCATTTTTTGAAAGTTCAAGTTCCTTTAGTTTGTTGGTTGCTTGCTTCATAGTCTTTTGAATATCTTCAGGAACTTTCTTTCTAAAAGCCTCTTGATACTTTGATATTTCATCTATTAATCTTGACATTTTTGTACCTTTTATTTTTATATATTTCATAAACCGACCAGTTGGTCTGTAGAGATAATAGCAAGAAACTAAACTATTGTCAATGCAATTTTTTAATTTCTCACTTATAAAATTTTATTTAGATTTTTTATTTGTAGATTTGTTTTTTTCTTTTTTTTCTTCAATAAGTGCTTTAGGAGCATTTGGTTTAGCTGGTTCTTTTAGTTTTAAACTATTTAGTGAGTTTAATTTCATAGAGTTGAAATCACTTTTCTTATCTAAAAGTTTAGTTCCTTTTCCTCCATGCATATCTATTTTTCCTAAGCCTTCACTTGAATTGTAGTTAGCAAAGGCTAAGCTACTTATAAAAACTAAAGAGATTAATATCTTCATCTACTCTCCTTGTCTTCTTAGTTTTCTTGCTTTTATATTTTTTGAAATACCATATATTGTAATACCTATCCAGAATACTTCAATAACAAATGAGCCTAAGTTAAAGTGTACAAAAAGTGATATTAAAAGTAAAATAGCTCCTGTAAGATTTAATAGTTGATATTGTAAAGATTCAATTGTATATTTGTTCATTTGTAGTAATAAATAAGCAAATACAACAAAAGACATACCTACAAAACCTATCCATTGAAATATATCCAAAATTTTCTCCTTTTTTGAAATCAAACTTTTGATTCTATCTTTTTTTTGATAAATAAGCCTTAATTAGATAATTTTTTATATTAGGATTAGGGTTTTTTATGACAGAAATAATATTAGGTTTAGTGACATTTTTTACTTCAACTATTGCAGGAATTGTGGGACTTGGTGGAGGTATGATACTTATTGCTATTTTACCAAGCTTTTTACCTGTAAATGCAATTATTCCAGTTCATGGGTTAACTCAAATATCAAGTAACTTAAGTAGGGCAATTTTTGGTTACAAGGATATTCAATATGAGGTTATTCCAAAGTTTCTTTTAGGTTCCTTATTAGGGGTTGGTTTTTTTGCATCTATATTATCTCTTGTTTCATTAAAATATGTTCCTTTGTTTATAGGATTTTATATACTTTTATCTTTATGGTCTCAAAAATTTAATGATAAGATTAAAAAATTTGAAAATTATTATTTACTTGGTTTCTTACAATCAGGTCTTTCTGTTGTAGTAGGAGCTACAGGTCCTTTGACTTTGGCACTTCTATTTAAAGATTATAGTGATAAGAATAAAGTTGTAGCTACAAGTGCAGCTTTGATGAGTATCTCTCATATATTAAAAGTAGTTGTTTTTATATATTTTGGATTTATATTTTCTGAATATATTGAACTTTTATTAGTGATGATAGTTGGTGCTATTTTAGGAAGTTATGCAGGAACTAAATTAAGAGATAAAGTTGAGGGGAAAAGGTTTGTAAAAATATTAAAGGTATTGCTTACATTATTAGCAATAAAGGTTATACTTAGTACTTTTATTTGATATAATTCATTAATCTAAATCATTGGATAAAATATGGAAAATTTTTATGATATCTTAAAGCAGCTAATTAGAATACCAAGTGTAGTAGGAGCTGAACACTCTTTTTTTCTTTATTTGAAAAGGGAACTTGAAGAGTTAAACTTAGAAGTTGAGTTTTATGATGGAATCTTAGTAGCAAAAGGTTGCAATCCATCAAGTGGTTATTTATCAGCACATGCGGATAGACATGGGCTTATTTGTACAGGACACAATGAGTTTCAATATGCAGCTTATATTACAAAAAATCAAGCAGATTTAAGTGGTAATTCAAACTCCGAGCAAATTCTAAAAAACTTTGAGATGAGATTTGTAAATCAAAAAGTACAAGCTTATGAGCCTTGGTCAGGCTCTTATTTGGGATTAGGTACGATTGAAGATGCTTTTTTATGTGAAAGAAGAAACAATGTAATATTCAAAGTAAGTGATTTGGCTTATTTACTACCTGGAACACCTATTGCTTTTTTAGATAAATTAAATATTGATAATGAGTTGGTTTCAGCACAAATTGATAATGTATTAAGTGTAGCAATTATACTTTATATGTACTCTTTAGGTTATCAAGGTACAGCTTTTTTCACAGCATCAGAAGAGGCAGGTAAAAGCTGGAGGTTTTTACTTGAATATTTTAGAAGATATGACATAACTACAAAAGAGTTACTTGTACTTGATACAAGCCCTTATAAAGATATTGAAGATTTGAATCATTTAAATATAGTTTTAAGAAACAGAGATGAAAATGCCTACTTTAGGTCACCTTTAAAAAGTAAGATAAAAAAAATAGTTCTAAAAAATAAGATAAAATATCACTATAAAGATGAGTTTATCAAAAATAAAATGAAAAGAGAAAACATCAAAACATCACTTGGTGTTACAGAACTTGGTAGAATTATCAAAGCAAGTAAAGGAAGTATTCAAGGAACAACTCTACAGGTTCCAACTATAGGTTACCATACTGCAGAAGAAACAACAACAAAAACTTCAATTGATAGTATGATAACTATATTAAAAGAGTTGTACATAAAAGAGGGTAAATATGGAAAGTAAAGATGGACTTATTTATTCTTATCTTTTAGATGAAGCAGGTGGAGCTACAAAAATTAGTTTAGATAAAGTAAAGACTAGAGGAACTAATGAATTAGTATGGTTACACTTTGATTTTACGGAACCTTTTAGTATAAACTGGATAGAGAATGAGAGTGGAATAGATGAAATTGCTATAAATGCACTATTGACAAATGAGACTAGACCAAGAACAGTTTTTTTAGATGATTCTATTCTTATGGCACTAAGAGGCATAAACTTTAATACAAATGAAGAGCCAGAAGATATGGTCTCTTTAAGAGTTTATATCAAAAAGAATCTAATCATTACAACTAAAAAAAGAGATATGCTTTCAGTAAATGAAATAGCAACTGAATTAGATAATAACAAAGGTGTTAAAAGCGCATCAGAGTTTTTGATTACACTTGTTGATAAAATAACTTCAAAAATGCAAGATACAATAAATGAACTTGAAGAGAATAGTTTAAACCTTGAAGAATCAATCTTAGATGAGAATAAACAAGATATAAAGATACAAATAGCAACTTATAAGAAAGAGTTATTAGGCTTAAAAAGATATTTATATCCACAAAAAGATGCAATGAATAAACTATCCCATAATACAATTACTTGGTTAAGTGATTACGATAAATTAAAATTAAAAGAGGTAACTGATCACTTAATAAGATATATTGAGGAGATTGAGTCTTTAAAAGATAGAGTTAATCTAATTCAAGAAGAGTTTATGAATAGACTTAATGAGCAGATGAACCTTAGGATTTATATATTATCTATTATTTCAGCTATATTCTTACCCTTAGGATTCTTTACTGGTCTTTTAGGAGTAAATATAGGAGGAATACCTGGTATTGAAAATAAAAATGCATTTAATATTTTTATAATTGCATTAGTTTTAATAACAGCTATTCAGCTACTGATTTTCAAAAAGAAAAAGTGGATTTAGTGTAAAAGTGTAAAGAGGAAAGTACTAGAAAACTATCTTCTTTAAATATTCACTTATTTTGGGTACATTATCTTTCCTACAAACAAGACAAGTTGGTATATATGCTGTATTTTTATCAAGCTTAGTAATCTTTAGCTTATCACTAAAACCTAACTTATCAACTAAGTTGGTTGGAAGAAGTGTTTTCCCCATACCAGCTTTTACACAAGCTAGTATAGTCTCTAAACTACCAAAAGCTAGACTTTTTTTGATACTTTCACCTTTTTGTTTATAATAGTTTTTTAAAAACTCATCATAAGCACAGCCCTCTTTAAAAGATAGTATTACATTTTGAGTGGTTTCATCTTTTGGTTCTAGTATAGCTATCTCTTCTTCAAATTTTTGAAGTATTATAAGTTCATCACTTTTAGGCTCACCACTTATAAAAGCTATATCAACTTTATAGTTCATAATCATTTCAGTAATATCTCTTGTAGTCCCAGTTAATAATTCAAGTTGAGTTTTTGGATAGTCTTCGTGTAGTCTCATCAAAAAAGATGATATTCTAACAGCTGCATTACAATCAGTAGAGCCTACTATTAAGTTTTTTTGATATTGTAGGTTTTGCATATCAAGAATTGCATTTTCAACTTTATTTACTATTTCAACTGCGTGCTTATATAGCTTTTCTCCCTCATAAGTTAACATCACACCTTTTGAGGTTCGATGAAAAAGAGTGTATCCTACTGATTTTTCTAATTGCTTTATTCTAGATGTGACATTTGATTGGGCAAAGCCAAGCTTTTTTGCACCTAAACTTATACTATTTTCTTGAGCAACTGCAACAAATACTTTTAAAAGATTTGAATCCATATCACTTTTCCTTATATCACCTATCACGATTTTATATTTGACAATCCATCATTTATAGTGATATGATACTTAAAATCAAAAAATAATACAAGGGGTAAAGTGTGAACTTATTAAATAGAAATAGCAATCCAGCAATTATATTAGCTGGTATTTTAGCTTTGATTGTTGGAGTTGGTGTTGCAAGGTTTGCATTTACTTCACTTCTTCCATCTATGTTAGATGATTTTTTAAGTGTAACCTTTGCAGGAGTTTTAGCTTCTATAAACTATGTGGGATACTTATCAGGAGCAATTTTTGCTGTATTTATAAAAGATATTAATACAAAAGTAAAATATTTTAGAATAGGTATGTTTCTTTGTGTAATAACAACAATCTTTTTAGGAACAACCCAAAATGAAACAGTTTGGTTATTATCAAGAATCATCGCAGGATTTGGTGCTGCTATGGCTCTTGTTGTTGGTTCAGCTATTGTTATGACAAAACTTAAAATGGAGAGTAAAACAAAAGCCATGGGTATTCACTTCTCAGGTATTGGTTTTTCTATTTTGGTATCTGATTTGATTATGAGAGCTGTATTTGCTACAAATGGTACTTGGGAAGACTCTTGGATTGTTCTAACTATCTTTGCATTTTTTGCTACACTTTATAGTACATATATTTTATCTTTTGACAAAGAGGTTAAAAGTGCAAGTGTAAAGCATAAGTTTGATAAATCAATCTTCTCTTTATATGTTATTCTTCTTATTCTTGCTTACTTTGCAGTTGGAATAGGTTTTGTAGTTTTTGCTACTTTTTTACCTGATATTATTAACTCTTTAGATGGACTTGATGGTTATGGTAGCTTAACATGGACCATAGTTGGTCTAGCAGGTATTCCCTCTTGTATTATTTGGATGAATTTAGCACAAAAAAAAGGTAGTGTAAATATCATAATTATCTCTATGATACTACTTTTTATAGGAACTATTATACCTACACTAACATCAAATATCTATCTTAACTTATTAAGTGGAATATTATATGGTGGTACATTTGTAGGTCTTGTGGGGCTTTTTTTAAATGTGGGTGGAAAACTTGCAGGGGAAAATCCAGTTGTGTTAATGGGAGCATTAACAACAGCTTATGGAGTAGGGCAAGTCGTAGGACCACTTTATAGTGTTGCGTTAGTTGAACACTTTAAGAATTACAACTATGCACTTTATGTAACAGCTGCAATTATTTTAGGTGGGATATTTTTACTACTTTATGCTAAAAAAATTGCAACCGCAGAACAAAATAGATTATAAAAGGAAAATAATGCCAATAATAAATGTAAAAATGACTCATGAGGATGGTGGAGCAACAAAGGAACAAAAAGAGCAGTTATCTAAAAAGTTAACTGAATCATTTGTTGAGGTTTTTGGTAGAGGTGAGAAAACATGTGTAGTTACGATTGATGAAGTTTCAACTGATAATTACTCTATAGGTGGAAAGACAATCACAAATATAAGAGCTGAAAATCAATAAAAGTTTAAGTATAAAGTAAAAAAACTTTTACTTTTTTTGTTTTTTTGTGGTAAAATACTCAAAATCAAAAAAGGAACCCTTATGTTTTTTCAATTAAATGAAAGAGTATTTATCAATTTAAATAAAATAACAAGAACAAAAATTGACCATGTAGAAGATGGTATAAGAGTTAGATTTTATGAAGGCAAAGATCAAGTAGCAAAATCTCAAAAGTTCGAAAATGTAAAAGCTGCTCAAAAATGGCTAAAGAAAATTTTAAAAGAAGCAAATAAATAATACACCTTTTCCCCTCTTTTAGATGCTAGACTGACTAGCTCGAAAAAAAGGAGAAAATTATGTTAGGTGAAATTAACGACTTTCTAAACAACCTAATATGGGGAAATATCTTAATATATTTACTTCCTGCATTAGGTATATTTTTTACAGTTACGTCAAGGTTTGTACAATTTAGGTACTTCTTCAAGATGTTTAATATCTTAAGAGATACTGCACATGATAAAGAGGGACATATTAGTTCTTTTCAAGCATTAATGCTAAGTGTTGCTGGACGTGTTGGTGGTGGGAACATCGCAGGTGTTGCAGTTGCAATTAGTTTAGGTGGACCTGGTGCAGTATTTTGGATGTGGGTTATTGGACTAATTGGTATGAGTACAAGTTTCTTTGAGTGTTCACTAGCTCAATTATATAAAGAAAAAGATGCCCAGGACTCTTGTGTTTATAGAGGTGGACCAGCTTATTATGTTACTAAGGCATTAGGTCAAAAATGGCTTGGTATAATTATCTCAATTCTTTTAACTATTACTTTTGGTTTTGCATTTAATGCAACACAATCATATATTATCACAACATCTTTTGAATCTTCGTTTGATATTCCAACTTGGATGACTGCTATTGTTATTACTATGATTTTTGCATTTGCAGTATTTGGTGGAGTAAAAAGAATTAGTAAATTCTCTGAGGTAATTGTACCAGTTATGGCAGTGGGTTACTTACTATTAGCAATTGTTGTTATTGCTTTAAATGTTGAAAAAATTCCTGGACTTATTAATATGATTGTTACAGAAGCATTTAATCCAAGTTCTGCAATAGGTGGTGGAATTGGTGCTGTATTACTTCAAGGTGCAAAAAGAGGAATGTTCTCAAATGAAGCTGGACTTGGTTCAGCACCAAATGTAGCAGCAGTTGCATATGTGGCTCATCCAGTACAACAAGGAATAGTACAATCATTTTCAGTATTCATTGATACAATTATCTTATGTACTTGTACAGCATTTATTATTCTGTTATCGGGTGTATATGTACCAGGTGAAACTGTTCAAGGTACACTATTAACTCAAAATGCATTAATCGAGCATATTGGACCATTTGGTGGCTATTTTGTAACAGTTGCACTGTTCTTATTTGGTTTATCTTCTATGTTATATAACTACTACTTAGCTGAAAATAGTTTAAACTTCTTTAGTAAGGGTAATTTAACTTTATTTAATATCTTTAGAGTATTATGTTTAGTATTAATTATGTGGGGATCTTTCCAAAATTTAGGTTCAATCTTCTCATTCGCTGATTTATCTATGGGACTATTAGCAGTTATTAACCTTATTGTTATCGCACTTTTATATAAGCCTGTATTAAGACTTATAAAAGGTTATGATAGACAATTAAAAGAGGGGTTAAAAAAACCTGTTCTTAGATATAATGACTATAATGAATTTAAAATTGATAAAAACACATGGAAAGAGATTGTTGATAATATCAATGATAAAAGAGAAAAAGAGTAATTACTCTTTTCTCTTTTTATTAAGTTAAAAATTTTGAGGCTAAAGATGTTTAATAAAGATGGTGTACCATTTTTTACTATTATTATTCCTTTTTTAAGTATACTTTTTATCTCTTTTTTTACTACATCATACTATTTGAAATTAACAAATAAAAATTTTGAAGAGGACTTAAAAGAGTTTAAAACTTTGTATGTTTTAAAAAGCAATGATAAACAACAGCTTGCTAAAAAAGTAAAACAAAAACAAAAACAACATCTAAAAAGACAAGATGAGTTTAAAGAGTTTATGGTGATTGTTACTATCTCAATTGTTAGTTTTATGGCTCTTTTCTCTTTACTTATGAGTTCAATTATAAATGACTTGATAAAAAGATATAAATTACAAGTTTCAAATAAAGAGAGTAAATTACAAAATCTAAATAAAAACCTTGCTAATAAAGTGGAAGAAGCAGTAAAAGAAGCAAAACAAAAAGATAAAACTATTTTGGAGCAATCAAAACTTGCAAGAATGGGTTCAATGATAAGTATGATAGCTCACCAATGGAGACAACCACTAACAGAACTATCAGGTGTTTTAATGGAACTTGAAACTGCTACAAGATTTAATAAAGTAAACAATAACCATATTTTAAGTTCTATTGAAAGAAGTGATAATATTATAGAGTTTATGTCTAAAACAATAGATGATTTTAGAAATTTTTACAAACCAGATAAACAAAAAGAGCACTTTTTAGTTTCTGATTCATGTAAAAAAGCTATTGGTTTAATAGACGCTTCTTTAAAAGATAATATGATTGAACTTAATATGGATATAAAAGATGATAAAGAGATTTATGGATATGGTACAGAGTATTCGCAAGTTATATTAAATCTTATTATGAATGCAAGGGATATTTTAATAGAAAAAGAGATTGAAAACCCAAAAATTGATATAACTATTTATACAATGGGTGTATTAAGTATAGTAAAAGTAAAAGACAATGCAGGCGGAATCAAAGAAGAGCATTTTGATATGATTTTTGATCCATATTTTAGTACAAAAGACTCCTCAAAAGGTACAGGCTTAGGACTATATATCTCAAAGCTTATAATTGAGAAAAATATGGGTGGGGAACTTAGTGTAAAAAATGATGACGAAGGTGCAGTATTTAAAATAGTTTTAACAGGGTAGGTTATTATGGATGAAAGATTATTTGAACAGTTAAAAGAGATACCAATCTTATGTGTTGAAGATGAAGATGGAATTAGACAAATTATAGTTGAGACTTTAAAATATTATTTTGATGATGTATATGAAGCAAAAGATGGGAATGAGGGTTTTGAACTATATGAAGAGTATAAACCTAAAATTGTTTTATGTGATATTCAAATGGATAATTGCAATGGAATAGAACTAGTAAAAAAAATAAGGCAAAAAGACTCAAAGACAACTATTATTATGCTTACAGCATACTCAAATGAAGAGTATTTAGTAGATTTGATAAACCTAAATATTAATCATTTTATCATAAAGCCTTTAAATCTAAAAAAACTAAATGAAGCTTTAGTAAAGTATATAAACAAAAATCAAAAGCCAATATCTTTGAGTAAAGATTTGAAGTTTGATATTTCAAAAAGAGAGTTGATTTATAAAAATAGCGAAGTAATTACCTTAAGAAAACGAGAAAAAGATTTCTTGAAACTGCTTTATGAAAAGAAAGGTTTTGTCTTAAGATATGAACAAATTGAGAGTGAATTGTGGCTTGATAAAGATATGACAACATATGCTTTAAAGTCTTTTATCAAGGACTTAAGAGCCAAGTTACCTATAAATATCATAAAAAATGTTCCCCAAGAGGGATACACTTTAGTAAATATTGAATAAATTTACAAAATCACACTTTTTGCATACTTCTATTTTATATGATAACCTTTTATAAAGTATAAAGGTTGATTTATGGAAGATAATTTTAGAATAGAAAAAGATTTTATAAGTGAAAAGAAAATCGATATTTCAAGTTATTATGGGATACAAACTTTAAGAGCCAAAGAGAACTTTGATATTACAAGAACAGATATATCTTTGTTTCCAAATTTTATTAAATCCTTAGCAAAGGTAAAAAAAGCTTGTGCTTTAACAAACTTTGAGTTAGGTGATTTATCAGATAGACAAAGAGATTCGATTATTCAAGCTTGTAATGAGATAATTGATGGTAAATTTCATGACCAGTTTATAGTTGATCCTATACAAGGTGGTGCTGGAACTTCAACAAATATGAATGCAAATGAAGTTATAGCAAACAGAGCATTGGAGATATTAGGTGAGAAAAGAAGTAGTTACGAGATAGTTCATCCAAACAATCACGTAAATATGTCTCAATCTACAAATGATGTTTATCCAACGGCAATAAAAATAACACTTTATGAGCTGATTTACAAGCTAAAAGATAGTCTTAGATATTTAAGAGATACTTTTGAAGAAAAGGCTGTTGAATTCAAAGATGTATTAAAAATGGGAAGAACACAGCTACAAGATGCTGTTCCTATGACTTTGGGACAAGAGTTTAAAACGTACGCTATTATGGTTGATGAGGATATTTATAGATTAAGAGATGCACAAGCTTTATTAAAAGAGGTAAACCTTGGTGCTACTGCTATTGGTACAGGAATAAACACTAAAAAAGAGTATAGACGAAAAGTTATAAATAATCTAAGAGATGTAACGGGAATAGACTATGAAAGTGCAGGTGACTTGATAGAAGCTACACAAGATACAGGGGCATTTGTACATATATCAGGTATTTTAAAAAGAGTTGCAATAAAAGTATCAAAGATTTGTAATGACTTAAGACTTTTAAGTAGTGGTCCAAGAGCTGGGTTAAATGAGATAAATCTACCACCTATGCAACCAGGAAGTTCTATTATGCCAGGGAAAGTAAATCCTGTGATTCCAGAGGTTGTAAACCAAGTTGCTTATGAAGTAATAGGTGCAGACGCAACTATTTCAGTTGCTTGTGAGGGTGGTCAACTACAACTTAATGTATTTGAACCTTTAGTTGCATATAAACTTTTTACATCAATAAATATGATGAGAAGGTCTTTTTGTTCACTAGCTCAAAAATGTGTGAAAGGTATCACAGCAAATGAAGATGTATGTATGAACAATATCCTAAACTCAGTTACACTTGTAACTTGTCTAAATCCAATCTTAGGATATGAAAAAAGTTCAGCTTTAGCAAAAGAGGCACTTGCTACAAACAAAAGAGTATATGATATTATTTTAGAGCAAGAACTATTTACAAAAGAGGAGTTGGATGAACTTCTTCACCCAAAAAATATGGTAAGTAATTATGAAGGAGATAAATAGATGAATATCACAGTTATAAATACAGGTGGAACTTTTAATAAAAGATATAATCCAATAAAAGGAAAGCTTGAAGTACCAACTGATAATATAGCCTTAGATGAGATAATAAACTCTTGTTTTAATATCAATTTTGAAATCAAAAATATAATCTCAAAAGATAGTTTAGAAATAGACAATGATGATAGAGATATGATGATTAAAGCTATAAACGAATCAAAAAATGAAAAAATAATCATAGTTCATGGAACAGATACTATAGATATTACAGCGCAGTATTTAGAAAATAAAGATTTAGATAAACAAATAGTTTTAACAGGTGCGATGGTTCCTATGAGTATTAAAAAAGTAGAAGCAACTATGAACTTCTCACAAGCAATAGGTTTTTTAAATGGTGAAGTTAAAAATGATATTTATATCTCTATGCATGGTTCTGTTGTAAATCATAAAAATATCAAAAAAGATAGAAAACAAGGAAAGTTTTTAATACAATAAAATAAGAGGTCTTCCCTCTTATTTTACTAAGCTGTAGGATCTACGTAACTTCTTCCACCTAACTCTTTATCAATAGTGTAAAGTCCATATCCATTATCACCTACTAGTTTGATATGGTCGATGATTTCACTTACTGTTGCTTCTTCTTCAACTTGTTCTGTTACGTACCATTGAAGTAAGTTATAAGTAGCGTGGTCTTTCTCTTTCATAGCTAAATCTGATAAATTATTTAGATTTTTACTCATTTTTTGTTCATGAGCTAGTGATTTTTTAAATACATCTAATAATGATTTATACTCAACTTCAACTGCATCAATTTGAGGAAGTTTGATTTCCACATCTTGATCTTCAAGGTATTTAAATAGTTTCATTCCGTGAGCTACTTCTTCTTGGTATTGGATTAAAAACCAATTTGATGCACCGTTGAATCCCTCTTTTGAACAGTACGCACTCATACCTAAATATAAATATGCAGAATGATACTCTTTGTTTAGTTGTTCTATTAAAGCTTCTTGTAATTCTTTGCTAATCATAAAATCTCCTTTTAAAATTTTATTATATCAAACACAGATTAAAGGAAGTTTTTTTATTTTCAGCTTAATTATGTAAAAATATAAATAAAAAGTATGAAAATGAAAATCAATAACGAAAAAGAGATATTATTTGTTATTAGGTACGGCTTACCTGCATTTATTTTAATTGTATCATTTGTAATTACAATTTTACTATTTCAAGAAAGCAAACAAAACTTTGAAAAAACAAAACAATCTATAAAAAGTAACTTCATAGAAGAGAAAAAAAAGACTATCAAAGAACAAGTAGATAATATAATATCATATGTTATTGAGGAACAAAAACATACTGAGGAGGAGTTGAAAAAGTCTTTGAAAACAAGACTAAGAGAAGCCCATGAGATTATTATAAATATTTATAAGAAGTACAAAGATACGCACTCAAAAGAAGAGATAAAAGAAATCATCAAAACAGTTATAAAAAGTATTAGATTTAACAACGGTAGAGGTTACTTCTTTGTTGATGATAAAGATGGAAGAATCCTTATTCATCCTTTACAACCACAGTTAGAGGGTAAGCTTTTACTTGATTATCAAGATACAAGAGGTAAGTATGTTGTAAGAGAGTCACTAGAACTTTTATCTAAAAAAGATGAAGCATATAATGAGTGGTATTGGAGAAAGTCAAAAGAAGATAATGAAGAGTATAAAAAAATAGGGTTTGTTAAGAATATCTATGAGTTAAATTGGTTTATTGGTACAGGCGAATATGTAGATGATTTCTCAAAAGATATACAAAAGAAAGTTTTAAAACAAATTGATAAGTTTAGATTTGGAAAAAATAGCTATTTTGTGGTATTTGATGAAAAAAACAACTACTTAGCACACGCAAAAAAAGAGTTGATTGGTACAAATTCACTAGAGCGATTAAAGAAAATAAATAAAGAAAATATTATGAAAAAAGCTTGGGATATTGCAAATAATGGTGGAGGTTTTATGAGTTTAAACTTCCCTAAACCAAATACAGATAAAAGCTTTACAAAAATATCTTATGTGAAAAAAGTACCAAAATGGAACTGGCTTATAAGTACAGGATTTTATTTAAATGATTTAGAGGATATTATCAATAAAAAAGAAGAAGAGTTAACTCAAAATTTTAATGAAAATATTCAAAAGCTATTTTTAATATCTTCTGTATTTAGTCTATTTTTACTTTTAATCTCATTTTTTATCTCTAATAAAACTGAAAAGAGATTTAAAGAATATAAAGATGACTTAAACAGACAATTAGAGGAGAATAAAAAACAGTATGAACTTCTATCTCAAAAGTCAAAACTTGCAGCAATGGGTGAAATGATGGAAAATATAGCCCATCAGTGGAGACAACCTCTATCTTTAATAACTACAGCTTCTACTTCAGTTAGCTTCCAAAAAGATGCTAAGTTATTAAGTGATGAGTTTTTAGATGAGGCACTTGATACTATAAATAATTCAGCAAATCACTTGTCTGATACAATCCAAGACTTTAGAAACTTTTTCAAAGCAGATAAAGAGACACAAAACTTTTTATTAAAAGATAGTATTGATAAAACATTGAAATTAGTATCTTCTCAATTTGAAAAAAATGCTATTGAAGTGATAAAAGATATTCAAGATATAAGAGTTGAGAACTATGAAAGAGAACTACTTCAAGTACTTTTAAATATTCTAAACAACGCAAAAGATGCACTAAATGAGTTTGCCCAAGATGAAAAGTATATATTTATTGATATTTATAAAAAAGATGAGTATGCAATAATTGATATATACGATACAGCAAATGGAATAAAAGAAGCGATTAAAAATAAGATATTTGAACCATACTTTACTACAAAAGATGAGGACAAAGGTACAGGACTTGGGTTGTATATGTCAAAAGAGATTGTTACAAGAAACTTAAAAGGTAAGCTAACTCTTGAAAATACAGAGTTTACATACAATGACAAAAGTTACAAAGGTGCAAAATTTACTATTGAGTTGTTGAGTGAAGATTAATATGTTTTTTTAAAAGTAACATAAGCTACATTTAGATAAAATGCCCAAAAATTTAAATTAGGATATTTAATTATGGCAATTTATACATGTGGACATACAACTCCTGATTCAGATTCTATCTGTTCAGCGATTTCATTAGCATACCTTTTAAACAAAATAGGAAGAGAAGCAGTTCCAGCTAGACAGGGTGAACCTAATCCAGAGACAAAATATATCTTAGATAGATTTGGTTTTGAAGCACCTATGTTAAAAACAAAATTTGCTGGTGAAGATCTATTTATTACTGATTATTCAGACAAAAAACAAGCTCCTGAAGATATTGATGAAGCAAATGTAGTAGGTATTGTTGATCATCATAAATTAGGTGATATCACAACATCTGCACCTTTAGAGTGTTGGATTAGACCTGTTGGTTGTTCTAATACTATAGTAAAAGAGATGTATGATTATCATGGTGTGGAAATTCCAGCAAACATAGCAGGTATTATGATGTGTGCAATTTTAAGTGATACGGTTATTTTCAAATCTCCAACATGTACAGAGTTAGATATAAAAACTGTTAGAGAGTTGGCAGAAATTGCAGGTATTGAAGATTTTGGTGCAGTTGGAATGGAAATGTTCAAAGTAAAATCAGCTGTTGAGGGAGTTCCAGCTAGAGAGTTGATTTTAAGAGATTATAAACCATTTGATATGCATGGTGAAAAAGTAGGAATTGGACAATTAGAGATTCTAGATTTATCTATTGTTGATTCTATAAAACCTGAAATTCAAGCTGACTTAGATAAATTTAGAGAAGAAGAGGGACTACATACAGCTTGTATGCTTTTAACTGATATTATGAAAGAGAGATCTGAAGTTCTTGTATCTTCAGAAGATTCATCAGTTTTTGAAAAAGCATTTGATGTAAAACTTGAAGATGGTAAAGTTTGGTTAGATGGTTGTCTTTCAAGAAAGAAACAGATTATTCCATTTTTAGAACCTGCATTTGCATAGTATTAGAAGTAACTCCTTAAAAAGGGGTTACTACACTCAATGACACCAGCAATTAATCTACTAAAGAAAAATAAGTGTGAATTTAAAACACATAAATACGACCATGATCCAGCTTGTGAAAATTATGGAGAAGAGGCAGCTTTAAAACTAGGTCTTGATAAAAATCAAGTTTATAAAACACTTTTAGTTGAACTATCACCAAAAGAGTTAGCTGTTGCTGTTTTACCTGTTGCAAACCAACTAAGCTTAAAAGAGGTTGCAAGTGCATTCAAAGCTAAAAAAGCAGTTATGGCAAATAAGCAAGAAGCTCAAAAAGTTACAGGATATTTACTTGGTGGTATTTCACCACTAGGTCAGAAAAAAAGGCTTAAAACAGTTATTGATAAAAGTGCAAAAAACTATGATACTATCTTTGTAAGTGGTGGAAAAAGAGGTTTAGATATTGAAATAAAGCCTGATGATTTACAAAAATTAACAAATGCAAGCTTTTCTAAGGTTACTGATAGGTAACAAATAATAAAAAATTGTATTTTATATCTGATTGTTTAATTTTCCCTTAAAATATAAAGAGTAAGATAATCTATATATTTTAGTAAAAAGGAAGTGTAATGGCTACATCAGATATTCAAGCAATATGTTCACAATTATTAACTCCTGATGATTTAGTAGTAAATGATGAACTTTTTAAAAAAGTTTTAAAAGAGGGTATTGTAACAAAAATAATAAACAATAATGACTCTGTATATGTTAAGATATTTTCAAAAGAGCAGTTATATTTATCTCACATAACTCCTTTATTGCACAATATAGGTTTTGAAATAATAGATGAGGTTACGTACAATGTTTCCCATGAAGATGAACAAATCTACATATCAAGATTTAATCTAGATATTCCTGATACAAGTCAGCTAGAAGTTGCTAGAGAAAATTTAGAGTATGTGATTTCACATAGTTTAAAAGATCCTACTATAAAACATTCAAAGGCTTTTTGTCTTGTTTATAAACAGAACTTAAATTTAAGAAAGATTAAACTTTTAAGAGCCTTTATTGAGTATATAGATCAAGCAGTTCTTACTATAAATTCAGCAACTATTTTAAATACTTTAACAGCTCATGATAGTTTAGCTTGTCTATTTGTAAAATATTTCATTACTAAGTTTGAACCACAGGTTAAAGGTAGAAAAAAACTTTTAACTGAAGTTGAAGAACAAATAAAACTAAAAATTAAAGATATTCCACAAATTATTGATGATAAGATTTTAAATATAACTTTACTATTTTTAAGATCATTACTTAGAACAAACTACTTTCTAAACAAAGATACAATTGCATTTAAAATTGATACTAAATCTTTTGGAAAAGACTTAAAAGGTTTACAACCAAATATTGAGAATTTTATTTATCACAGAGAGTTTTATGGAGTTCATCTAAGAATGTCAAAAGTATCAAGAGGTGGTCTTAGATGGTCAGATAGACATGATGATTATAGACAAGAAGTAAAATCTCTTATGATTACACAAGAGGGAAAGAACTCTATTATTATTCCTGATGGTTCAAAAGGTGGTTTTGTAATCAACAGATGTAAAGAAGATATTACAAAAGAGTTCTTCACTGAAGTTTACTCTGAGTTTATTAATGCAAATTTAGATTTAGTTGATAATATGGTAGAGGGAAAAATCGTAAGAGATGAAAGAGTTGTTGCTTATGATGAAGATGATCCTTATTTTGTAGTTGCTGCAGATAAAGGAACAGCTGCTATGAGTGATGTTGCAAATGAAATAGCTATTAGTAGAGGTTATTGGTTAGGTGATGCCTTTGCAAGTGGTGGAAGTAATGGATATGGACATAAGGACTTAGGAATTACTGCTCGTGGTTCAATAATGTCATCAAAAAGATTCTTTATAGAAGAGGGAATTGATATTTATAAAGACGAAGTTTCAGTTGTAGGTATTGGTTCTATGAGTGGTGATGTTTTTGGAAACGGTATGATTGAGTCAAAGAAGTTCAAACTACTAGCTGCAATTTCACATAAAGATATTTTTATAGATCCAAATCCAGATTTAGAAAAAGCCTATCTTGAGAGAAAAAGATTATTTGAGTCAAAAAATGGTGGCTGGACAAACTATAATAAACATATGATCTCAAAAGGTGGTGGTATTTTTAATCGTCACGATAAAGAGATTACCTTATCGCCTGAAATAAAGAAATTATTAGGAACTACAAAAAAGGTAATATCTGGGGAAGAGTTATGTAGAAGACTCCTAACACTTGAAGTTGATATGTTATTTAATGGTGGAGTTGGAACTTATGTAAAAGCTAGTGATGAAAATAACTTAGACTTAGGTGATAAACAAAATGAAGCTGTTAGAGTTGATGCAACTGAGATAAAAGCTAAAATAGTAAGTGAAGGAGGAAACCTTGGATTTACTCAAAAAGCAAGAATTGAGTATGCTTTAGGTGGAGGAAGAGTTCATTTAGATGCTATTGATAATGCAGCAGGTGTTAATACCTCTGACCATGAAGTAAACTTAAAAATTTTATTAAATACTATAAAAGAGCAGGGAATCTTGACTCAAAAACAATTACAAGATACACTTTACTCTTTAACTGATCAAGTAGTTGATATGGTATTACAAAACAACTATGATCAAGCATTGGTTATCTCTTTAGATGAACAATTTTCAAGAAGATACTCAAATGACTTTTTAAGAACAATAGAAGTGCTTGAAAATAATGTAGAAGCTTTTAATAGAAGAGACTTTTATATCCCTAAAAATGAAAATATCAATGAAATAATTGATATTAATGGTTCTATTGTAAGACCTGTATTAGGTTCGTTAGTTTCATATAGTAAGATTTTTATAAAAAAGATTTTGCTTGAGTCTGAGATGATTGATGAACAGTTTGCACAGCAATACTTATATAGATATTTCCCAAAATCATTTGTGGGTGCATATGAATATGAAATTGCAAAACATCCACTAAAAAGAGAAATTATAGCTACAATGATAGCTGATATTATTATAAACTCTCAAGGATGTACTTTTGTAAGTGATTTTGAAAAACTAGGAAAAGAGAAATTTTTACTAAAAATCAAGTCATATCTTATGATAAAACAACTATTTGGTGCTAGACAAATTAGACAAAAAGTTTACGATCAAGACTATATAATGGAAATTGAAACTCAATATAGACTTATTAGTAAGTTAGAGTATACTTTATACTCTAGTACAAAATGGATGGTTAAATATCTTAAGAAAAATCAACTTGATTCAGCTCATATTCTTGATTATAAAGCTGAGTTATTTGAGTTATTATCAGAAGTACATACTCAAGAAATAGAAGAGTTAATAAAAGATGATCATGAGTTTAATCAGTTCTTCTCAGTGATTGATTATTTAAGATTTGCAATAGCAGCTATTATGATAAAAGAGGATACTCACCACTCATTTAAAGATGTTATTGTACTGTTCTACTCATTAATCCATGAGTTTAATATACTTGAGATTGTTATGGCATTAAATAAAGTTAAAATTACAAATCAAAGTGATATGACACTAAGAAATCAAGTATTACAGTTCATTGAGTTTATTGTAGTTCATTACACAAAAAAGATTTTAGAGTTCCAAAGAGTAAATGAAGAGCCAGATGTTGCATTTTCTAACTTTGTTAAAAATGAAAAAGAGGTGTTCTACAAAGTAAGATCACATCTTGATACCTTTATAGCAAGAGATGTAAAAGATATTAAACAAATTGCAATTACAGTAAATCAGTTAATGGTGTCACTTATATAAGTTAAACTTATATAAAACTCTTGATTTATTTAATTGAAATTAGTTATACTTATTATAATATATGAAAGGAGTAAGTATGACAAAAGATAATAATGATGAATTATCAATGGATAAAATTGAAGATTATAATGGAAATGAATCAAAAGAAAAAAGAAAAACAGTAAAAATAGTAATAGCTTTTTGTATAGTTGTTGGAGTTGTTTTTGCATATTTCAAAGCTACTTCTACACCAAGTGATTATGTGGGTACACCAGAAAAGCCAGGTATAACTGCTACAAAGCATTAATACCTTATCATCTACTAACTTTTAGTAGGTGATAGGTTTACAAATTGTAAATTTTACTTCAAATAGTAAATATCTAAATCATTATTTTATATGAATTAATGAAAATATAGTTATAATGCATAAAATTGAAAAGTTTTTTATAATAATTAACAAATTTTGATAGCAAAATTAAAAGGTTTTTAATGGAAGAAAATATTAGAATATTACTAATGGAAGATGAAAAAATGATAGCTGAAAATCTAAAATCAGTTATCGAAAACTTTGGTTATGAAGTTGTAGATATAGTTGATACAGCAGAAGAGGCTTTAGAAGTGGCTTTTGATGAAAATATTGATGTAGTAGTTTCAGATATTGAAATTAGGGGCTTAACTGATGGTATAGAAGTTTCTAAAATCTTACAAAATACATATAATCTTCCTATAATTTTTACAACTGCATACAATGATGAAGAAAAGATCAAAAGAGCATCAGATATTTCAAATATGGTTGGGTATTTAGTTAAGCCTATTAGAATTGATGAACTTGATACGATGATTAAAATAGCTATTTCAAAATATCAAATTCTAGAAAAAAGAAAGATGATTGATATTGATGGAAGTTACAAGTATGATTTAGAAAATAAAAAAGTATTTGAAAATGATGAAGAGATTGTATTAACTAGAAATGAAAGTATTTTATTGTCATTGTTAGTTAATTCAATGGATGGTATTTTATCGTATGAAGCAATTAATACAGCTATTTGGAAAGATAAAAAAGGTTCTGATGTGGCAAGAAGACAATTGATTCATAGACTGAAAACAAAGTTAGAGAAGATTGATATAGCATCTGAAAAAGGTATTGGGATATATTTAAAGAGTAAGGACTAATCCTTACTCTTCTGTTGTATTTAACATCCAAATTGAGAAAATATCTATATATCTCCAAAAAGACTCTTTTAACTCTTCTGGCATATCAAGTTGTCTTAAAACCATTGCGTACGACTCTAACCAAATTCTTCTAGCTTCTGGATTGATTTTAAATGGCGCATGTCTTGCTGCCATCATAGGTCTACCTCTTTTTTGATTAAAGTATTGAGGTCCCCCACAAATTTGTATAAAGAAATCAGCCGAATGTTCTTTTGCTTTAGCAAAACCCTCGTCAGTTGGAGGGAAAAGTCCTTTTATATTACTTTCTCTTAATAAATCATAGTGATCAGATACAAGTTTTCTCATACCATCTTCACCTAAAAACTCCAATATTTTAGGATCTGGTAAGTCAACAGGAGGTCTAGTTCCTACTTGTGCTTGTGTAATATTATATTCCATTATTAAAACCTTTATTTTTCAAAATTATTCGTATTTATTGTTTTTTTTGCATTGTTATAATACAACTAAAGACTAAAATGTAATCTTAATGCTGTATATTTATCTTTAGAAAAATAAAATATGTTAAAATAATTCAATTATATATTAGGATTTATATGGCTATTGATACAGATAAAATTATCGAATGTTATGGATGTGGTCTTTTTATAAATAAGTGGGCAAAAAAGAAAGCAAAAGTATTAAAATGCCCAAGATGTGATACTAGACTTTTAGTTGATAACACTCATAGTTTTGATTCTTTATATTATGCTATCTCTGCACTTTTACTATATGTTTTGATTTGTATTTATCCACTTTTGACACTTGATATAAATAACACCTTTTTAAAAGCATCTTTACTTGATACAGTTTTTATTTTATTTGAACAAAACTTTTTCTTTGTAGGAGTTATAGTTTTATTTACTATTGTTATTGCACCACTTTTAACCTCATTTGTAATTGTCTTTTCATTTTTACAAAACTATACAAAAATAAAGCTTTTTACTAAAACATTATTGTATGACTCTTTTTTGTTTTTTAGGCATTGGGCTTTTATTGATGTTTTTATTATTAGTATAATAGTAACATACATAAAGCTTATAAGTATGTCTGATTCTACTAGGTTTGCTTTAGGATTTTATATACTATTATTCTATATGTTTTGTTTCTATATGTCAGTGATTAGATTTGAAAGAAAAACTATTTTTGGAGATTAATTTGGTTTTAATATCTTGTAAAAATTGTCATAAAGTATATAAAAAACCAAATTATGATAATTTTGTATGTACTAGATGTAATCATTTAGTAAGAAGAAGAATAAAAGATTCACTACAAGTATCTTTAGCTTTGGTTATTAGTGCTATGCTTCTTTATATACCAGCTATGGTATATCCAATGATGGAAATAACAAAGTTTGGTAGCACTATTGATAGTACAATACTTGAGGGTATTACTAGTTTTATTGAGTATGAAAACTACTTTATTGCAACTGTTGTTTTTGTAGCGAGTATTGTAATACCTATCGTAAAGTTAGTTGGACTTTTAGTCATATTTATAAGTTTAAAGATACATATAAAAATGAATAGAAAAACAAAGATTTATATCTTTAAATTTATAGACTCAATAGGAAAGTGGTCTATGATAGATATTTTTGTGGTTGCTATACTAGCTTCAATAGTTCAGCTTGATGAAATATTTAATATAAAAGCTGATATTGCAGCCACATCATTTGCTTTAGTTGTTATACTAACTATGATTGCAGCATATAGATTTGATACAAGGATTATTTGGGATGAGTGAAGAGATACAAAGTGATAAATTGATAAAGAATCCAAAAGTTAAGGTTAATAAACCTGTTTCATTTATCTGGGTTTTACCTCTTATAATTTTTGGGATATTATCTTGGATAGCCTATGAATCATATATGAAAAAAGGTGTAAATATTGAAGTTATCTTTAAAAGTGCAGAGGGACTAAAAGAGAATGTAACGCCTTTAGAGTATAAAGGTTTACAACTTGGAAAAGTTACTGATATTAAACTTCATGATGATTTAAAAAGTGTAAAAGTAAATATTTTAGTTAAAAATGAAGTGGCAAAATATGTAGCTAGTGAAAGCTCTAGGTTTTATATAAAAAGACCTACTATTTCATTGACAAAAGTATCTGGTTTAAGCACTTTAATTAGTGGATTTAAGATAGAAATATCTCCAAAATTTAGGACTAAACAAGAGTTTGAAAAGGGAAAAGAGAAGTTTGTTTTTAAAGGTTTAGATAGTAAACCTGATGATGAACTTGCCACAGATGGTTATTATATAAAACTATTAGCAAATGAAAATGATAATATTCAAGTTGGTACACCAATCTTTTACAACCACTTCCAAATAGGTGAGGTTGCATCTAAAGAGTTTAAATCAGAAGATGTGATACTAAACTTATATATCTATGATAAGTTTAATTATTTAGTAAATAGTAGTTCTGAATTTGTGATGGATAATGCACTAAAAGTAAGTTATGGTCCAAGTGGTTTAAAAGTAAAACTAGGCTCAATTTATTCAGCAATAGTAGGTGGAATTACTGTAACAACAAAAGATAAAAATGCACAAAAAATTCAAAAAGATAATATAAAAAAACTATATGAAAATAAAGATGAGTTAAGAAAAAAAGAGTTCTTTACTATAAATTTTGATGACGCTACAGGAATAGATGAGAATACTCCTATTATTTATAAAGGCATAAAAATAGGTGATATTAAGACTTTAGAACTTACACAAGACTATGTGGTAGCAAAAGCATTTTTATATGATAAATATACTTATATGCTTTCAAAAAATAGTGAGTTTTATATAGAAAAACCAAAGGTATCTTTTGATGAAACTAAAAACTTAGGAAATATAGTAAGAGGAAACTTCATAACTATTGATTATAAAAAAGGAGAGAAAAGTACAACTTTTTATTCAAAAGGTTATAAAGAAAGTAAACAGTACAGTGATAGTATCAAACTGACTTTATATGCCAATGACTTAAACTCTATAACAAAAAAATCAAAAATATATTATAGAAGTATACCTATAGGGCAAGTTGAAGATTATGATTTTAATTCAAACTATAAAAAAGTTAAAATTGATATATTAATTGATAAAAAATATAAAGAACTTATAAATAACCATACACTTTTTTATGATATGAGTTCAAAGCTTTTAAGCATAAAAAATTTTGATATGGATGTAAATTATAATGGCTTAAAACCCCTTATGAATGGTGCTATTGGAGTATTGACTGAAAAAAGAAGTGAAAAACTATCAAAAAACAATTTTAGGCTATTTAAAGAGTATAAAAAAGTAAGAGATTTAAAAAGAGTATATAATCAAGGAAGCCTATATAAAGCCTATTTTGATAATACATTTAATATCAAAGAAGGAATGTCTGTAGTATTTAAGAACACTGAGATTGGTTTTGTAAAAAGTATAAATTTTGATGAGAAAAAATCTTTGGTTAAGCTTTTTATTTATGATAGATTTGAGAAATACATAAACAAAACTAGTGCATTCTATAAAAAAGCTAAGATTAGTTTAGATGCAAGTTTGGATGGTATAAACTTCAATATGGACAATTTTACTTCTTTTTTAGAGGGATCAATTCATTTAGAAAGTAAAACAAATAAAAATTATCAAAATAGAAAAATATATAGTTCTTATGATGAACTGAAAAACAGTTCAAATAGTATATCAATAGTTTTTAAAGATGTTGAGGGACTAAAAGAGAACTTCTCATCACTATTGTATAAAGGTGTGAGGATAGGAAAAGTTACAAGTATCAGTTTAGATTCCAATGAAAAAGCTTTAGTTAAAGCTCAAATATTCAAAGATTTTCAGAAGTTCGCAAAAGAGGGTGTTATTTTCTACTTAAAAAAACCAGTTATCTCTTTACAGCAGGTTTCTGATGTGGGGTCTACAATTATGGCTGTAAATATTGGAGTGATTAAAGAAAAAGCAAAAAACAAGTTTAAAACTAACTTTGTAGGTTATGATAATCAACCAGCTATTGATAAATCCCATGAGGGTACAACTTTTAAAGTGGAGTCAATACATGCTTCAAAAGCAGATGTAAATGCACCAATTTATTATAAATTTGTGGAGATTGGAAAAATACATAAGAAAGATTTATCAGATGATGGTTCAAAGGTTTTAATGTATTGTAAAATTGATAATAAGTATGCCCATTTGATTAGAAAAAATAGTAAGTTTTATGATATTAGTGGATTTAGTGCTAAGTTCTCTATCTTTTCAGGTTCAAAAGTAGAATCTAATACTTTCACAAGTATTTTAAAGGGAGGATTGGTTGTAGTTACACCTGAAAACTTTGGCAAAAAGGCTGCTAGTGATGATACTTTTAATTTAATAGAAGAATTACCTGCAGGTTGGGATAAAGTGACACCAAATATAAAATAGCAAAGCTTAATATTGCTTTGCTTTTTTTACAATACTTTCAATCATATTTTTAAATACAAAATAGTGTAAAGGTACAAGTGCATACCAGTAAAGTCGTCCTAATACACCTCTTGGGTAAAAATATGCAGATTGTATTAGTTTATTGTCTTTTATTTTAAACTCTAGCCAAGCACTTCCTGGTACTTTCATTTGAGCAAAAAGTAGAAGTCTTTCATCTTTTTTTATATCTACAACTTTCCAAAAGTCTAAACTATCACCAACTCTTAAATCATCTTGACTTCTTCTTCCTCTTTTAAGTCCTACTCCACCAATTAGTTTATCAATAATCCCTCTAATTTCCCATAGAAAATCATAGTCAAACCAACCATGTTCTCCACCTATATTTATAAAACTAGCAAATACTTTTTCTTTTTTAATATTAGAAATATCAACTTGTTTTCTATCTATAAAAATAGCATCTGATATCTCTTTACTATGATCTCTTTCCCATATTTTACCTGCATTATCACTCCATCTACTAACAACTTGATTTGTCTCTATCTCTTCAACAGCTTTTTTTACAGCATCAATAAAAGGCATTGGTTTAATATGAGGAAAGTATTTTGAGGCATTGTTATTTTGGATAATAACTTCTGATTTAAGTCCCTCAATTAGTGCTTTAGCCACTTTAAAAGGAACAGGAGTGAAAAGATTTAACCAGTATGATGAAAGGTTTATAGACAAGAAAGGAAGTGGAATAATCATCCTTTTTAATTTCAAAGCTTTAGCTGTTTGCAACATCATATCTTTATATGTTAATTGTTGTGTTCCAATATCAACTATAAGGTTATCTTCCTCTTTTAAATGAATTGAATCTTTTAGGTACTCTAATACATCATCAACTGCAATAGGCTGCGCCTTTGTAAATACCCATTTAGGAGTGGTCATAATAGGCAGTTTCTCTGTAAGGTTTCTTATTATTTCAAAGCTTGTACTTCCTGAACCAATTATAACTCCTGCTCTTATCCAGATAACTTGTACCCCATCTTGACTTGATAAAACCTCACCTGTTTCTAATCTACTTAGTAAATGCTCACTTGTATCTTCATTTTTTACACCAAGTCCACCTAAATATATGATTCTTTTTACGCCACACTCTTTTGCAATACTAGCAAAGTTTTGGGCTGAAATTTTATCTAGGTTTTTATAGTTAGTTCTATTTAGTGAGTGAATCAAGTAGTATGCAGTATCAACATCTTTTAATGCACTTCTTAATGTATCTTTATTGAAAGTATCACCTTCAAAAACCTCTACATCTTTAGAGATATTTTTTGATAAGCTTTTTTTATTTCTTACAAAAAGTCTTAAATCAATATTATCTTCAGTTAAAAGTTTTTGTTTTAGTCTTCTTCCTATATATCCTGTTGAACCTGTAAGTAAAACTTTCATAACTGGTCCTTTTGTGTAATTTATCATCTATTATATAACTATTTTCTATAGTTTAATATTTATTATTTGTTAATTTATCTTATATGTTATATAATAAGTTAGTAATAAAGGGGAGTTATGAAACATATATTATTGTTATTTTTATTTGTTTTAGGTTTACAAGGTGCTGATACTAATAAAAAGATTGCATATATTGTATCTGATATTAGTATTCCATTTTGGCAAATTATGTCAAAGGGAATTAAAAACAAAGCCTACGACTTAGGCTATGATGTTACTATTTATAGTTCAAATAATATTCGTAAAAATGAGTTAACAAATACAATTAAAGCAATTAAAAATAATAATGATGCAATAGTTATATCTCCCATAAACTCTTCTTCTTGTGTAACTGTTTTAGATTTTGCAAAAAAAGCAAATATTCCAGTTGTTATATCTGATATTGGTACTGATTCAGGTGAATATCTCTCTTTTATCTCTTCAAATAATAGAAATGGTGCTTATAAATTAGGAAAAGTTTTAGCAAAAGAGATGGTAAAACAAAATATTGAAGATAAAAAAGTAGGAATAGTAGCTATTCCTCAAAAAAGAAAAAATGGAAAAGAAAGAACAGCTGGTTTTTTAAAAGCCTTAAATGAGTATGGAATAAAAACTTCAGGAATAACACAACAAGTAAATTTTTCTAAGAAAGAGACATACGACTTAACAACTAAATTAATAAATAGTTCAAATGATTTAAAAGCATTGTGGTTACAAGGTTCAGATAAGTATATGGGAGCTTTAGAGGCTTTAAAAGATAAAAACAAAGAGGATGTACTTTTAGTAACTTTTGATGCAGAGCCTATCTTTTTAGATTTGATTCCAAAAGGTAAAATTATAGCTTCAGCAATGCAACAGCCTTTTTTAATGGGAGAAAAGTCAGTATCTGTAATAGATGATTACTTTTCAAATAAGCAGGTAAAAAAAGAGATACAAATGGAAGTTTTAGTAGTATCAAAAGATAATATTGATAGCTTATTACCTACTATTAAAAGAAATGTTTTGGGGATAAATGACTAAAGAAGTAATAAACGGTAAATCTATATTTGTCACATTAGGAATTGTGATTTTTGTAATTGTTTCATCAATTATGCTAACTCAAGGTGTAATAACTTACAATAATACAAAATCAAATATTATAAAAGATATGCAAAACAACTCAAAGCTTGCTATGCTTGCACTTAAGAAAAATGTAGCAAACTATATAGAAGCTTACGCCCCAAATGAATACTTAAAGCTTATTAGAAATGAGATTGAACACAGTGATATTTTTGCTGTTGTTGTTGATGACTATAATATGGCAAAAATAACAGGACAAAAAAACTATATAAGTGGTAAAATAAAGATTCAAAATAGACTAACAACTGATTTTGATATAGATAATAATTACCATAAAAAACTTATTAATGAGTCGGTGTTTTCTTATACAAAAAAAATACTTTCATCAGATGGTAATATAATTGGTGAAATCACTATTTACATCTCTGGTAAAACAATGCAGAATGAATTAGAAGAGATTGTTTCCTTCTATTTAATTAATACTTTCATAATCTCATCATTGCTTATACTATGTCTTTATATAAGTATAAAAGCTATTATTTTAAAACCACTTTCAAGAATAACTGAAACTATAGTAAAAACAGATAAGTACGGAATACCAACAAAAACAATGCCACTAAATAGTTACAAAGAGGTAAACCTCTTATCTCAAACAATAAATAGTATGATAAATACAATATTGACTTCAAAAAGAAATTTAGAATCAAAACAAGAAGAGTTATATAAAGCATTGGATTTACAAACTGCAATCTTTGATAATATCGGGTATTTATTAATAAGAACAGATAAACAAGGTATTATAAAACAGGTAAATAAAGAGGTTGAAAAAGTTTTAGGCTACACAGCTGATGAACTAGTTAATAATCATACTCCAGAGTTAATACATCTTGATACAGAGGTTGATGAAAGAAAAAAAGAGTTTTCTAAAAACTTTAAACATGAGATAAAAAATAGTTTTGAACTGTTTATACTAAAAACTGATTTAGGACTAAATAATGAGCATGAGTGGACTTATGTAACAAAAGAGGGTGGGTATATAGAGGTTCTTTTAACAGTTACATCTCTAAAAGATAAAGATGGAAATATCTATGGTTATTTAGGTATAGCTAGAGATATTACACAAGATAAACTAATGGAATCACAAGCAAAACTTGCATCTATGGGTGAGATGATTGGTAATATTGCCCATCAATGGAGACAGCCTCTTAGTGTAATTTCAACTATTTCAAGTGGAGTAAAGCTAAAAAATGATTTAGGAATGATTGAAAATACTCAGTTATCTTCAGATATGGATAATATACTAAATCAAACTATTTATTTATCAGATACAATTGATGATTTTAAGAATTTTATTAGAGATACAAATGAAAAAGAAGAGATTGAAATCTCTTCAATTATTGATAAAACACTATCTATCATAAATTCTAGTATTAAAAATAATTCAATAGATATAGTAAAAGATATATATTATGATATGAAAATAACTGCATATAAAAATGAGTTAATTCAAGCAATTATGAATATCTTAAATAATGCAAAAGATGCTTTAGTTGAAAATACTTTTAAAATTGAAAAAAGAGTTATTATCTTAGAAACAAAAAAAGTAAATGAAGGCTTATCTCTTACTATTAGAGATAATGGTGGAGGAATTAAAGAAGAGGTTATAGATAAAATCTTTGAACCTTACTTCACTACAAAACATCAAAGTGTAGGTACAGGAATAGGCTTATCGATGGTTTATAAAATATTAATAGAGCACCATAATGCTAGAATAACTGCTTACAATGAAAGCTTTACTTATGAGGGTGAAACATATAAAGGTGCTTGTTTTAAAATAATATTTTTAAAAGATTAAAGCTAAGAGAGATATCTCTTAACTTTAATTATTTTATATAGTTATCTTTTTTATCTTCTGTATCTAACTCTTGACCAATTTCTTGGTATCTTTTAAAGTAGTATCTTACAAATGAGTTGATTTTTTTGTTTACTGGCATAAAGTATCTATCTTCTTTTACAGCATATTGATTTAAGAACTGTGTTGCGTCTTTTTTATCTAAGTAATGTTTTGCTAGATTAGTATATGTTTGAATATACCATTTTTTCAACTCTTCATGTTTTTCATCACTCATATCAACGATTAAGTTCTTTTCATCCCAGTCTAAAATCTTACATTCAAATAGTCCATTTAAATGAATCAAACCTTCACAATAGTATGGTTGAACTTCATCAACCTCCATCCATCCTATCAATCCAACAGCTCTTTTTATAGTATCAATTAGTACTTGTCTTTCAAGCTCTTTTTCATCATTGTTTTTATCTAAAAAGAAAGAGACTAAACCACCTGTTGTAGCTTTAAACTCTTCTATGTTTTTGAAGTTTCCTGTTTTGTTCATAGCTGATTCTGTTTCATCATCACACCATAATATATGTCCAAACTCATGACCTATAGTAGTAATATCATATACCTGATGCCACTTTTGAGTTTCATTGAATAAAAATGTTCTATCTTCTGTTAAGAACTCTTGCCCAAATGTCTCTTTTGAGATTTTTAGAAATGGTCTTGCTCTACTAGTTTGTAGTATCTCATCACTAAATGCAAATATCTTTTTACCTTCTTCTTTTGATACTATCTCATCGTTTGGTACAACTTGTGCTGAAAATAGTCCATTAAACTCAGCACCAAAAAACATAGCGGGTCTTCCAATATAAAGTTGTACTTTATCTAGTGACTTTAATGAAAAATCATAAATACTCTTATACTCATCTGTTTGTTCAATATCTTCAAATATCTGCGCAAAAGCTGCTTTGATTTTCGTAACTCTATAATCATCTTGTGCAAATTGAGGGTTTGACAGTCTAATATCCCACTCTAATGCAACAGCTTTTCTAAAGTGATCTTCATAATACTCTAAAGGGTGACCTATTTGTATTGGTGCTTTTATCTTCATCCAGGCTCTATCCACATCTGCCCATTTATCAATTAGTTTGTGTTCTTTATCTTCACCAAATGCTCTAATCAAGCTTTGGATATATAAGATATAATTCCACTTCTCACCAAACACATCATCCTCTAACTCTATTAGTTTCTCTTCAAACTCTTCAAGTTCATTTATTACTGCTGTTGTTTGTTCTTTGAAAGCTTTGATATATGCTCTTGATTTGTATTCACCTTTTTCGTTTACAAGAGCAGAATAACATCTATCAGCTATTTGATTATTATGTCCTAAATCATATAAGCTATTGTTTTCTAAATATTCATAAACTTTTGATTCATCTCCATCAAATTTTGCTAATAACTCTTTATTTATACCATTTATTATATGTGCTGTCCAATCTTTTTGCCATAAAGACATCTTAAGCCCAACATTATAAACACCTTCAAAGATTGCTTGATAAAAAGGTGTTAAAAGATTGTTATGTTTGATATAGTCAATAGTATTTTTATGTTTCTCTTCCCAATAGACTTTTACAAACTCATAAGCTTGCTCTTGAAGTTTTATAATCTCATCTTCACTTTTTTCATATTTCTTTAAAACCTGTGTTAAAGAGTCATCTCTTAAACTCACAAGTCTTGTAATAAGTGCAAACCTTAGGTCATCTTTCATCTCTAAGCCTAAGTGTTGAGCAAATTCTTCAATAATAGTTAGTTTGTCATACTCTTTATTTTCTAGATATGTTATAAGGTTGTTTATATTTCTTTTTTGAGAATCTAAGTAATCGTAAACTTCCGCTAATTCTTCTAAAAATTTGTTTTTATCCAAAGTTTTATCCTTATATTGTAAATTGATAATAGTCTATCTTTTTTAATCTTTTTTTTAAATTATATGAGATAAAATTAGCACTTGATATATAAAAGTGCTAAAAACTTTTCAAGCTTTAGCTTTCTTTTATAAAGTTCTGTTAAAATTATCAAAGAAAATTAAAAAAAACTATAGGAGAATTTCCGTGGCTAAACATCAATTTCAAACAGAAGTAGGACAGTTATTACATCTTATGACTCACTCTTTATACTCAAATAAAGAGATTTTCATAAGAGAGCTTGTATCAAATGCAAGTGATGCTATTGATAAATTAAATTATTTAAAATTAACTGATGATAAATTAAAAAATGAATTAGAGAATTGGTCAGGTGAAGTAAATATTTCATTTGATGAAGAAGATAAATCAATAAGTATTATTGATAATGGTGTTGGTATGAATGAAGATGAGTTAATCTCTTCTATTGGTACAATAGCAAAATCAGGTACAAAATCTTTTATTGATAACTTAACAGGTGATGCAAAAAAAGACTCTAACTTAATCGGACAGTTTGGGGTTGGATTCTATTCTGTATTTATGGTGGCATCTCATGTTGATGTTATCTCTAAAAAAGCAGGTGAAGAGCAAGCTTATAAGTGGTCTTCAAATGGTACAGGTGAGTATGAGATTATTCCTGTTACTAAAGAATCAAATGGTACAGTAATCTACATCAAGTTAAAAGATGAAGAGGCTGAAGAGTTTGTAAGTAAACATAGAATTGAAAATATTATTGGAAAATACTCTAACCATATCGCTTACCCAATTTACTTAAACTACCAAGAAGAAGTAGAAGAAGAGTTAAGTGAAGAAGAGAAAAAAGAGGGTAAAGAACCTAAAAAAACAACAGAAAATAGACATGAACAAATCAATGCAGCAACTGCTTTATGGACTCAACCAAAATCAAGCTTAAAACAAGAAGACTATAATGAGTTCTATAAATCAATATCTCATGACTCACAAGATCCATTAGCAACTATTCACACAAAAGCAGAGGGTGTAAATGAGTATACTACACTTTTCTATATTCCAAAAACTGCACCTATGGATATGTATAGAGCTGATTATCAACCAGGTGTTAAGCTTTATGTTAAAAGAGTATTTATTACTGATGATGAAAAAGAGTTATTACCAACTTACTTAAGATTTGTTAGAGGTATTATTGATAGTGAAGATTTACCATTAAACGTTTCAAGAGAAATCTTACAAGAAAACAGAATCTTAGCAAATATCAAACAATCATCTGTTAAAAAGATTTTAAATGAAATCAAAAAGTTAGCAAAAGACGAAGAGAAGTACAAAGAGTTTATTGAACAATACAATAGACCACTAAAAGAGGGTGCTTATCAAGACTTCACAAATAAAGATACAATCTTAGATTTAATTAGATTTAAATCAACAAAAACAAATACAGGTGAGATGACTTCTTTAGCGCAATACAAAGACAACGCAGATACAGAGCAAAAAGCTATTTACTACATCGTAGGTGAAAATGAGAATGTTCTTAGAAACTCACCATTATTAGAAGCGTATAAGAAAAATGACATCGAAGTTTTAATCTTAGATGATAAAGAAATCGATGAAATCGTAACTCCAATGTATGGTGCATACAAAGAGTGGGAGTTTAAAGACATCACAGCTTGTGAAGCTCCAAAAGTAGAGCAGTCTGAAGAAGAGAAAAAAGAAGTTGAAGAGAAGTTTGAAGATATTACTAAAAAAATCAAAGATATTTTAGGTGAAAGTGTAACAGATGTAAGAGTTACAAATAGACTTTCAGACTCACCATCTTGTGTAGTAAAAGATGCAGGTGATGCACAAATGGCACAAATGCAACAAATGATGAGAGCAATGGGACAAGAGATGCCAGAAACAGCTCCAATCTTAGAAATCAACCCAGATCATGAAATCGTAGCTAAGTTAAAAGACTTAAGTGATGACTCAACAGTAGAAGATGTATCATGGGTACTACTAGACCAAGCAAAGTTATCTGAGGGGATGGAAATCACAGATACAGTAGCGTTTGCTCAAAGACTTTCAAGAATCACAGCAAAAGCTCTTTAATAGAGCTATTTGCATAAACCTTCCGCGTTGAAATTAGATTTTGACTCAATCACCTACTATATGTAGGCTCAATCGTCAAAATCTAATTTCGCCTTGAATCTTCATACAACTAGCTCTATTAAGTAAATCACTAAAGTATTTTTAACCTCACATATAGCTATAAAATAATAAAATGTGTTCAAAAATTCACGGGACAATTTTATGCACAACTCTTTTTTTAAATCTATAATTTTAACTTTTATATTTATATCTTCTCTTTTTGCTTCAAATGAAGAAGTAAATCAAAAACTATTTGAACTCAAAACCTCACAAGAATATGCACAAAAAATAAATGATGAAAAAATCACTCTTATTTTTGGACAGATAATTCAAAAAGAAAATGAGATAAAAGAGTTAGAAAATAAATTAGATGAATTAAGAAAAGATAAAAACTCTTTAGAAAACTATAAAAATATAATTGATAGACAAGATAAAAGAATTGAAGATGTTCATTCGAACTTAAACTATTGGGGGATTGGATTTTCAGCAATTGCTATTTTTACAGGTTTTGTGGTTTTCTTAGTAAATAGAAGTTATGCAAATAGTGCAAAAAAAGAAGCTAAATTAGCAGCAGAAAAATAATTAAAAAAATGGATTGATGAAAAAGCTGATAAGGAATTTAAATCAAAAGTTGATGTTTATTTGGAAGAGATTGATGATAAGGCTAAAAAATTATTTGAAAAAAATGAAGGATTAACTCAAGAATTAGAAAATAGAAAGAAATTACTAGATAAAAAAGATTTTACAGAAGATGAAAAGAAAGAATTAGAAGAAGAAATTCAAGAGATAAAGTCATCTAAAAATAAGAAGGATTACACTTTTGAAGACAAATATAAATTGTTTGTTTCAAAATTTGTTAAAGAAAATTATCAAGAAGCTTTAGAGGATTTAAATATTCTAGAAAAAGAAGCTTTAAGTGATAATAGTTTATTAAAAATTCTATGGTCTAAAGCAATTACATTAGGTCGATTAGAAAAAAATCAAGAATCAATAGAAGTATATGATGAAATGGTAAAAAGATTTGAAGATTCAAAAGATAATAGCATTTTAAAGAATGTTTCAAGTGCTTTATATAATAAGGCTCTAACACTTGGACAAATAAATAGAAGTGAAGAAGAAATAGAAGTATACGATGAAATGGTAAAAAGATTCAAAAATTCAAAAGAAAATAGTATTTTAGAAAAAGTTGCAAGTGCTTTAATAAATAAAATAGAAACAAATTTAATATTAAATAAATTAAATTCACAAAAAGATTTAAATTTATATTCTAAGCTTGTAAAAGATGATAAAAGTGAGCTTATTCAATACAAAATGTTAACTCTTTTAGAAAAAGCAAAAGATTCTGAAATTGATAATGAAATAGAAGAGTGGAAAGAAGAGTTTAAAGATACATCTATTGAAAATTGGTCTTTTGGTGAGTTAAAAGATTGGGCTAACTCTTTTGAAAACCAAGAAGTAAAAGAAAGACTACTAAAATATATTGATATTTTTGAAAATCATAATAAGAAATAAGATAAGTTGAGTATGTTTAATTTTCTATGATATAATTATATATCTAAAAAGGCATATTATGGAAAAAGAGTTATTAGATAAAATCAAAATAGAAAAACAAAAACTTTTAAAAGATGGATTTAAAATTGTAGGAGTATTTGGCTCTTATGCTAAAAATACACAGACAAAAGATAGTGATATAGATTTACTTTATGATATAGAACCTACTTTTGTTGAAAAATACTCAGGTTTTGAAGCCTTTTCAAAGCTTTCACAAATTAAAGAAGATTTACAAAATACACTTAATTTAAAAGTTGATATTGCTACTATTGACAATAATAGCCGTACCTTTAAAAAATATGCTTTAAAAGATATTTTATATGTCTAGTTCTTTTGAAAAGCTACATTTTATTTTAGAAAAAATAGAAGATGTTAACTCCTTTCGTCAAAGATTTAAAAGCATTGAAGAACTTCTTAACGATACTATGGGATATGATGCCACGTTAATGTGTTTACTTCAAATAGGTGAAACACTACATAAACTAAGAAATGAAGATTTTGCTTCAAGTCTACCAATAAAAGGTACTTATGATGTACGAAATTTTATTGCACATGATTATGAAGGTGTAAATAAAATGCTTATTGAAGATATTATAAGAACTCATTTACCAAAACTTGAAAATACTATCAAACAAATACTTACTAAATAAACAAATTCAAACCCCTTTAAAAAAAATCAGATATAATGATTAGTAATACTATTTGGTATTACACATAGTTATATGTAATATTAAAGGTAGTCATATGGAAACTGAATTTCTTATTGTTTTTACTCTTGTTATACTGATTTCTTCTTTTATTCATGGAAGTATTGGTTTTGGTTTTGGGCTTATTTCTACGCCTGTTGTTGCACTTTTTACTGATATTCAAACTACTATTACTTATATTATTGTTCCTACTATGATTGTGAACTTAGTTAGTATTTTAAGTGAGGGGAAGTTTTTTGAGGCTTTGAGGAAGTTTTGGTTTATTATACTTCTTATGGTGATTGGTTCTTGTGTTGGAACTTATATACTTGTTTATTTTAATTCTGAGTATTTTAAGTTGCTGTTAGCTTTTATCATCTTTGCTTATTTGATTCAATCAGCTATAAAAGTTAGAGCCACTTTTATCTCTTCTTATCCTAAATCATCTACTTATGGATTAGGTTTGATTGGTGGTATTGTATCAGGTCTTACAAATGTTGTAGCACCTTTGACTATCATGTATACTTTAGAGCTTAAGTACTCTAAAAAAGATACTATTCAACTATCAAACTTATGTTTTTTATTTACAAAAGTAGGTCAGATAGCAACTTTTGTATATTTTGGAGCATTTAGTAGTACGGCTGTTGAAATATCATTTGCTAGTATGTTTTTAGTTGCTATTGGTTTATACTTTGGTATAAAAATAAAGAAAAAAATCGATGCAAAGTTTTATGCAAAGATTTTAAAAGTATTACTGTTTATCATAGCTGTTGGTTTAGTAGTTCAAACTATAGCTATTTAAAACACAAAAGATTATAGGAAGTTTTATGGATTCAAATTTATTAAAAGTATTTATCACAGTAAAAAATGAAAAAAGTATATCAAATGCAGCTAAGAGCTTAGGCTTCACTCAGTCAAACATAACTTCAAGAATCAAACAGCTTGAAAAAAACTTAGCTTATAGTCTATTTCATAGAACAAACAGAGGGGTTGTTCTTACAAATGAGGGTGAGAAACTATACCCTTTTGCTGTAGATATTGTAAAAAAAGTAGAAGAAGCAACTTCACAAATGAGAAACATAAATCATCTTTAGTTTGTAGAAAGGATTATCGTCCTATGATTGAAGATTATCTTAAAATTAACCTTTGAAAATAACTTGTCTAAGTTATGATGAATGTTATTATTTAATATAAATAGTTAAAAATTTAAATATTTTAGTATTAACACCAATCTATAAAGATTTTTTTATCTATTTGTGTTAGAGTATCGTCACAAATTTAGGAGTTGAATATGTCAGAATATAAAATGAATGAAAGAATAAAAAAGATGATTAACGCTTTATCAAATGAGAAAGATACAAACAAAGATTTATTTTTAAAAGAGTTAATTCACAATTCAAATACAGCAGTTACAAAGCTTTATGAACTTAAAAAAGAAGAAGAGTTTCAAAAAGAGTTAAAAGATTATGAGGGGTTTATAGAAATATACTTTGATAGTTATGATGGTTCTTTAACTATTGTAGATAATGGTTTAGGTATGACAAAAAATGAGCTTACAAACTGTACTCAAACCCACGCAATTCATAGAGCAAATAAATATATTGAGGAAGAGGTTTGTCCAAGTAGTGTAGGGTTATATTCTGTATTTTTAGTAGCAAAAAAAATATCAATAATCTCAAAAGGATTAGGTGAAAGTACAGCTTATAAATACAATTGTGATGGTGAAACTTTTAATGTAGCACCTTGTATAAATGAAGAGACATCTGGTACGGTTATTTATATAAAACTAAAAGATGAATATGCAAAAAAGTTTACAAATAAAGAGAACCTAACTCAAATGATAGAAAAATATATTAAAGATATAGAAGTACCTGTAATGATTAGTTATCATGAAGGTTTTGAAGAAAAAGTAGAGAAGATAAATTAGTATAGGAGATAACAAAATGGCAGTTACTATAAGACAAGCAGTAGTAAGTGATGCAAAAACAATATATGATTTTATAGTAGAGTTAGCAGTTTATGAAAAAGCTAAACATGAAGTGAAAACAACAGTAGAAGAGACAAGAGAGGCAATATTTGGTAAGGATTCTACCGTAGAAGCACTGATTTGTGAAGAAGATGGTGTCGCTATTGGTTATGCTATATATTTTTATAACTACTCAACATGGCTTGGAAAAAATGGAATTTATCTAGAAGATTTATATATAACAGAGTCTAAAAGAGGAAATGGTGCAGGAAAAAAGATGTTAAAACATCTTGCCAAAAAAGCCCTTGAAAATGACTATGGAAGATTGGAGTGGGTTTGCTTAGATTGGAATACACCATCAAGAGAGTTCTATGAAAGTATTGGTGCAAAATCACTTGATGAGTGGATTGGTTATAGATTAGAGGGTGATTCTTTAAGAAAGTTTGCTATAAATTAAACTAGTTTATTTTATTAATATCTATTCAAGTAATCTTTAGTAAAATAAAAAAAAGAGTTTATAAAGGTAAATAAAATTGAATCATACAACTTTTGAAGAGCTATATACACAATTTAGAAATAGACTAAAAAATGAAGAGTTTGATGAGGCCTTAGGTTTTGTAGATGATTTATTGGATGTTGCAGATGATAATGATAGGGAAGTATTTTATACTCTTATGGGAAAAGCAACAGCACTTACAAACATAAATAAAACAAAAGAGGTAATTGCTTGTTATGATGAGATTATAAAAAGATTTGACACTTCAGAAAGTAAAGAGGTGGAGAAGTTCTTATCTTATGCCTATTACAACAAAGCTTTGATTTATGCTAAGTTAAAAGATTATCAATCAGAGTTAAAAACTTATGAAACTTTGATTGAAAGATTTATGGAAGATACCTCAGATGAGATGGAAATAGTTCTTGCTAAATCATACATAAATAAAGCTATTTGTACAAGTGAATTAAAAAGTTTAGATGATGCAATAAAAGTATATAAAGAGTTTATTTTAAACTTTAAAAACAGTACAGACAATGATGTATTACAGCAAGTTATTTTAGGTTGTTATAACTGTGCTTTATTAGAAACAAAAAAAGATAGGGCAGATGATGCTATTAAAACTTATAACTATATTATCGAAAACTTCCAAGATAGTGTAGATGAGTATATCTTAGATTTTGTAGCAAAGTCAATGATAAATAAAGCTAGTAGATTAAAAGAGTCAAATAGAGTATATGAAGCAATCGAAACATATGATAAATTAATAAATAAATTTGAGAACTATCCAAAGGGCTTTATGCAAAAAGAGGTTGCTTTTGCACTTCATAATAAATCAGTGATTTTAAGTGAGCTTCAAAGAGAAAAAGAACTTGTAAAAGTTTGTGATAAAATCATTGAAAAATTTTCAGATAATAAAGATAAAACTATAGTTGATATAGTTTTAAATGCTGAGGTTATAAAAGATAAAGAGAGATATAATACTGCCTCTTTTTAATGACCTCGGCCAAGCATCTCAGATGCTTCCATTACTATCATAAATGCTTCTTTATCTGTTTGTTCTATTATTTGTCTTAATTCACCCAGTTTTTTAACATTTAATACCATAAAGATTAGAGTTTTACCATCTTTATTATTCAAAGCTGTTCCATTTATTATTGTTCCATCATCAACTAATGCTTTAGATATTTTTTCACTTAGTTCAATTGGCTTATTTGTAGCAATATGAATAACTTTAGTACTTAGGGTACCTGTAAGTATCACATCAATAGCTTTAGCAGTAGCATAAATACTCATTATACTTAAAACAGCTTTTTCAAAATCTTCAAATACATATATTGAACTTAAAACTATCAAAGTATCACTTATTAGTATTACTTTTGCAGGTTTGATATTTGATTTTATAGATAAAACTCTAGCAACTATAGTAGAACCACCAGCACTAGCGTTCCCTTTGATTATAAGACCAACTCCAAAGCCTATTATAGTTCCACCAAAAATAGCTGCTACTAGAATATTTTCAATCAAAATATCAAAGCTTAAAGCATAAGAAAAAAGGTCAAGAAAAAGAGATATTAAACCAATTGAAATAATTGTTTTAATAGCAAATAGCTTACCTAAATATTTTATACCCCAAATAAGCAAAGGTATATTTATAGCAATCACCATTAAACCTATTGAAAAGCCAGTTAGGTGATGCAAAAGAATAGCTAAACCTGGTGTTCCACCTGTGGTGAAGTTGTGAGGTACGAAAAATAGTACAACCGAAACAGCTATTAAAGCAGAACCAAAAGTTAAATAAAGAAGATTTATTAACTCTTTTTTGTTAAAAACTGTTTTCATTATTTGTTTGAGGCTTCTAATTCTCTTAATGATTGTAAAATAGCTACTGCTAAATCATCAGTTATTATTTTTTCCCATTTATCTAGTTGTTGTTTCTTATTTTTTTTATAAATATCTAACATAGCAGAGTTGAAAAATCTATTATCATTTATTTCATTTACAGTCGTCTCTATCTCTATTGCTTCACTTTTTATAGACTCTAAGTGAGAGTTTGCGAAGTGTTGTAGTGCATCCATTGCACTTTGTTTTTTAAGTTCATCTTCAAAAATATCATCAAAATTTTCTAAAGTTGAAATATCTTTTAGTAGTTCATAAATAGAACCTAAAGCATATTGGAACTCAATATTTTGATCATCTATTTGTTTATTTGTATTAGCACATAATCTACCAAGTGAAATTTGATAATAAAGTTCATATTTTGATAAATTTTTTATGATTTGCTCTTTTTGAAAATATTTTTCTATATTCATAGTCATCCATTTGATTTTTTTGTATTGTATCAAAATATTAATTATATGTAATTAACATATAAAAAAACATATAAAAGTTATTTTAGCGGTTATAAATAACTAAATGTTATGTAACAGTAATGTAACAAAACTTAGTAAGAATACCAACATTAAATATTTCTTAAAAGATATGTTTTTGTTAGTTATAAAAAAGTAACTTAATTAATGAAATATAAATATTGTTTATTTTATAATCAGATAAAATTTAATATAAGGGAATAGAATACATAAAAAACTAACAATCAAAGCAAAAGTGATTGTTTTAATAGTAGTATCTTTAAGTTTACTTACTATTATTCTTGCAGGTTTTTCAGTAACTAAAGCAAAAGAGGGATTAATAAATCAAAGCTACTCTATGCTTACAGCTGCTAGAGACTCTAAATCAAATCAAATTCAAAAGTTTTTTGATGAAAGAATTGGTGATATAAAAGTTTTAGCAAACAGTTCAGATGTAAAAAAACTATATCATAGTTTAGAACAGACATTTTCAACTGTTGGTTTAAATAGTGGTTCAAGTTATGATGTAAGTTCAAGTGAAGTGCAAAATGCTACAAAACCTTTTGAAAATTTCTTTCAAAATTATATTAAAGAGTATGGATATTATGACGTATTTTTAATCACTCCTAATACAGGGCATGTTATTTATACAGCTACAAAAGAGTCTGATTATGGTGCAAATTTAAAAAATGGTTCTTTAAAAGATAGTGGATTAGGTGAAGTATGGAGAAAAACTTTACAAAATGATAAAGTTACATATGTAGATATGAGACCTTATGCACCAAGTAACAATGCTCCTGCAATGTTTATAGGTAATCCTGTATATGAAAATGGTAATTTAAAAGCTATATTGGTATTTCAGATTAGTGATAGAGCTATAAACAACATTATGCAGTTTAGAAAAGGTTATGGTGATTCACAAGAGGACTATTTAGTAGGTTCTGATATGTTAATGAGAAGTGATAGTTACTTAGACCCTGATGGTCATAGTTTAAAAGCTTCATTTTCAAATAACTCAAAAGTTGATACTAAAGCTACAAAAGAGGCTTTAGCAGGTAAGAAAAATACAGAAGTTATTACAGACTACAATGGAAACCCAGTACTTTCAGCATACGCACCTTTAAATATAAGTGAAAATTTAAAGTGGGCAATTATTTCAGAAATAGATGAGGCAGAAGTACTAAAAACACCAAATGCAATTAGAGATTTAATTTTGATTATCGCAGTTGTATTACTTGCATTAGTTGTTATTGGTGCAATTATTATTATAAATAATGTGGTAGTTAAAAGATTAGAGAGATTCCAAAAAGGTTTAGAAGGATTCTTTAAATACATAAACAGAGAGTCAAAAGAGGTTGTTGAGTTAGAGAGTGATAGCTTTGATGAAATTGGATTGATGGCAAAAGTTGTAAATGAAAATATTCAAAAAGCTAAAAAATCTATTGATGAAGATAGAGACATAATTGAAGAGACAATCTCTGTATTAAATGAGTTTGAGCAAGGTGATTTAAGACAAAGAATCAACACCTCAGTTGAGAACCCAGCACTTAATAAGTTAAAAGATGTATTAAATCAAATGGCGGATAACTTAGAAGATAATATCGATAGTATTCTTGATGTGTTAGAGCAGTACTCAAAATACAACTATGTACCAAGAGTAAAAACAGATGGATTAAAAGAACATCTATTAAAATTATCAAATGGAGTTAATTCTCTTGGAAATGCAACAACGCAAATGTTGATTGACAATAAGAAAAGTGGACTAATCATGGATGGTTCATCTGATGTGTTATTAGCAAATGTTGAGACGTTAAATCAAGCTTCAAATGAAGCTGCTGCATCACTTGAAGAAACAGCTGCTGCTTTAGAAGAGATTACAGGAAATGTAACTTCAACAACTCATAAGATTTCTGAGATGTCAAATCTAGCAAATCAGGTTACAAACTCAGCAAGTGAAGGTCAAAGTTTAGCTACAAAAACAACAGATGCTATGGATGAGATTAATACACAAGTAACATCAATCAATGAAGCAATAACAATAATCGATCAAATAGCATTCCAAACAAATATATTAAGTTTAAACGCAGCAGTAGAAGCAGCAACAGCAGGTGAAGCAGGGAAAGGTTTTGCAGTAGTAGCCCAAGAAGTAAGAAACTTAGCAAATAGAAGTGCTGATGCAGCAAATGAGATTAAATCACTTGTTGAAAATGCAAACATAAAAGCAAATGAGGGTAAAAATATTGCTGATGAGATGATAAAAGGTTATTCAGGATTAAATAGCAATATTGATAAAACTATTGAGTTGATATCTGATGTTTCAAGTGCTTCAAAAGAGCAGGAAACAGGTATTGTTCAAATAAACGATGCTATTAATTCACTAGACCAACAAACTCAGAAAAATGCTTCAGTGGCAAGTGAAACAAGAAATATTGCACTAAGTACTTCAGAACTAGCTAAAAGTATTGTAAGTAAAGCAAATGAAAAAGAGTTTGAGGGTAAAAATAACATTGACGTTACACGTGAGGTTGAAGATTTAAAAATCAACAACCAAAGTAGTTACACTGAAATGACAAATGAGAGAAAAACAACAAATAACTCTTCATCAAAACCAAAAAATAGTTATAATAAAAACACTACACAACATACTTCAATAAAAGATAACTCATCATCTGATGATGAATGGGAAACATTCTAAAAGACTCACTTTTCGTGGGTCTTTAACTTGAACTTCTCTATAATTTATGATAAAGTTTTATAACTATTAATTATAAGGCTTCAAATGGGTGCACTAACTAGACTTGTAAAAGGTTTTTTCAAAAGTTTTATTAAATTATCAAGACCATTATTTAGTTTTGATGAAAATGAATTAAGATTTAAAGTAGATATTGAGACAGTTTACTCTTATCCTATAGATAACTATGAAACAAATACAAGACATGATTCATATGTTTTAGAAGCCTATACTATACTTAGTTCCTCACTATTAGTAGAGTATGTAAATATTGACAATGATGTGACATGGGATGGTTTACCAAGCTCTTTATATATATCATTACTTAAAAACAGAGAGAATATAAAGGAGATGTCAGTTTTAGAAAAGTATGAGTTTGATGGTTTTGATTTTATTGTATACGAAGTTGATAAAAAATATATACTAAATTTTATTTATATTTATGAAGTAAATAAAGATGTATTTATAGTAGATACCTCAGGGGATTTATTTTCAAAACTTTTAAGTCAGTTTGATTTTTCTTATGAGTATAAATATGATAAATCAAAAATGGTAACTTTAAAAGGTGATTTTAGTATAGTAAGAGAAAACGCAATTTACTCATATTTTGGATTGGAAGATTAATGATTTATAAAGATATTTCTGATTATATATTTAGTTTTAAAAACAAGATTATGGAAGCTGATGATATAGTAAATAGTTGTGCTATTAAGTTTGAAGAATTTAGTAAATCACTAAAAGAACAAAAACTTGACAAAGAGTATAAAGAGAACTTTTTAACAATCTTAGGGTATTCTTACAGACTAGACAAAGAAGAACAAAGACTTTTTTTCACTTTTCAAGAGGCAGTTTATGCTATAGATTTAGATAGATTGATGAGAGATGAGGAGTCAATGAAATTAAACTCAATTGTTTATGCTTTGGTTTTAGATACTTTAATCAAAGAGTATGTAAATCAAGATATTGATGAACAGTTAAAACAAAAAGCTATAGAAACTTATAAAAAAATTGAACAAAGAAAGGCAAAAGAAGCCAATAAATACCATAAATACCAATATTAAAAAAATTGTTTTAAAACTCACTCATAACACATTTTAATTTGATAAAATGCTATTTTTATAGGAGTGAGTTTGTTTACTGAAAAAAATATACCAAAACTTATTATATTAACCCCAATTGTAACTGTAATACTTATTGCTTTTTTTACAATCTACTTTTTTATTGAAAATCAAAACAACTATTTCGAATCAGAGAGTAAAGCAGTTGAGAAAGCATACTTAAACAAACAAAAAAATATCTTGAAAAAAGAAGTTAACTACATAATAAATTACATAAAGCACCATGTAAAAAGAAATAAAAAACTATCTCAAAAAGAGTTAAAAAAAGAGATACTAAAATTCACAGAGACAATAAGATATGAAAAACATGGATATATTTGGATACACGATACAAAGTACTATTTAAGAGCTCACCCTTTTAGACAAGATAGTTTAAACACTTATGATATTGACTTAAAAGATGCAATGGGTACTTTTATCACAAAAGAGTTTATTGATAAAACTGTAAAAAAACCAGATGGTGTTTTTATAGAGTATTATTGGCAAAAGCCAAATGAGATAAAAGCATCTAAGAAACTTGGCTTTTTTAGACTTTATGAAAAGTATAATTGGGTTATAGGTGCAGGTTTATATATAGATGATATTGAAAAATCAATTTTAGAAAATAAAAAGCAGCTACAACAAAGAATTAATAAGCATATTGAGTTAGTTGTAACCATTGCTTTTTTAGTGATTTTATTTATTGGATTTCTATCTTTTATAATGTCTAAAAAAATCACGCAAGTATTTGCACAATATCAAATGAGTGTTAAGAAGAAAGAGTATTTATTAGAGGATTTAAACAAAAACCTAGAGTTGAAAGTACAAAAAGCTATTAAAGAGGTTAAGAAAAAAGATAGGGCAATGCTTCACCAATCAAGACTAGCTAGAATGGGTGCAATGCTTAGTATGATTGCTCATCAGTGGAGACAGCCTCTAAGTGAGGTTTCTGGTGTATTAATGGAACTTGAAACAGCAAATAAATTCAATAAAGTCACAAGTGAAATGATAAAAGAGACAGTTGATGAATCAAATAAGCAGATTCAGTTTATGTCAAATACAATTGAGGATTTTAGAAACTTTTTTAAACCTGATAAGAAGAAAGTTGATTTTTATATTGATGATGCTTGTAATGAAGCCATAACATTAGTAGATGCATCATTGAAAAGTTTTGGTATCAAAATAAATAAAAAGGTGAGTTTTAATAGCTTAATTCATGGATATGAAAGAGAGTTTGCCCAAGTGATGTTAAATCTAATCTCAAATGCAAAAGATGCATTGATTCAAAGAGATATTTCAAATCCAAAAATTGATGTGAAAGTTAGCAAAGAGGGTAAAAATGCATTGATCTATGTACAAGATAATGCAGGCGGAGTTAATCCTCAACATATTGATTTGATATTTGAGCCATACTTTACTACAAAAAGTGCTTCAAAAGGTACAGGGTTAGGACTTTATATGGCAAAAATGATTATAGAAAAGAATATGAATGGAGAAATTTCAGTGGAAAATAATTCTATAGGAGCTTGCTTTTTGATTGTCTTACCTTTTGACTAAAAAGTATAAAATGATACTTTTGTGATACTTTTTTCTAGTAATATTATAATATTAAAATTATAAAGAGGTGTTAGTTTAATTATGGCAGAGAGTTCAAAACAGTATGTATTTGGAGTACCAAAAAGCTTCTTAGAGTTAAAAGAAGAGTTTGATTATCCAATTTATGCAAAAATCAATAATAAAAGTTTCACCGTTTTAGTTGATAAAAATTCAAAGTATGATAAAACCACTTGTGATTTTTATCAAAAAGAAGAGTTAACACAAGTTTTTATAAATACAAAGGATAAGATTAAATATCAAGCAGATATTGAAAATCTTATGTCAGATATTGTCAATAATGACTCTTTTTCATCAGAAGTTAAAGCAACTTTGATAAAGGATTTAGCAAAGGAGACTGTTCGAAATCTTTTTGAAGATGAGGTTACTCCTGAGGCCTTAAAAAGTGTTGATAATATCTTAACATCTAAAATAGAGTTTATTCTAAAAGACGAACTAGCAATAAAATCACTTCTAAAAGTTGTATCTTATGACTATTATACTTCAACTCATTGTATTGATGTTGCAACATACGCATTAGGGTTTGGATGTTATTTAAAGCTTCCTAAAAAAGATTTAAAGACTTTAGGAAAAGCTGCTTTACTACATGATTTGGGAAAAAGAAGAGTTAGCAAGGATATTATTTGTAAAAATGGAAAACTTACTAAAGAAGAGTTTGAAATAGTAAAGTCTCATCCAAAACACTCAGTTGATATTTTAAAAGAGCAAGGTGAGACAAATACAAGATTGATAAAAATTGTTGAACAGCATCATGAAAAATGTGATGGTTCAGGTTATCCTTATGGTTTAAAAGCAAATGAAATTGATGAGTTTGCAAAGATTTTAGCTATTTGTGATATTTTTAATGCCCTAACTACAAAAAGAACATATAAAGAGAAACTTGATAAATATGAAGCTTATATGATTATGTATGAGAAGATGCAAGGACATATCTCTTACTACTATTTAAAAAAGTTTTTAGAATTTCTAAAAGTGACTTAATCATATCTTAGCCTTATTTTTATAAAATACACCTGCATTTAAAATAAGGCTTAAGTATGGAAAAAGAGATAAAACAGTTAGAAAAGTTTACTATTCTTTGTGTTGAAGATGAAGATGGTATTAGAAAAAGATTGGTAAATACATTAAAATACTACTTTAAAGAGGTATATGAAGCTTCAAATGCACAAGATGGATACTACTTATATTGTGATTATAAACCTGATGTAATTTTAAGTGATATAGAAATGCCAAATGAAAATGGAATTTCAATGGTTAAAGATATTAGAGAAGAGGACTTAGATACTTTAATTGTGATGATTACTGCATACTCAAATGAAGAGTATCTTTTAGACTTAATCAATCTAAATATAAATCAATACATCTTAAAACCTGTAAATTCAGAATCACTTTTAAATGGAATAGTCAAAGCTTTTGGAAATAGATTAAATGAGGTTTTAAACTTTAGTGAAGAGCTATTTTTTGATATGACTCAATATGAATTAATATACAAAAGTGAGATTATACCTTTGAGGAAACGTGATAAAGATTTTTTAATTTTGCTTCACAAAAATAGGAATAGGGTTGTGACTTATGACTTAATTGAGGAGTATTTGTGGAGAGATAAGTCAATGAGTCTTTCAGCACTTAAAACCTTTATCAAAGAGTTCCGTCAAAGATTACCTATTGATATTATCACAAATAAGCCACAAGAGGGTTACAAACTTAAAAACTCACTTTAAACTCACTTGATTATTTTACGATTCCTTATATAAAATAACTAAGGAGTCGAAATGTTAAAGAAAAGTTTACTAATTGCTTCATTAGCTAGTGTTGCATTAGCTGGGAACATCAAAATGGATTTAAATGCAAAATATGGTGCAAATAACTTCCATACACAAGGTGCTCAAAAATTTGCAAAATTAGTTGAAGATTATTCAAATGGTAGTGTAGATATTACTGTACACCCTGGTAGTGCTTTAATCAAAGGTAACCCATTAAAAGCAGTTAAAGATGCTACTGTTGCAATGACAGATATGTTTATTCCTTTTACATCTGGTGGAGGTAAGGTATTTGGTATTTCTGCACTACCATTTATTGCTAAGTCTTATGATGATGCTTATAAATTATATCAAATAGCAAAACCTGCTTATGAGAAAACAGCTACAAAATGGAACCAAAAACTACTTTACTCTGTAACTTGGCCAGCTTCAGGTTTTTATTCGAAAAAAGAGATTAACTCTATTGAAGATTTTGAGGGTGTTAAAACAAGAACTTATGATAAAAACTCAGCTGCATTTGTAAATCAAGCAGGTGGAAATGCTGTTGCATTACCTTGGGCTGAGGTTTACTCTTCATTAAGAACTGGTATGGTTGATTCTGTTGTAACTTCATCAGCATCTGGAAAAGATGGGAAATTCTGGGAAGTTTTAAGTCACTATACAAAAATAAATTATGCATATCCTTTACAAGCAGTTACAATCAACTTAGATTACTGGAATTCATTAGATAAGTCTCAACAAAAAGCTGTATTAAAAGCTTCAAAAGAGATTGAAAAGTTACAATGGGAAGCTGCAAAACAAGAAGATAAAGTAGCATTAAAAGCATTAAAAGACAATGGTGTAAAAGTTAGTGAAGCAAATAAAGAGTTAAAAAAAGAGTTAGATAAAATGGCTAACAATCTTTTAGAAAACTACCTAAAAGATGCAAATTCACAAATTAAAGATATATTCAAAGAGTATAGAAAGTAGTTCTTGATGAATACTATCTTTAATTTTTTAGATAAGCTTACCAAACTGGGAGCTTATCTTGGTGGATTAGCCATTGTTTCTTTAGTAGTTTTAATCTTAGTAGAGATTTTTTTAAGATCTTTTTTTGATACATCAACAATGATTGCCGATGAGTATAGTGGATATCTATACCTTGCTTCAATTTTTTTAGCTTTAGGTTATACATTTTCAAAAGATGGTCATATTAGAATTAACATAATTACTTCAAGATTATCAAAAAAAGCTAACAAAAAGATTGATATTGTTGCAGCAATTATTACTTTAGCAGTTTTAGCTTTTACTTTATATAGAACTATTTTATATACATATGATTCATACGATTTAAATATGTTATCTGAAAATGTTTCTGAAACACCATTATACCTTACACAATTAGCTATGCCAATAGGAATAATTCTATTTATGCTAGCTATATTAGTTTTTATTTTTAAAGGATTTTCTGATGATAAGTGATCCATTACTACTATCAGTTATTTTAATAGCAATAATGTTCGTTTTATTGTTATCATCACTATGGATAGGTGTTTCACTAATGCTTACAGGTGTTATTGGAATGCTTCTATTTGATCATAACTTACCGCCAGTGTTAAGTGTATATGATAAGGTTGGTGATTTATTAGCTTCATCTTTATATGATGCTCTAAACTCTTGGTCATTGGCTGCATTGCCAATGTTTATTTTAATGGGTGAGATTTTATATAAGTCGTCTATTTCAACTAGATTATTAAATGGTTTAAAACCTTGGTTATCTTATATCCCAGGTGGACTACTTCACGTAAATGTTGCTGCTTGTTCACTATTTGCTGCTGTATCAGGTTCAAGTGCTGCTACGACTGCAACTGTTGGTAAAATCACATTAGATGAGTTAAAATCAAGAGGTTACTCAAAGTATTTAGCAATGGGTTCATTAGCTGGTTCGGGTACTTTAGGTTATTTGATTCCACCCTCACTAATTATGATTATTTATGGAGTTTTATCTGACGTTTCTATTGGTAAACTTTTTGTAGCTGGTCTTATTCCTGGACTGCTTTTAGCCTCATTGTATTCATTTTATATTATGTATAAAGCAAAAGTAGATCCATCTATTTTACCACAAGAAAAAGAGACTTTTACCTTTAAAGATAAGCTTAACTCTTTTAAAGATTTAGCTCCTATATTTTCATTAATAGGTTTAGTTTTAGGTTCTATTTATGGTGGGTTTGCTACACCAACTGAAGCAGCTGCTTTAGGTGTACTTGGAAGTTTGATTTTAGCTACATACTTTAAATCAATCTCTTTAGAGATTTTAAAAAATGCACTTTTTAACTCTGTAAAAACATCTGCAATGATTGGGTTTATTATAGCAGGAGCAGTGTTTTTATCACAAGTTATTGGATTTTTAGGAATTGCAAGAGCTATGAGTGAGTTTATAACAGGTTTAGGCTTAACTCCAATGATGTTGATTTTACTTATTGGTATTATGTATATCATTCTAGGAATGATATTAGAGGCAATTTCTATTGTTGTTATGACCCTTCCTATTGTATTACCTATAGTTGTTTTAGCAGGTTTTGATCCATTGTGGTTTGGTGTATTTTTAGTATTTATGGTTGAGATGGCACAAATCACACCTCCTGTTGGGTTTTCACTATTTGTGATTCAAAGCATTAGTAATGAAAAAATACAAACAATTTTAAAAGCTACATTCCCATTTTTTATTTTGATGATTATAACTGTAGTTTTAATTACATTGTTCCCTGAGATTGTATTTTTCTTACCTGATCAGATGATTAAATAGATTATAAATATCTAGTATTAGTTATGGTAAAATAAAGGAATTTCAATGCAAGGTAACGAAATGACTATAAGATTAAACTGTGATATGGGTGAGAGTTTTGGTATTTGGAAGATGGGTTTAGATGAGCAAGTTATGCCATATATTGATATGGCTAATCTTGCTTGTGGCTTCCACGCAAGTGATGCAGTAACTATGAATAAATCAGTTAAACTAGCAAAACAAAATAACGTAACAATAGGTGCACATCCAGCATATCAAGACTTAGTAGGCTTTGGTAGAAGAACTATGCAGTGCTCTTTAGAAGAGATAAAGTCCATTGTACTGTATCAATTAGGTGCATTAAATGCATTTTGTAAAGCAAATAAAACAGCTATATCATATGTTAAACCTCACGGTGCATTATATAATGATATGATGAGAGATGAGAATATTTATAAAGCGATTGTAAGTGCAATTGCAGATTTTGATAAAAATATAAAAATTATGATTTTATCAGGACCAAAAAATGAAGCTTATAAACATACTGCACTTTTATATGGTATTAATGTTGTATATGAAGTATTTGCAGATAGAAACTATAATGATGATGGAACACTTGTTCCAAGATCAAGACAAAATGCTGTTATTCATGATGAACTAGATGTTGCAGAGAGAATAGGTACTTTAAAAAATAGTGGTTATTTATATAGTGTAACAGGGAAAAAACTTTTTATGGCTGTTGATACTATTTGTGTTCATGGTGACAATGACAAGGCATTGGAGTTTATCAAGCTTTTAAGAAAGGCAATGTATTAATGCAAATAAAAGTTGCATCTGTTGATTCATTAATAATCTATTTTTCTGACACTATATCAAAAGAGACAGCAAATAGTGTAAAAAAAGCATACCACTGTATCAAAGCTTTAAATGATGAGGGAATTATAGAGATAGTTCCCTCATATACCTCAATATTTATTACCTATGATATTTTAAAGTATAATTTTGAAGATTTAAAAAAGTATTTACAAGAGTCTATAAACTTAGATAAAAGCGAACAACTTGAAGAAAAAATTGTAACTGTTGATGTGTATTATGGAGTTGATGTTGGGCTAGATTTAGATGATATATCACATAAAACAAATTTAAATATTGATGAGATTATACATCTACACTCGAATAAACTTTATGATGTTTATGCAATTGGTTTTCTACCAGGCTTTGCATATCTTGCTAGTGTAGATGAAAAAATAGCAATGCCAAGATTAAGTAGTCCAAGAAAGCAAATACCTAAAGGTTCTGTATCTATTGCAGATACACAAACAGCAGTTTATCCACAAGCTAGTCCAGGTGGTTGGAATATTATAGGTAGAAGTGCATTTAACTTTTTTGATAAAAATTTAGAGAGTTTATCCCCTTTAAAAGTTGGTGATAAAGTAAAATTTAATCCTATTACAAAGCAAGAGTTTTTAAATCAAGGTGGTCAAATATGAGTTTAGAAATATTAAACAATCCTATTTTTGCCACAATACAAGATAAAGGTAGATTTGGTTTTAGTAATATTGGAGTTACAAACTCAGGAGTAATGGATGAGTATGCTTACAATATCGCAAATTTACTTCTAAATAATAGTTTAGATACAAATATTATAGAGATTGCTTTTTCAAATGTGGAGTTTAAAGCTTTAGCCTCTACACAAATAGCTATTACAGGTGCTAATTGTGAGTTTTTTATAAATAATCAAGAAAAACAAATTTGGCGAACTTTTAATATTAAAAAAGGTGATTTATTAAAAATTGGGAAAATAAAAGCTGGTCTTAGGGTATATCTAGCTGTAAAAGAGGGGTTTGATATTCAAAAAGAGTTTAAAAGTAACTCAACAACCCTAAAAGAGTCCCTTGGTGGAATAGATGGAGATAGGCTTAAAAAAGGGCAGATTTTACCTTTTAAGGAGCAGTTTCATTATCACACGTCAAGATTAAAGTCTAAATATCTTCCAACTTACAGTGATAAACTAGAGTTAAGAGTAATTCTTGCTTATCAAGAAGATAAGTTTTCTAAAGAGCAAAAAGATAAGTTTTTCTCTTCTTCTTATGAAATTACAAATGAATTTAATAGAATGGGATGTAAACTAAAAGGTGAAGCAATAAGTTGTGATATTAATGGCATAGTTTCAGAAGGAATTAGCTTTGGTGCTATACAAATTCCAAGTGATGGACAACCAATAATTTTGTTAAAAGATAGACAAACTATTGGAGGTTATCCAAAAATAGGTAGTGTTTTAGGAATTGATTGTTTTAAACTTGCCCAAGCAAAACCAAAAACACAAGTACTATTTAAACCTATAAGTTTACAAGAAGCCCAAGAACTTACAAGAGAGTTTTATAGTAGTTTTTATTGATTTAAAAGAGTTTCAAATAACTCTTTTGAGTCTTGATTATTTTTGTATGCTTCAATATGAAATTCAAAATTAGCTTTTATAATAAGTCCTGATTTACTTTTTAGTGTACTATTTTCTAAAAGTCTTTTGATATTGTTAATAATACTTTTAACAGCTTTTTTATCTTCACCCTCTATAAAAATAAAGAATTTTTCAGTTAAAAATCTAGCCATTTTAAATTTACATTTTTCATCTTCAAGGTGGTTTTTTATAAAATTTGTAATAAAAATCAATAGATTATTTGCTATTAATTCACCATACTCTTTATTTACATAGTTATAATCAACCATATCAATAATACTTACTAGTCCACTTGATTGAAACCTTGAGTCTTTATCTAAAAAGCTATTATATAGCCATTTTCTATTATAAACATTTGTTAAATCATCAAGCAATATTTTGTGATTTAAATCCTCTATCTCTTTTTCTAAGCTGTCCATTTGTTTATATATTGCAGTTAGTGTATCTGTATCATTGTTTTCTAAAGCTATTTTTGTCTCATTTGCAGCTTTTTTAATATCACTTGCTCCATCTTTAATAGTAGAGATGTAACTTTCAATAGAGTTAAAATCATCTATTAAAGTTTGATTCAACTCTTTATTGAAGTTTTTATCTTCTAAATTTACATTTAAAGTTCTAGCATTTTTATTGAACCTTTCAAAATATACTGATGGCATTATTATTTCATTGTTTAAAAGTTCATTTATTGTTAGGTTTGTAACTTTTCTAAGTTCTTTTTTCATTTATTTCTCCAAAAATCGTCTCAATACTTTGTGGTTTACCTAAATAGAATCCTTGAGCATAATCAATACCTATAGCATTAACATATCTTAATATCTTCAAATCACTTACAAACTCTGCAACTATTTTTATATCTTGTTGCTTACTAAACAAAACTATACTTTTTACAAGGTTTAGGTATATATCCTCATCTATTTTTTTGATTAAAGAGCCATCAATTTTGATATAGTCAATATCTAAACTAAGAATATACTCATAGTTTGAAAATCCTGTACCAAAATCATCAATAGCTATTTTTACATCATATTTTCTCAAAGCTTTTATAAAATCATTTACCATGTCATAGTTTGAAATTCTTTCACCCTCTAAAATCTCAATAGTTAGATACTTTCCTATTTTATTTGTATTTATTTTAGCAAGTAGTGATTTTTTAAAGTAGGGGTTTAAAATATCAGTATAATCAAGGTTAATACTTACATTGATTTTATACTCTTTTATATATTCAACAACTTTAGTTATTAAAATTTCCATTAATTTAGTATAAAGTCTTGCTTTCTTCGCTTTGTGAATATAAACAAAAGGGGAGAGGATATTTCCCTCTTTATCATATATTCTCATTAAGGCTTCATATTTTTCAACCTCTTCAGTTTTTGTATCTATGATTGGTTGAAAGAAGGGTTCTACTAAGTTATTTGAAATATTGTAGTTTAGTATTTCTAAAATGCTTTCATTTATATTTTCACTATCATAAAGTTTTGAGTCATAATAAGCATAATGAATTCCATTTAATTTTGCATTGTATAAGGCTTTTTCCGCATAGATTCTAATCATATTATCTCTTGATTTAGAACATCCAATTGTTACATCAAGATTTATAGAGTTTTGTTTGTTTTTTAAAAGAAAATTATGGTTTATAATCTTTTTAAAAATCAAGTCTTTTACAGTAAGTATTTCATCTTGGGTTAAATTTTCATATACAGTAATAGCGAATACATCAGCATGTAAATTATTTGTATGAATTAAACACTTTTTTCTAAGTTTTTTCTTTATAAGTTTTATTATCTTCTTTTTAAGAAGCGATTTTAGCTGAGCGATTATATAATCACCATTATTGAATCTATAAATTGCATTAATATCTTTCATATAAAGAATATCTATTAAAAATAGAGTTTTTACATTGCTTTTATATAAAAAATTGTAAATATAACCTTTAAAAGACAAAAATAACCTTTTTGTAAATATAGGAACCATTATATATAACTAAACTTTAAGAGTTGTAAAAAATAGAAAAATTCTCTAAAAATTTATGTTTAATACTCTTTTAGATAAAATCCAAAAACTTTAATTTAGGAATAAATATGAAGAAAGTAAATATAAAAGATATAAGTATAGAGATTGATATTCAAGAATTAAACGAGAAAACTACAACTAATTTTTTAGCTATTGACTTAGATGGAAATCTATTAAATAGTGAAGATGAAATAAAAAATAAGATATTGGTTTTTAAAAACGAGAAGTTAGACGAGACTGAATTTGATAAAAATGATTTAAAAGATATGGTTTTTAAAATATTTAATAAGTATAAACCAAGTTTTTTAGGTACAAAGTGTGTTTTAAAACCTTTATCAAATTGGCAAGAAATTATTGAGTTAAATAAGACTAGTATGCTATATTTTGATCATCAAAGTGATGGTGTAGAGATTTTTGAAGATAGCTTATTAGAAGAGTATGGTTGGCATGGAAGTGCTTTAGAAATTTCATATAGACAAATAACGGATTTTATAGAAGAGACTTGTGAGGGTACTCTTCTTTGTTATGAAAATGAAGTTCAATTTAGTGGTTTTGCAGTTATAAATGACATAGATAATGTAAGAAAAGAGGTTTATGATTTTATTGTGAAAACTGCTAAAGAGTCTTTGAAAAATGGAAAAATTGATTTAGATGATGAAGATGCAAGTGAAGCTTGCGAGTATTTTAATATAGAGGTATAAATGGAAGAGTTGATTAGAGACTGGGGATATATAGCACTATTTGCATATTCCTTTGGTGGGGGATTTGTTGGTTTAGTTTTTGCTGGTATTTTATCTTATGCGGGAGATTTAAATCTATATATCTCTATTGCTGTTGCAGGAGTTTCTAACTTTTTAGGAGACCAGTTCCTCTTCTTCTTAGCTAGAAAAAATAAATCTTATGCAAAAGATATGATGAAAAAGTATGGTAGAAAAATAGCAATGGCCCATCTAATGATGAGAAGATACGGTTCTTTTGTGATTTTCTTCCAAAAATATATTTATGGAATTAAAACATTAATACCACTAGCTATGGGACTTACAAAGTATTCAGGGGTTAAGTTCTCAGTTTTTAATATTTTTGCAACAGCTTTATGGGCTGTTGTAGTTGGTTATGCTTCATATACAGCAGGTGAAGTTATCTTAAGTTCTGCAGATGAATTTAAATATATAGGCTTAGGAATTGTTGCTGTTATTTTGCTTGGAGTTTCATACTATTTCAAAAAGATATAGATTTACTTCTATATCTTTTTAGTTTGTGTTATAATGAAATAAAACAAAGGCAAAAACATAGCTACTTTTAAACAATTAAAACTTAACACTGAGTTTTTAAAAAACTTAGAAACTCTTGATTATACAAATATGACAGAGATTCAAGAACTGTCATTACCACATAGTCTTCAAAATAAAGATATTATTGCAAGGGCAAAAACAGGCTCTGGAAAAACTGTATCTTTTTCTATTCCTATAGTTACAAAGCTTGATGTTAAAAAATTTAGGATTCAATCTTTAGTTTTAGCACCAACAAGAGAATTAGCAAATCAAATAGCACAAGAAATTAGAAAGTTATCTAGGCATATTCATAATGTAAAAGTTTTAACTTTGACAGGTGGAGTTCCTTTTAAGCCTCAAGTAGCTTCATTGTATCACGGAGCTCATATTATTGTAGCAACACCAGGAAGAGTTTTACAACATATAAATGAAGAGAATATCTCTTTTGATGATCTTGATACATTAGTTTTAGATGAAGCAGATAAGATGCTAGATATGGGGTTTTTAGATGATATCTCAAAAATCATAGAAGCACTTCCTAAAAAAAGACAGACTATGTTGTTCTCTGCAACTTATGAGGAAAATATAAAACAACTTGCTTCATTTGTTTTAACTGATCCAGTACAGATTGAAGTTAAAAATGAAGAAAAAGCAAAAATAACACAAGAGTTATTTGATCTACAAGATAAAAATAAAACCTCATTTGTCTCTTCAATTATAAGAGAGAAACAAGCCTTAACAACTTTGATTTTTTGTAATATGAAAATAACTTGTGAAGAGTTAGCAGATGAACTTTTTGATATGGGACTTGATGTACTTACATTACATTCAGATTTAGAGCAAAGAGAAAGAGATGAGATAATAACACTATTTTCAAGTAAATCTTATCCTGTATTAATAGCTACAGATGTTGCTTCAAGAGGTTTACATATAGATGATATTGATTTAGTTATAAACTATGATTTAGCAAAAGATGAAAAAGTTCATACTCATAGAATAGGAAGAACAGCTAGAGCAGGGAAAGGTGGAGTTGCTATCTCTTTTTATGAAAATAGAGACTTTGATAAAGTTGAGATATTAAAAGAGATTTTTGATGATTTGTCTATTAGAAAACTTGACGATATAAAAGCAAATGATGAGTTTGAAATAGATAGTGAATTTAGGGTTTTATATATAAATGGCGGTAAAAAACAGAAGTTAAGACCTGGTGATATTTTAGGTGCATTAACAGCTGGGTTAGGGCTTGATAAAAATGATATAGGAAAAATCACTTCTTATGATTTTTGTACTTATGTGGCTGTTAAAAAAGAGGTTCTATCTAAAGCATACAATGGTCTTAGAAAAAATAGAATTAAAAAGAAGTTTTTTAGGGTTTTCAAAAAGTAATAAACAGTCATTCAACTCTCATTTAATAATGTTTATTATTTGTATTTTAGGAAATTTGAAATATAATAGAAGATTAAAGGGAAGGAACAAATGCTAAATAGACTAATAAAGTTTTTTTTATTAAAAAATACATTATTTCTTAAAATAATACTAGTATTTACTCTTCCTGCTATTGGAATGCTCTATTTTAGTACAGTATTAGTTTATGAGAAAATTCGAACTTTAAGTGAATTGACTAATGTAGAGAAAAACCTAGAATACACTCAAATTACGCAAAGTTTTATAAATACTCTACAAAAAGAGCGAAGCTTAGCTTTAATCTATAATCAAAACAAGATAAATAAAAAAGAGTTAGAAAAACAGATATTAAAAACAAACAAATACTATAGTAAATATTTAGATAAAAGTTTGAAAATAGATATTCAAACTCACTTTAATAAATCAATCAAAGATATACAGCTTAACTTTCGTAGGATAAAGGATATAAGAGAAGATATACTAAGTAAGAGTGAAAAACATAAGTTTAACTTCTTTTATGAGTATGAATCAATTGTTGAAAACTTAATTGGTACAATACATGATTTAAAGCCAATTGAAAGTGCAACAAACTTTAACAATAAATTTTCATACTTAATAAATTTATTAGAACAAAAAGAGAACTCCTCTTTAAAACAGCTTTTAGTATCTAAAGCAATACTATCTTCAAACATAAACTTAGAACTTATTAAAGAGATAGAAAGAAGAGATGTTTTAGAAAAAATTAATAAAAAACAGTTTTTATTAAAAGCAAATTTAAATGAAACAAATAAATATAACCAAGAACTACCTTACGATTTAACTAATAAGATTGAACAAATTGAAAAAAGAATAAGAGATAATAAACTACCAAAAGTTTCATTAGATAAGTGGTGGGAGTTGTCTTCTTTAAAAAATGAATCACTAAATAGAGTGTATGATTATTTACTAAAAAGAATCGCAAAATACTCAAAAGAGTTACAAAGAGATGCATATATAGCTCAGATATTAAGTCTTACTTTTCTTTTAGTCTCTTTTGCTACTTTGATTAGTCTGTTATTTGTTTTAAGAAGTATTATTTTAAATGAACAAAAGAGTTTTACAAAGATTAAAAAACAACAAGAGGTTTATAAACTTTTAAATAGAACTAATAAGTTTTTGTTGAAAATTGATGATGAAAAAATATTGTTTAGTAAAATATGTAAGTTAATATCACAAAACCATAAAATGTCATATGCATTTATTTATAAGATTAAAAAAGATAAAAGTTTCAATCTTATTTCACAGCAAGGTGAGTTAAAAAATATCCTTGATGAGAGATTTAAAAGTGAAAAATATAGAGGGAATTTAGTTACAAAGGTACTTGATACTAAACAAGACGTTATTGTATATGATTATGATGAAGATGATAGCTCTTTTATATCTGATATTGCAGATGAATTCAATATCAAATCAGCAGCTGCATTTCCTATTAAGAAGTTTGATAAAATTGTTTCAGTTTTAGTTTTATACTCAAATGAAAGTCACTTTTTTGATGAAGAGATAGAGATACTGTTTGAAAAGATGATAAATGATATGACTCATGCTTTAGAAAAAATTGATTATGAAAAGAATAGAAAAGAGCAGGAGAGTGAATTAAAACTAGCATCCTATGCCTTTGAATCAAATGAGCCTATGATTATTACGGATAGGGATTCTTTTATAATTAATGCAAATAATGCATTTTGTAAAGTTATGGGATATGCAAAAGAAGAGGTTATTGGAAGAAGACCTAGTATGTTTAAATCTAAGCATCAAGATAGAAGATTTTATGAAAATATGTGGAGTGAACTTTTAAGTTATGGTGCTTGGAGTGGTGAAATATATAATACCAAGAAAAGTAAGCAAAAAATTCCTTTAAGGGCAACAATTACTGCTATAAAAGATGCAGAGGGTAATATCACGCACTATTTGGGTCAATACATAGATATTAGTGAGCAAATAGATAGACAAAAGGTATTAGAGTATCAAGCAACACATGATAATCTAACAGGATTACCAAATAGACTTTTACTACTTGATAGAATAGAACATGCAATTACAAAAACAGTAAGACATAATGTTGTTGGTGGATTAATATTTATTGATTTGGATAACTTTAAAGCTATAAATGACACTTTAGGACATGATATTGGAGATAAACTTCTTTTTATGGTTGCACAAAAGTTAAAAGAGACTGTAAGAGAAGAGGATACCATAGCTAGAATTGGTGGGGATGAGTTTATTATACTAGTTGATTGTATCGCAAGTGATTCAAAAGAGGCAAAAGAAAACTTAGAGGTTTTAGCAAGTAAAGTAAAAGACTCTTTAAATGATATAAAAGAGATAAATGGTCACAAAAATATATCAACACCAAGTATTGGAGTTACTCTATTCAAAGATGCTTCAATAAATCCAAAACAGATTATAAAGCAGGCTGATACAGCTATGTATGCTGCTAAAAAACAGGGTAAGAATGCTATAGAATTTTTTAATTAGATTATGATAGACTTCTGTTTTTAAAAAATATAAAGGATAAATATGAAATCAGCAAGTGCAAGACACTTATTAGTTGAAACAGAAGAACAATGTAATGAATTAAAACAAAGAATTGAAAATGGTGAAAAATTTGAAGATTTAGCAAAAGAGTATTCAAAATGTCCATCAGGTGCACAAGGTGGAGATTTAGGTACATTTTTTCAAGGTCAAATGGTTCCAGAGTTTGATAAAGTAGTGTTTAATGATGAATTAAATGTAGTTCATGGACCAGTACAAACACAGTTTGGATACCACTTATTAGAAACAACTTCTAGAAATGATTAATTAAAAGAGAGTCTACCTCTCTTTTAAAACTCTTCTAAACAGGATACTTTTACTCTTATTTAAGAAAAAATCTATATAATTAATAATTGCAACTTTGTTGCAAAATTATAAATGAGAATAGATTATGGAAATATTAAAATCAAATATTGCAAAACTTCCATCTAAACATGGTAAATTTTATATTAAAGCATATAAGCAAAATGAACAAGAACATTTAGCAATTATGAGTGATGGATTTGAAAAATTAGAAGCTCCTTATGTTAGAATTCATAGCGAATGTCTTACAGGTGATGCACTTGGTAGTTTAAAGTGTGATTGTCAAAATCAACTAAATTTAGCGTTAGATTTTATCTCAAATGAGGGTGGTTTAGTTATTTATCATCGTCAAGAAGGTAGAAATATTGGATTGTTAAATAAAGTAAATGCCTATGCTTTACAAGACCAAGGAAGAAATACAGTTGAAGCTAATATTGAATTAGGCTTTAAAGAGGATGAAAGAGATTATAGTATAGTTGAGTATATTTTAAATGACTTAGATATAAAACAACTAAAGTTAATCACAAATAATCCTGAGAAAATCAATTTTGTTGAGTCAATTGGAGTTACAATAGTAAAGAGGATTCCAGCTATAACCCAGTTGAATGAATACAACGAAAATTATATAAATACAAAAAAAGAGCATTTTGGACACCTGTTTTAAAAGGTGTCTTGCTCTTCTACTTCTTCTTCCCAAAGTATAGATACTCCATACTCTTCATGGGGAATTACATATTTGAAATACTCACTTGTACCTTTTCTACCGTGAAGTCTTACAACAGCTTGCTGCTCTCTTAAAAGTCTTTTCATCTCATTTTCACTAAAACTTCTTTTATTCCATCTTTTAAAAGCATTTGAATAGACTCTAAATCTACAAGTTGAGTCTGCTGAAAAAACGTACTGTTCACTTTCATCATACTCTTTTTTTGAATTTTCACAGCTATATAACTTAACTTTTTTACCATTTACATTTATATTTTTTGATAAAACTTTTCCTGAACAATAGGGACAATCACCTAAAATCATAAACTCTCTTTATTTTTTGGTGAATTTTATCAAAACTTCTTTAAAGAATTAAGAGAAGATTTTTAAAATAATCTCTTTTAACTCTTTTTTCATTTTTTCATTTAGGTTTTTCTTATTTGAGTAAATATAAAAAGGAACAGTATTTAGCATCGAGTGTTTAAGTCTTTTTCTTAAAGTTGACACTTCATCGATGTTTATTAGGTTTTCACCATCAAATAAACAAAAGTCTTTTTGAATACCAATCTTAAATGATACAATCTGATATGTAAAGAAAATATCCTCTTTTTTATCTTCCCATCTTTTAGTAAACTCATCAAGCTCTTTTTGAAGAACTTTTGCTCTATGTTCTGTAATATATCCAAAACTCTCTCTAAACTTATATCTTTGTACCGTTTCAAACCCCAACTCTTTATAGAATTCATTTAGGTTTTTCCAGTGGGATTTAAACCTTCTTTTCCCAAATAAAACCTCTTCAAAGCAATAAAGGTATTTTTTATCTCTAGCTGTTTGTTTTTGTTTCTCTTTTATAAAAAAATACTCTTTTTTGAAAAGTGAGATTAGCCAGTTCTCATCTAGTAAAGAAATAGTATCTAACTCTCTTTCAGTATCATCTTTTTTAAAGTTCCAAAGCATTGAGATATTATCTTCACCATTTGCAGAATTAATTCTATTGTTAAAATAGTTATTTGAAAGATATTGAACCACATTTTCTAAAAGTGCATCTGTTTTAGCAATTCCATGATTATAGATAACTTTTTTATAAAGATTAAATCTCATTTCTAACATATGCTCAATATCAATCAGTGCCATATCAAAAAAGCTTAATACAAATTTATCATTATGTTTTACTAAAACTGTCTGTTTCGTGATTCTGATATGATCACTTGGACCTGTTATATAACCACTTGCTAACATATCTCTATTTACATAATCTAATCTATCTGCATCTACTGTACTATCAATGTAATTATGTAAAACCTTAAAATCAAAGCCGTTGTAAGTCTCTTCTTCAAGTATAAGTAAAGATAGTCTTTCAATAAGTTTTATGTACTCTTTATCTACATTTTTCTTGATTAAATCTTTTAATTCATATCTAAATAATAATTTTAAAAGTTCATTTCCTATTGCTTCGTGAAGTACATTGTTTGTAAAATCTGTAATCTCTTCATAAGTATTTTTAAACTCTACTTCTCTTCCTAAAAGTGCTTCATTGTTTTTCTCTTTTTCTATGATTTTATAGTAAACTTTTTTTAAGGCATATTCTATTTGGTGAGAAAAAGGTAAATGACCCACATCGTGAAGCAAACCTACTATTCTAATAGTTTGTAAAACAATACAGTATGCTGCTCTATGGGATTTTGATTTCGTTGGGATATTAAATTGATATAAAGCTTTATTATCAAAATACTCCATATCTTTTAAATCAAGTTTTAAATTATCCTCTTTTATTATTTTATAAATCACCTCTTTTAGTTCATCCAAGAAAGAGTTTTTAGCGCTTTTGTTTGCATTTAAAAGAGAGTTTTTAAACATAAATGAAGCTAAATGCATTGTCCCTAAAGAGTGTATAAATCTCTTAGTCGTAATTGATGGATAAGAGAAATATGCTAATGCATTTTGAGTTATAAACTGTAATCTATTAACTGTTTTTGTTTGAAGAATTTTATCTTCAAGCTTTGTATATTCTATGTGACTATAAATTGTGTCATTTATTAATCTATTTTGTATTTTTTATTCCTTAGTTGTTATTGTTTTTCTTTTCAAAAATTCTTTCTGTAAATTGTGCAAATTTACCTCTAACAGCTTTATCTAACTCAATAGCAAACATCTTAAGTTCATCATGTTTAACTTTAGTTTGTTTAAGTAAAGTTGTTAGACCATTATTATATTTATTTAAATATAAATTATCGATTTGACGATTTGAACCAATTACAATAGCCATACAAGATTCATCAAGTCTTGATAGAATTAATTGCGTAGTTTTTTCTGAACTATTTTGCCATTCATCCATTATCACAATAGCACCAGATAGTGTTCTACCTCTTGCTTCTCCTGGCCATAATGTTTCAATACAATACTTAGATTGCATCTCATTGATTTTTGATTCTATTGATTCTTGGTTCTCTCTATTTTCACTTTTTTTAAGTTGTTTTTTTGCAATAAACTCTAATGTATCATATAAAGCCATATTGTAAACTCTAAATTTTTCATCATTTCCAGCTAGGTAACCCACATCAGCACCCTTATCAAGTGACTCTATAGAGTTTCTAACATAAACAATCTTATCATATGCTCCTAAATCTATAAGTCTCATAGCACTAGCTAATGACATAAGTGTTTTACCACTACCAGCTTTTGCATCTATTACTAATAAATCATACATATTTGATAAAATAGCTTTTGTAAAAAGCTTCTGTTTTAGATTTACTGGTTTTATATTTAGATTTTTAAAATCTGACTCTTTTAGTAAGTCAAGTTTATTGTTGTAAACAATAGCAAAAGTACAATTCCCATCAGAACTTTCAAAATTATAAGAGAAGTTTTGAGGTGTATACTCTTTGTCTATTGATAAAATATCTTTTTTTTCTAAACTGTTAAAACAAGATGAATCTAATTCTAGTTTTTTTAAAAACTCAAAGTTTGGTACTGTTGATTTATCTTCATGTAAAGTTTCAGTTTTTATACCTTTAAAAAGAGCAAATGTTCTTGCATAAACATCAAGTGATAAGAAAATAGCTTGATAGCCTTTGTAATACTCCTGTGCTATGGATGCAACCTCAATTATTCTTTTATCGTTGCTTTCACTTATATGCACTTGTTCAATTTCTGTTTCATAGGTATCTTTTGAGATTATATGCAAATCTAAATCATCATTGTAAAATTTTACAACTTTATAACCTGTTTTATAATCAACCTCTTTTATCTTCATCTTTGCTAGTAATCTTGCAAATTCTCTAGAGTAAAAACCTAACTCATTTGTCAGCTTTTTCTTGTCTTCAAGTTCTAATAGTACTGTTTCTGGGATTATTATTGTATTTGTTTTTTTATCAGAAATTTTATTAAGATTTTGAATATTTTGCAATATTATGTTTGTGTCTAATACATATACTTTATCTTTCATAAGAAAATCTTAGCATTTATAAGTTACAAACCAATGACAGAATTTGTATATAAACTAGACTTTGCTATAATTATATAAAAATAACAAAAACATAAGTTGGTTAGCAAGTGGCTAGAATAAAAAGAAATAATATTCAATATCTTTTAAAAACATCATTAGAGTTAGCAAATGAAGCTATATATCTAATCTCTTACACAGGTAGAATACTATTTGCAAATAGTACAGCATGTAAGAGCTTAGGCTATTCAAGAAAAGAGATGATGCAATTAAATGTTTGGGATGTTGATATTAAAAATAATAAAGAGTTGTTTTTTGAGAAGTTTAAAGAGTTTCAAAAAAATAAAGAAAATCCAACTACCATAGAATCAGAACACAAAACAAAAGATGGATTAGTTTTTCCTGTGAAAATAAACTCTAGAATTGTTGATATAAATGGAAAAGATCACCTCATATCTTATGTTTCTGACAACTCACAAAAAATACTACAAGATGAAAAAATAAATCTATATTTTGAATTTATAAAAGAGTCAAGTGATATGGTTTTTTTAGTAGATTATGAGACTCATTTTATAGAGTTTGCAAATGAGAAGGTTTGTAAGACACTTGGATATACAAATGAAGAGTTAAAGAGTATTAAAATTTCTGATTTACGAACAGCTATTTTAGAATCAAAAGAGATTCCTGAGGTATTTAAAGAGATACAAAATACTAAAAATCTTATAACTTATGGTAAATATAAGACTAAAAATGGAAGTTATGTGTATGTGGAAACCTCTTTGATTTTTAAAAGCTATAGGGGTAGAGACTATATTATGGCTATTTCTAAAGATATAGGTGAGAGGTTAGAAATAGAAAAACAAAAAACAGAAGTAAACAAGAAGTTAGAGAATTATAATAAAACTTTAAAAGAAGAGGTTGCTAAAATAAAAAAAGAGTTGATGGATTATGAAGATATAATGCAAAGACAATCAAAAATGGCAGCAATGGGTGAAATGTTGGAGAATATCGCTCATCAATGGAGACAACCATTATCTGTAATCTCTGTTTTATCAACTGGAATGAAAATACAAAATGACACAGGAACTTTAGACAAAGAGACTTTAACAAATGGTTTAAATGATATAAATACAAGTTCTCAATACCTTTCAAAAACTATAGATGATTTTAGTGACTTTTTTAAACCAAATTATCAAAAAACAACATTTTATGTAAGTGAAGTAATTGAGTACACAATAAACTTAATAAAAACAAAAGTTAAATCCCATGAAATTGATTTAATTCAAAATATTAATGATATTAAAGTACATACATTTAAAAATGAACTCATACAGGTTATTGTAAATCTTTTAAATAATGCAAGTGATGAGCTTAAAAAACAAGAGTCATTAAGAAAGAAACTTATATTTATTGATGTGATTGTAAAAGAAAAAGATATTATCATAAGAGTTTTAGATAATGCTGGTGGAATTGATGAGAAGATAAAAAATAGAATATTTGAACCATACTTTACTACAAAACACAAATCAAAAGGTACAGGAATAGGACTTTATATGTCAGATGAAATAGTAAGAAAGCATATGAAAGGACATATTGAAGTTAAAAATAAAAGCTTTAAATATAAAGAAAAAGATTATATAGGTGCAAGTTTCTCTTTAGTTCTTCCAAAAAACTAATATTTATTTTAAATAGAAGTCTAGGGTTGGCCTAAACTTCTGATAACTTAGCTAGTTGCTTAATTATATTCTTAGCAGTATCTTCATCTAACGGTTTTTGATATGTTGTTAGTATTTCTCTTGCTAAAATATTTGCACCTAAGTGTTGATACATAATTCTCATAGCTTGAAGCCCCTTAGCTCCGCCACCACCACTGTGTGTAGCTAGTGCTACAACTTTTTCATTAAATGCATCTCTCCAGTGCTCTGTACTTCTTGATGTCCAAGCCATTGCGTTATTTAATACAGGAGGCATAACACCATTATACTCAGGAGCAACAATTATAAAGGCTTTTAAATCTAAAATATGATTTGTAAGATCTAAAACAGTTTCAGGGATTCCATTTTTCTCTTCTTCTACTGTACTGTAAAGAGGTAGATCTAAATCAACTAAATTTATTAATTCAACTTCATGACCTAACTCATTTGCAATATCTTTTAATTTGTTACCTAATTTTCTATTGTTATTTGCACTTGCAACTAAAATACCAATTTTTGACATTTATTTATCCTTATTTATATTTATAAAAATTTAAAATTCTAAAGTAGGATTTTCGTATTATTTAAGTTAAAACTATATTAATCAAATGAATAATATTACTTATTTCAAAAATTTATCTAAAATAGTTTTTAATTTTTCTGTGTTAATAGGTTTACTTAAGTATCCATTCATACCTTGATTTAAATATTTTTCTTCGTCACCTTTAATAGCATTTGCTGTCAATGCAATTATATTTATGCTTTCTATTCTCTCTTTTTTTTCAAAAGCTCTTATCTGCTTTAAAGCATCTAATCCATCCATAATAGGCATATTTATGTCCATTAAAATTAGTTTATAATACTTATGGTTTTTACAGTACTCTTCTAAACACTCTTTACCATTAGAGACAATTTCAAACTGCACTTTTAAACTTTGAAGTACAGCTTTCATAAGTTCTTGGTTAATCAAATTATCTTCTGCTAACAAGATTTTTTCTGAAAACTCTTTTTTACTTTCTTTTACAAATGAAGTTTTTTCTACTTTTTCTATTTCACTATTTTTGTTATAACTACATTCAAGTTCAAAACTAAAAGAGGTACCAATATTTTCTTTACTCTCTACTTGTAGTTCTGAGTGCATAAGTTTTAATATATTAGAACATATACTAAGTCCTAAACCTGTACCTGTGTGCTGCTTATTTGAAATGTTTTCTAATTGAATAAAAGGATTTAGTATTGAATCAAGTTTATCTTTTGGTATACCTATACCGTTATCTTCTACTACTACTTTGATTTTACAGTAACTATCATCTTTATTTTGCAAACTAAGCTTTACTTTTACATTACCATTTTCATTTGTGAATTTTATAGCATTTGATATTAGATTTGATATAACCTGTTTCAATCTTAGCAAGTCACTATTTATATTATCTGGAATTTCATCATCTATTTTAAGATCTAATATTATCTCTTTTTCTCTTGCTTTAGTTGAAAATAGTTCAATTGTTTCTTTTGCTATTTTCTTAATATTACCCTCATCAATAGATATTTGAAAGTTACCACTTTCAATTTTTGAAAAGTCTAAGATATCGTTTATGATACAAAGTAATGAGTTTGCACTAGTTTCAATAATAGAGGCATATTTTTTATCTTGATTGTTTAAGTGATTTGAATCATTTAAATATTTTGAAAAACCAATTATACCGTTTAAGGGTGTTCTAATCTCATTACTCATATTTGCTAAAAAGTCAGATTTTGCTCTATTTGCTTTTTGAGTTTCCAATAATGCTTGTTTTAAAGATTCTGTACGTTGTTGAACTTGTTTTTCAAGTTCTTGATTCGCTTGCCATAGTTCAAAGCTTTTTTCCTCTAAGAGTCTTTCACTATTTTTTCTAGCTAATCTTTCTCTTTCAAATCTTTTTTTCCAGGGATTATGTTCTTCAGACATTGCTATTTTCTTTCTATTTTAAACTCAACTGTATGGGGAGTATCTTTTATAGTTTTGTATTCTACATTAAAAGGTTCATTGAAATATTCTCCACAAGCTTCAATTAAACCATGGGCGAAGGCTTCAAGTTTTTTCTCTGATTTATAGTGTAATATCAAAATATCATCACTTTTTTCTATTGTTTTAAATGTTGGTAAATCAGCATCAGGATAAAGTTTTTTAACTTCAACGTGTACATAGTCTTCAACACTATCAATAAAGTCTAAAGCATTCCCAGCACTTTTTATATCTTTTCCATATAGTTTTACCAAAATAGAAAATAGATGTCTACCAAATATATAAAGAAGCTCATTTGGTTCTTTTTTTGTTATTTCAGATAAAGCTGTTAGCATTTTTACCATTTGGTCAAAAGGGTAATTCCCTCCTTGAGAAAAAGCACCGTGATTATCTAAGTGTGCTTTTTCTATCATTTTATCTGCAACTTCAAATCCAAGTGCATCCTCAACAAACTCAATCATCTCTGTAAAAATCACACCTCTCATAATTACTCCTTTATCATATTTTCTATATTAGCATATATTTTTGTAGATACTTCCTTTGAGTCATCTTTGCTTAAGCTTGAGTCTTCAAGTGATTGAAGTAGCTCACAAATATCATCTAAGGCCATATTTAAACATGAGTTCTTAATATAATGAGCTTTATCTACTCTATTTTTGATATCGTTAGTTTCAATAAATGAATTTAGTTCATCTAAATCTTTTATGATTTCATCTTTGAACTTCTGAATAATCATATTAGCAACTGTTGAAGATATACCAAGTTTTTTAGCAACCGCATCTGTTGAAATTACTTCATTAGATGTATTTACTTCTGCTTGTTTAGTTATTTCTTCTTTTGTTTTATCACTTTTTATATCTTTGTTACTAGCAGTTAAAAACTTATTAAATATACTTTTTAATTCATCAGTATTTATAGGTTTGCTTAAATAGTCATTCATACCAAGTTTTAAGAACTTCTCTTTATCACCTTTAATCGCATTTGCTGTTAAAGCAATGATAGGAGTTGAAGAGATAGTATTTTCACTCTCAAATTTTCTAATAGAATTAAAAGCTTCAATTCCATCCATAATTGGCATATTTATATCCATTAGAATCATATCATAAGAGTTGTTTCTATATAAGTCAAAGGCCTCTTTTCCATTGCTTGCTAAATCAAAATCAACTTCAAAATTTTTAAGAATAAAAGATATAAGTTCTTGATTCGCAGGATTGTCTTCTGCTACTAACACTCTTCCTTCAAAAGAATCAAAGTCAATATTTTCTTCTATTTGTAATGCTTCATTTTTTATATTTAGTAGCTCTTGAAGGGCATCATTTATTTTTGAAGCATAAAATGGCAATGCTAAACCTTGCTCATTTTCATAAAGCGTTAGTTCATCTAAAGACTCTTCGTACTCTAAAAGAATAAGTTTTAAAGTATTTGGTTCTTCTTCTCTTAGCTTTTGAAGTTTACTGTTTTTTAAATCATTACTAGTAAGAACTTTTATGATGTTTTTATTTTCATTTTCGTTGTTTATTGTTCCAAATATGTTTAAATATCTTTTTGCATAATGGTATAAATCACTATTGATATCATCAAATTTAAAACTTATTTGACTAGAGTACTCTTTATTTGTATGTATAGCATCATCACAAATTTCAAGTGTCAAATCAAACCAAAACTTAGTACCTGTACCAACTTGACTTTCAATATTTATTTTTGAACCAAGTGAGTCTATTATGTGAGAACTAATACTAAGTCCAAGTCCAGTTCCCTCAAATTGTCTATTTGATTTATGATCAACTTGTACAAAAGGTTTAAAGACATTATCTAGCTTCTCTTTTGGTATTCCAATACCTGTATCTTTAACCTCAAATCTAATGGTTGTAGTATTTTCATCTTTGTTAACTTGATTTATATTAAGCTCTATCTTTCCATGTTCGGGAGTAAATTTAATTGCATTACTTAATAGATTTGATAAAACTTGTCTTACTCTAACTCCATCTGTTTTTAAACACATAGGTATTTTATTATCTAAATCAAATACTAATTTTATATGCTTCTCTATAGCTCTCTTAGAGAATAATTCAACAACATGTTCACTAATATAGTATATATCTGTATTCTCAATTGCTATTTCAAAGTTTCCACTTTCTATTTTTGATACATCTAAAATATCATTAATTATTCCAAGTAGAGAGTTTGCACTTGTCTGAATAATATTCGCTTGTTTTTTAGTTTGTGTATCCAAATGCTTTGTTTTACATAAGATATCAGAAAAACCAATAATTGCATTTAGTGGAGTTCTAATCTCATGACTAATATTAGCTAAGAATGTGGATTTTGCTTCATCTGCTCTTTGTGCTTTGATTTGTGAATTTATAACATCAGTAATATCTAATCTAATAGCTAAAAACTCTTCTATCTCATCATCAGAGTTTAAAATAGGAACTATTGTAGAGGCCACATAATAAGCTGAACCATCTTTAGCTCTATTTTTTATTTGTCCTTTCCAAATCTTTTTATTGTTTATTGTATCCCATAAGTCTTTGAAAAATTCATCACTCATATCAGGGTGTCTTACTATATTATGACTTCTTCTTAATAGTTCATTTCTTGTGTATTGTGAAATTTTTATAAATTCATCATTTACGTATGTTATTAATCCATCTTTATTTGTTTTTGAAACAATAGCACTAGTATCAACTGCTTTTTTGTATTCGTTTAGTAGTTTATTTGTATCTTTTAGTGTTTTTGTCCTATTTGCTACTTCTTCTTCTAATATTTTTTTATTTCTTTTATAATCTTTTTGTCTTATAAATGAAATAACACTATAGTGAATCCCAAGTGCTAGAATGAAAATTATTAAGATAGCTATTAAATAAAGAGTTTGTCTACTTGATAAAATAAACTCTTTTGAGTAAGGAATAGTAACTTCAATTATCCCTCTTACATCACCAAGTTCCCAGTCATCTTTTGGAGTATCTGCTCTTGTATTGTGACACTGAACACATCCGTTGTTGTAAAATACATCTGCAACTGCTACTTTAAAGATTTTTTCATCTTTGTTTTTTTCAATTGTTTTAGTATAAATATCATCTGGATTATTTACAAGCCAAGCTAAAGACTCTTTTTCAAATTCATCTAAAACTCTGTCTTTTCTATTAGGGAAAGGATAGTTACTAAACATTTTAATTTTCATATCATTTTCAGGAAGAATTGTACTTAAGTCATGAACTAATGTAGCAGGTAAAGGTATAGTATCTTTTCTTTCTTCATGGTCATAATTGATTCTAATATCTGTTTGTTTCTTAATATCGTTTATTACATAAGTAGTATAGTAACTTCTTGTCTTCTTTAGATTTTCAACAACACTAATAGCTTTTTGAGTCATAGACTCTTTTTTATTTTTTTCTGAATATTTTGGAATTTCAAAGATTACTAGATAAGCAACAACTAAAGTTATTACAATTATTGGACCAATATATGGGTTTAAAAAAGGTGAAATAAGTTTTTTCATAATATAGTTTTCCTTAATCTAAATCAAATGATTTATATATCTCTTTTACTTCATCAAGGTTTTCAACAAACAAATCAATTAGTTTAGGATCAAAATGTTTACCTTTTTCTTCGATAAGTAAATTTACAGCCTCTTCAAAAGTCCAAGCTCTTTTATAAGGTCTTGATGATGTTAGTGCATCAAACACATCAACAATAGCTACAATTCTTCCAAATATATGGATGTCTTCACCTTTTTTACCCTCAGGATAGCCAAGGCCATTATACTTTTCGTGATGATCTTTAGCGATAATTGCACCAGCTTTTAAGTATTCACTTTGTGAATCTTTTAAAATCTCATATCCAATATTTGCATGCTCTTTCATAATTGTATATTCATCATTATCTAGCTTACCAGGTTTTAAAAGAATCTTATCTTCAATTCCAACTTTTCCCAAATCATGAAAAGGAGAAGCATAGAAGATTAGTTCTTGATCTTTAGAACTAAGATTAAACTCTCTTGCTAACATTTTAGAGTAGTGTGCAACTCTAGCAACATGAGATGCAGTTTCTGGATCTTTATATTAAGCTGTTTTACCAAGAACTCTTAATGTTTCATGTTCTCTTGTTATTAAATTTTGAGTTGCTTTATTTACCTCTGTTTCTAAATGCTTTGCTCTATCTTCTAAAAGAAGAGTGTTTTTATATAGGTTTAGAAGGTTATTAACTCTTGCTTTAAATAAAGTAGAGTTTACAGGTTTGTTTAAAAAATCATTTGCACCATGATTGAAAGCTTCACTATGAATATCTTCATCATTTGCAGCAGTTATCATAATAATTGGAACTTTTGTGTTGTTTTTTCTATACTCTTTGATAAACTCTAGTCCATTTAATTGAGGCATCATATAATCTATTAAAATCATATCAACTTTATTATCTTTGCTTAAAACATACAAAAGTGCATCAAGTGGTTTAGAAAAACTTTTTACATTTAAATTTAATTCTTGACAGAAAGCTTCGATAAGTAAGAGGTTGTTTTCATTATCATCAATAGAAACAATATTCATATTTTCAAAATTCACACGTAATCCTTAAAAAGTGTTACACATAATATAACAAAAGTTTATATAAAAAAAGCTTGTATATTGTATCATAAATAAATATTTTGTTATAATTTTTTGAAAAAAGTTTGGAAAAGTTTTTGAGGAAGTATTACGTGGTGCGAATGGTGAGAATCGAACTCACACTCCAAAAAATGGAATGGGATTTTAAGTCCCACGCGTCTACCTATTCCGCCACACTCGCACGTAATAAAAAATGGTGGTTCGAGGCAGAATCGAACTGCCGACACATGGATTTTCAATCCATTGCTCTACCGACTGAGCTATCGAACCACACTTGAAAAAGTGGTGGTGAGGGAAGGATTCGAACCTTCGAAGCCGTAGGCGGCGGATTTACAATCCGCAGGATTTGACCACTCTCCAACCTCACCATTTAAATATCTTAAGGTGGATGGGGGTAGAGGGATTCGAACCCCCGAATAACGATACCAAAAACCGTTGCCTTACCACTTGGCGATACCCCAATTCCTTTTGTTGGAGTGAAATTATAATAGGTTGTTTATTAAATTTAACTAAAACATAAAGGAAAATTCTAAAAAAAATAACACAGCCTAAAAAAGGCTAGTATTATTAGTAGCTTGTTATTTGAGGTGGGAAGGTTTTAAAAGCTTTTTTTATAGCTTCTACTATTCTTGCTTTTGTTTTTGGGTTTTGCTCAGGGTTAGAAAACTGTAAATACTTAATTGATTCTTCTTTTGTTTTCTCTTCTTTATATACAAAAACCTCTTTTTTACCAAGTTTTAGAACATTTTCATATAACGCTCTTGCATAATCATTTATATAAGGAAACTCTTTTTCTCTAATTTTATCTCCCCAACAAAAAAATACAAATTTACCACTTGGTATAAACTCTTGGGCATCTAAATACATAATATCTCTATCAAATTCTGTATTTTGTAAAGAGTAGTACTTTTCTAAGTCCTCATTAAACTTAATCAGCAAAGAAGAAGCATCAATATTTTTTTCTACTAAGTTAAATAGATTTTTAATCTCAACTATTTTACCTTTACAGTTATCTCTCATTGCCTGTTTAAAAGTAGTAAGATAGTTTTCTACTTTGATCTCTACTAACTCTTCAAACTTATCAAACTCTTGGTCTAGTAAAAAAGTATTTGAATCATAACCTAAAGGAGTAACCACTGGATTATATAAATATATTGTTCCAATTACGTTTTTTTTCTTTATTTTTTTGTTTTTGATTTTTTCTTTGAACTCTTTAGGTGTTAAAATGTCATCTTCATCATTATTGAAATATAAGTAACTAGAAGTTAGAAAAACCTCTTCGTATTTTGTCTCAAAAGTACCAAAATATTGCATATATGTCCTTGTAAATTAGTAAAGGAATATTAACAAATATTGAATTAAAATAAAGCCTACTTTATATAAGCTTTATTTAATCGCTTCTCTATTTTTCTTTGTAAATATGAGAAAGTAAGTACAAGTACCCAGTATACAATAGCTACTGCTAAAAAAGATTCAAAATATTTGTATGAACTTGAAGCCTCTAATTCTGCTTTTGACATAATCTCTGCAACACCAAGAGTAAAAGCTAAAGAAGTACTTTTTACAATATCAATAAAGATATTCATCAAACTAGGAACTGCAACTCTAATTGCTTGAGGTAAAATAATAAATCTAAAAGTTTGAGTTCTAGTCATTCCTAAAGAGTTTGCAGCCTCAAACTGTCCTTGGTCTATTGAACTAATTGCACCTCTAATTGCTTCAGCCATATAAGCAGAGAAATGTAGAGAAAGTCCCAAAACAGAAGCTGTAAAAGCATTTATCCCAGAAAGTGTAGGAAAAATCTGTGGTAAGCCATAGTATAATAAGAAAAGTTGTACTAAAAGAGGAGTTCCTCTAAAAAATGATATATACAAGTCTGCTAAATGTGTCAATACTTTTAGGTTATATGTTTTTATAATAGCAATTAGTATTGCCATACTAAGAGCGATAGCACCTGAAATAAGTGCCATACTCAAAGTTATATCAATATACTTTAAAAGTATTGGGAATAGACCCAAAGTATAATCAACGTCAAATGTATTCATTATTTTTTCGTTATGTTAGTATCAAACCATTTTCTAGAAATTTCATCTAGTTTACCATTTTCTCTTAGTGTTTTAATAGCACCATTAACCTCTTTTATAAGTTGTTTGTTCTCTTCTGTTTTTAAAAATGGAAAAGAGTTTGTTAATACTTCAAGTGGTTTACCAACTAGTTTTAGTGGTAATTCAACTTTTTTGATTAGTTGAATAGCTGATAGTCTATCTTGAATAAACGCATCTATTCTTTTTAGTTTTACATCTTGTTCAAATCCATTACCCTTGTAAGTTATTACTTCAACTTCATTGTTTGTATCAAGTCCTCTAACAATATCTGCATAGTTTGTACCAAGACCAACTCCAACCTTTTTCCCTTTTAAATCATCAAAAGTTTTAATTGTATCATTATCTTTATGTACAATAATTTGTGCACCATCATAAACATAAGGAGTAGTAAAGTAATACTTCTCAACTCTCTCATCAGTCATAGTTATTTGGTTTGAGATTGTATCTATCTTTTTTGTTTCTAACATACCAAATAGTCCAGAGAATTTTGCAGTTTTAAACTCAATTTTTTTACCTAACTCTTCACCAATTGCATTCCATACATCTATTTCAAAACCTTTTAATTCATCGTTTTCATAAAATGTAAATGGAAAGTAACCTCCTGAAGTTCCAACTTTAATAGTGTTGTTATCATTTGTATTTTTTTTCTCATCACTTGTTGATGTACAAGCAACTAAGAAAAAAGATAAAAATATAGTGATAAAAGCTAAAGTTATCTTTTTCATAATAATCCTTTATAGTTTCTTTTTTTGTACTTTTACATAAATTTATTTAAAAGAAAATTTAATAGTAATAAATACGAAACTTTTATGTAAGATTATCTAAAAAGCATCAACTTTTTTAACCCTATTTTTTTTAAGCCACTCTTCTTGAAGTTGTTTCATCTTTTTTGATGAAGTCTTTTTTAAGTACTTTTGCTTTGTATTTGAGTTGTTCTGGTTTATAAAATCTGATTCTTTATATGTATAGTCAAGTTTAAATGATGAAAGTTCTATTGCGTTTTTTACTCTAGTTGCTGCTACATAGTAGATATTTAACTCTTCATTGATTTTTGTATGAGATAGGTTGCTTTTGGGATTTACAATATCTTTTTTTGTGATAAAATCATCAGCCATTATAACTTGTTCGTACTCTAGTCCTTTTGATTTGTGAGTGGTAGTAAAAACTATATCAGCCTCTTTTTTATCAAGGGTTAGTTGAGATTTTATTTTATTGTTTATTTCAAAGATATTATCCCCATAAGTATTTACAAATTTTATGATATTTAAATAGTCTTGATTTTTTGTATCCTTTGCAAACTGCTCTAACTCTTTTAGAGTTTCAAACTCTTTTATCTCATCTAAGGTGATTTTTTCATTTTTCTTCTCTTTTAGATAAAAGATTGAGTAAACTGTTTGGTTCATTAAAGAGTATGAACCATATCCTCCCTCAAAGTAGAGTTTTTTGTTTTTATGAATATAGTGAACTAACTCTTGAATTAAACCAAAAGTTGTCCTTGCTATTATTGTAAACTGTTTATTTTTGTCTACACAGTTATTAGAGAAAATAGTACTATTTTCATTTCCTCTTATAAAAAGAGGTTTACTACTATTTTGTTCATAAAGTTGATTTATACCTTTTTCTAACTCTTTTGCATAAGCATTTGAAAATCTAAAACTTTTAGTTAGGTTATAAGCTGGTAGTTCGATTTTATTTAGTGCATTCATAGCATATCTAAAAGAGTATATTTGTTGAAATGAGTCACCAACATACACTCTATTGCAGTTTTGGGCTTCAACTATTCCTATCATCACATCAGATATATCCTGCGCTTCATCAACTAAGATTAAATCATAGCCTAAGTTTGAAGATACTTTTTTGTTTAAATAAAAAAGCTTTAGATAAAAATCATGGGTTGCATCTATTTGTTTATTTTTCATTGATGATAATATAAACTTTAGATGTGAGAGAACTTTAGAGGTGTCTTTATTAATTAACTCAAGAACTTTTGCAGATAAATCACTATGTTTTTTATAGGATTCAATTAATTTTAAATCTAAATCTATTAATGAACTATTGCAATAGTAATTAACCAAATCTTTTATTAGTGCTACATATTCAGGTATAGGGTAGTAGTTTGCTCTTTGATTTACTTTTTGTTCATAGTTTGATAATACAGCTTCTATAACTTGTACTTTTAAATCATGACATAGCTTATATCTATATGCTTGAATTCTATTATATGCTAATGAGTGAATTGTACTAACAGTCATATTTTTTATATCATAATTTGTTAATTTTTTCTGAATTGATTGTTGAAGAGATTTATTATAAGCTAAATATAAGATTTTGAAATCTTTTTTCTGTTTTGCATACTCTAGTAGGGTTGTTGTCTTTCCACTTCCTGCTACAGCATTTATCTTGAAAGACGTATATTTGGACTCTACGATTTGTTTTTGTTCTTGAGTTAAATTCATTTTGAAATTGTATCAATAAATACTAAATTATTAATAAAATCAATAAAATAAATATATATAGCATTTACGTAGCATAGTTTTTTATTCCTTTAAGGTTAATTTAGTACCCTATATAGTGTAGTCTAATCTTAAATAGAGATAGATAAAATTTTATAAGGAGACTTAATGAGTAAAAAAAGAGTCGAGTATAATACTGATTATGAAATTGGTCAGGATAATTTAAAACTTTTTGGAATGGATATGCATAATCCAGTTTTCTTTACAAGTGCATTGTTAATACTATTATTCGTACTTATTACAATAATGTTCCCAGCAGCTTCAAAAGAGCTATTAGATGGGGCTAAATCATGGTCTATTAATAACTTTGATTGGTTATTTATGATCGGGGGGAATATTTTTGTACTATTTTGTATAGCACTTATATTTTTACCTGTAGGTAAAATAAGATTAGGTGGTAAAGATACAAAACCTGAATTTTCTAGAATTTCTTGGCTTGCAATGTTATTTGCAGCAGGTATGGGTATTGGACTTATGTTTTGGAGTGTTGCCGAACCAGTTGCTTACTATACAGGCTGGTATAAAACTCCATTAGGTGTTGAGGCAATGACACCTGAGGCTGCTAATCTAGCAATGGGTGCAACAATGTATCACTGGGGGCTTCATCCTTGGGCTATATATGGTGTTGTTGGGTTATCTTTAGCCTTTTTCTCTTTTAACAAAGGTTTACCACTTACAGTTAGATCTGCGTTTTATCCTATTTTAGGTGAGAGAGTTTGGGGATGGCCTGGACATATTATTGACCTATTAGCAGTACTTGCTACTATTTTTGGACTTGCTACCTCACTTGGATTAGGTGCACAACAAGCAAGTGGTGGTTTACACTACTTATTTGGAATGGATGAGGGAATTAATACTCAAATTGGTATTATAATCTTTGTAACATCTATTGCTATTATTTCTGTAATTAGAGGTATTCACGGTGGTGTGAAATTATTAAGTAATACAAATATGTTAATTGCATTAGCATTATTGATTTTTGTTATTATTGCAGGTTCATCACTTGATATTTTTGCAGGAATATTCTCAACAGCTAAAAACTATGTTGTAAATATTATACCTTTAAGTAACTGGGTTGGAAGAGAAGACTCAACTTGGTTCCACGGATGGACAGTATTCTACTGGGCTTGGTGGATCTCTTGGTCGCCATTTGTTGGTATGTTTATTGCAAGAGTTTCAAAAGGTAGAACAGTTAGAGAATTTTTGGCTGCTGTACTTATTATTCCAACACTAATTACAATTGTATGGATGTCAGCATTTGGTGGTTCTGCACTAGAGCAAAATATGAATGGTGTTGGTGCATTAGCAGATGGTATTTCAACTGTATCATTATCAATGTATCAAATGCTAGAAAACTTACCATTAGCTAGTATTACGTCATTTTTAGCAATCGTTTTAGTTTTAGTATTCTTTATTACTTCTTCTGACTCTGGTTCTTTAGTTATTGACTCAATTACTTCAGGTGGTAAAGTAGATGCACCAGTTCCTCAAAGAATTTTCTGGGCAACTATGGAAGGTCTTATTGCAGGTGCATTATTGTATGTTGGTGGTAAAGAAGCATTAAGTGCTTTACAAGCTGGTTCTATTTCAACTGGATTACCATTTACAGTTATTTTATTAGCAATGTGTATTAGTTTATACAAAGGTTTAAACAGCGAAAGACACTTATACGAAAAGTAGAAAATAACAGGCTCTTGCCTGTTATTTAACAAAATCAATATTTCTTTTCTGACACCTTGGACAAGGGTTGTTTTCATTTACATAACAAGTATAACAATATATAGTATCACAAGACTTACAAGTTAGTTTACAATGCTTACATACAAACATTGGCTTTTTTTCTTTTTTCCACTCTTTTTTCTTAAATAGATTAAAAAACATTCTCTATCCTATTTTAGTTTCTTGATTCTATTATATCTGATTAATAATTTCTTTGATTTATATCAATGTTAATATAAATGGTGATATTGAGTTTATACGAAAATATTACTAATCTCTATGTTGATAGGATTAATAATAAATTATATTGTGCAAGTGATTGTTTGACAGATTAAAAAGCGTTTACTGCTAAAAAACTTTTTGCTTCTTTTGCTGAAAGTCCTGCTTTTGAGCATGCTACTTTAAAACTTTCTTTAGCTTCTAAAAGTCTTTGTAACACTTCATATTTATATTTTTTTGTAACAATGTACATTTTTTTCCTTTTATAATTGGTATTAAATAGTTAGATAGTTTTACCATTTTGCATAAAGTCACCTTTTGCATTATTGAGCCATCTTACAGTTCTGTTATATCTATTTGACATAGAAATTCTTTTGTGTGTATTACTTCTTAGTTGAAGTTTTAGTAAAGTTTAAATCAGATTTTAAATATTTTGAGAGATAAGTGTTAACGTAAATGTCAATAAAAAGCAAACAATGTAAATAATACTAAATTTTCTTTAAGTTTTGATATAGTAACTGAAACAAATTCAAATAGCAAGCTTTTTTAAGATTAACTTAAAAGAATTTTAGAATTCTTTCTAAAAATATAGCTAACTACGAAATAGTAAGAGAGTAGTTTCTAATAGATATAGTCCACTTCTTACTATACGAGAATTTTTAACACACCAGTTATTTATGCAAATACTCTTCTATTTCCTTCTTTTTTTATATTTGAGAAATTATCTAAGTAATCCAAATAAGTAATTAGATATTTTCTACTAAGTGAATATTTCTGTTTAAAGTTAGAAATCTCTATATAACCATCCTCTTTTATTATATTTTTCATTTCAGTTATGATATTGTTTAAACTTTCATTGTGAATAAAAAGGTTATGTTGAAGTCTTAGAACTAATTTTTTTGCAGTAAGACTTTTTAGGATGCTATCTCCTAGCTTTCTATCTATATCTAAATCATCATAGATATTATAAGGTGCAGTTGGCGTAATATCTTCTTGCTTTAGTCTATCTAGAACTATATCTTTTAGCTCTTCTTTAAAATCCTTTTTTATAGAGGCGTTTTTATAAAGCTTACCATCACAAGTTAGGAAATTTTCATCTTCTAACTCTTGTAGTGCTAAACTTATGAAGTTTTCACTTGCCCATTTGATTCTAAGCTTTATTGAAGCTGTTGAAAGTAGGGCATACTTGTTTTTCTCATAAATCTCTTTTATGTAGTTTTTGATACTATCTTTGCTAAAAATAGGGTAGATTACTAGTTCTTCTTCATCTATAAATGCATTTTCTAGTTTTCTTCCAAAATCTATAGCATCATCATGACTTAGTGCAAATCTTTGCGAAGATGATACTAATCCTAAACCTTTTTTATGTGCATCTAGTAAGATATCATAAGCTTCTACAAACTTTGAGGCTTCTAATGCTTTTAAAAGTTCTAATTTTTGAGGTTTCTTCATAGGATCTGCTACAGGATTTAGTATTTTTCCTCCTGCAACTGTTTGATTACCTTGTCTTAAGATGATTTTTTCACCAAAGATTGTATATAACTTTTCATCGGCTTTTATCGATGCAAAGCCACTATCTTGTGGTTGTGTATTTTCAAAAAGTAATACTTTTACTTCTAATTTTTTTGAACCTATAAACAAAGTATAGTTTGTATTATGATTTAACTTTTTATTCTCTAAAGTTTCAAATGATATATCTATAGTATCAAAACCTCTTATAAAGCCTTTTTTTGTAAGTAAGTCACCTTTTTTAATATCATTTGCGTTTATTCCTTGAAGGTTTAAAGCCGCTCTATTTGATATTTTTGCTTCAAGTGCATTTTCATTGTGTACCTGGATATTTTTGATTTTTATATTTTTTGACTTTTGACTATGAAATATTTTCTCATTTACTTCACAAGAGTTTCCAAGAACTGTACCTGTTACTACAGTACCTATACCTTTATGAGAAAACACTCTATCAACATAATATCTAAAGAAATTCTCCTCTTTCTTCAACTTTGGTTTTATAGTAAAAAGTTGTTCTTTTAATTGCTCTATAGATTGTTCATCATAGATTGAAACACAGCTTATAAACTTGATATTGAATCCTGCTTTTTCAATAAAGTTTGAAATAGACTCTTTTCTCTCTTCAAGTGTTTTTTCATCTACTAAATCTTTTTTAGTAATAACAATAACAATATCTTCAATATCAAGTAGCTTGATAATCTCAAGGTGCTCTTTTGTTTGAGGCATTATACCCTCTGCTGCACTTATAGTAATCATCACACAGTTGAAACCAAACGCCCCTGCAATCATATTTTTAATAAGTTTTTCATGACCTGGAACATCTATAAAAGCTATGTTTTGTTGAGCTCTTTTTAGATTTGAAAAGGATAAGTCTATAGTAATACCTCTTTTTTGCTCCTCTTGTGTCTCATCTCCCTCATAACCATTTAAAGCTTTAATAAGTGCAGTTTTACCATGGTCAATATGCCCAGCAGTTCCTATAATAATATTTGACATTAATTAAACCTTTTTTTTATGATATTTTCTATTTGTTCAAGTTCATGTTCTTGAATACTTCTAAAATCAATAAGAACTTTTTCATTTTCAATTCTAGTTATAAGATTCTCTTCTCTTAAAAACTTTTCTATTTTGTTTGGTTTGAAATCTTTGTATTTAATACTTAATGCAACAGTTGGAATCTTTTTATTTGGAGTAGTTCCCCCACCTATTAAAGATTGAGTATGTATAACTTCACAAGTACAAATATTATCTATGTTATTTTTTAGTTTTATTGCTCTTTGTTCTAATACTTCTACTTTTTCATGAAGCATTTTTAAAGTAGGGATACTATCTAATTCATTTTTTAAGTAAGACATTAGGTTGTCTTCAAGAAGTGCTAAAGTGATTTTATCAACTCTTAGCATTCTTAATAGTTGATTCTTTTTTATTTTTGAAATTAACTCTTTTTTTCCTACTATAATTCCTGCTTGAACTGAGCCTAAAAGCTTATCTCCTGAAAAGCTTAACAGACTTGGCTTGTGTTCCATATATTTTAAAAGTGATGGCTCAGAAGAGTCAAGATTGTATGGTAAGTCTATGATATGCCCACTTCCCATATCATAGTAATCAATCACGTCTTTTTGTTTAGCAACTTCTATAATCTGCTCATAAGGAACCTCTTTTGTAAATCCCTCTATAGAGTAGTTTGATTTGTGTACTTTCATAAGCATAGCAGTATTCTCATCACAAGCATTTTCATAATCACTTAGATGAGTTTTATTTGTAGTACCTATCTCTTTTAGTTTTGCTCCACTTTGACTCATAACTTCTGGAACTCTAAAACTACCACCAATCTCCACTAGTTCACCACGACTTACTACCACATCTTTGTTTTTAGCAAAAGTATTTAATATAAGAAATACAGCACTTGCGTTGTTATTTACTACTATTGCATCTTCACAGCCTGTTAATTCTTGTAAGGTTTTTGTAATATGCTCATATCTCTCACCTCTTTTACCTTTATTTAGTGAATACTCTAAGTTATTATAAGAAGTGGCTATTTTCTTAACTCTATCAAAACTTTGTGGATTTATAAGTGATCTACCTAAGTTTGTGTGAACTATTATACCTGTTGCATTTATCACATTTTGTAAAGATGGATTAAGAGTGCATTGATAGTTGTCTTGTACCTCATCAACAATATCTTGATACTCATAAGACTCGATTTTTTTATCTAAAATTTTTTTTCTATAATCATCAATAACTTTTTTACTTATAGAGGTTAGAAGTTTTTTACTATACCCTTCAAAAGCTTTGTCATTGACAAACTTGTCAATCTTTGGAAGATTTTTAAGTAAATTCATATTTACCCTTTCAGATGGTTTTAAAAATATTTTATGTAGAATTTGAAACTTACTACGGGAGGTATGTGATCCTGGTGGACACCACAGGTTTCAACCCTGATTGGCTGGGCATGTGTATGTCTGGCGGTAGGTTCGATTCCTACACCTTCTCGCCATTT
>JASMTK010000011.1:0-4681 GCA_041694355.1 Arcobacteraceae bacterium | reverse complement strand
ATTATCTATAAACTCAGATGATGATATTTGTTTGTTTGTACCTATAAGATTCCAACCTTGTTTTATGGTTATTGCATTTAATGATATTGCTATAAATATTAAAAAAAATAGTTTTTTCATGGGATAGTTTAACCTTTTATTAAGTTTATAATATTTTACTTTTATTATATTTAAATCCGTCTTATGTATATGCGACAATTACAGCTAAAAGTACTTTCAATATCAAATAAGTTTATTATAATTTTATAATATTTATATATAATTATGAAATTATAAAAAAATAAGTGAGGAAAGAATGAATAAAAAGTTATCTTTTGTAACTGCTGCGTTTTTAGGTATTTCGTCTTTGTATGCTCAAACTGTAAATTTACAACCAGGATGGAATCTTATAGGTACAGGTGGGATGAAGCTTGATTTGCAAAATACTTTTGCATCATATTCTGATATAAAATATGTATGGGCCTTTGAAAACCAAAACAAATCTTGGCTAGTGTATGGAAACACTCAAAATAGTAAAGAGAATATCTCAAACTCATCATATAACTCAAATCAAACAAACTACTTAGATACATATAGTGGACTTTGGGTTTTAAATGATTCTAACTATATTAAAAGTGTAGATTTAGTTGAAGCTACAAATATACCACAAGATGTTAATATATCTTCTAACCAAACTTATACTCTAAATAACCCAATTGAAAATGGAGCTATAAGGGGTGTAGAAAGTATTGATAACTATGCTTATGCTTTAGATAGAGAAGGTTATTTATTAATATATGATATATCAAAAGTTGAAACAGATAAATCGCCATTAAAAAACATAAAATTAGATTTAGATACAACTCATCATCTTAAAATTATTGACAACTATTTATATATAACAGGTTATGATATTTTAGTTTATGATATTAATGAAAGAGAAAATCCAAAATTTATAAAGAGTATAGATCAGGGAGCTATGTGGAATGAACCTTCGTACTCTAATAATATTTTGTTAACAAATAAATCTTATGATTCAAACTCTATATATCTTTTTGATTTAACAAATAGAGAAAATCCAACTTATTTAAAAACTTTCAATCTAGGAAAGTCTATAATCAGTAATAATATTATTTACTCAATAAACTCAAATCATGAACTTACAATAAATAAATTTAACACAACAACAAATGATTTAGAGCTTCTAAATTCTATAAATTTTCCAAATAGTAATACAATATATAATCTGTACTATTATGAAAATAAACTTGTAGTAATTCAACAAGACAAAACATTTATTTATGATACAACAAATATGAGGATAATTAAAGAATTAGAACATAGTTATAATAGGTCTTCAGGCTGTTATGAAAATATCTGTGTAATTGACTCTAAAATTTATAATCTTAATGATCTTAATAATGTTACTTCATTAAATCTATATATTCCAACTTCAGATGGTTTTCCTTTTCAAGTAGATATAAACGAACAAAATTACATAGTTTTTGGTAGTCAAGATTATGTTAAAATTTCAGGTTTAAATAAAAACATAATATCATCTAATACTGAAAATAAGAATATTGATTTACCAGAGATTGGTACAAATATACCACAAGAAGAGGATTTAAGTCTTACAGTTAGTGGTTCAAATGGCACTATAGATACACAAGAATATGTAATGTCAAATATTTATATTCCAACTGGACTTAATAAACCTGTTACTTTGACATATTATAGAGATGGAGTAAAGGACACTGATTATACTGTGTATGATACAGATGACACCTATGCAGTTAGTCTTTCACCATTTACCTCAGCTGGTAATCACACACTAAAAGTAGAGATATCAGATGGTACAGTAACATACACAGATAGTGTTACTTTCTATGTGGAAGAGTATACTTATGAACCAACTCCTTCATACAATTATGAGTTAAATTATGATTTTATAACACTTGATTTAAATGATATTGCAAATAAGAGCTTTTATTCAAACCATTATCATTTAATTGATAGTATAAACTTTGATTCAACTGGTTATGCAAAGGTTGATTATAGTAATTATACTCAATATAGTGATAAATATAAGTTTGATCAAGGTGTTTTAAAATATACAGAACACTATAACTCAAGTGATTCAAATACTACAAATATGCATGAAGTCACACTAAAAGCTTTAGCAAAAAATGAAAATGGTATAGTTCTTATCCAAAAACCTAAGGCTGAACCTAATTATTATGACTATGAGTCTTATACAACAGCTTTAATATCAGCAAGTGCTACAAAAGATACCTTTAACCCTACTTTACCATACACTTTATATAAAAGCTGGGGTGGATATGTAAAAATCAACAGTGATAATAGTTTAGAGTTTGACTATGAGGATAACAACAAAGATTCTACTTACTCAAATGGTGTTATAAGTAGTACATATAACTATTCATCATATGAAGATGAAACTTTTGATGAAAATGGAAGTAATCATTATGGATATAAAGAGGAAGGTACTTTAACATTTATGTATAAAATAGGAGAGTTTTGGTTAGCCGAAGTTAAAATGGATGGAGAAAGCTGGGATGCAAGTGTCTACCATGAAGATCAAAAGATTGATTTCACTACATACAATACTTGGAATAAATTTTTTACTGCTACAAATAACACACTATGGAGTATGAAATTTGAAAATGGAAAAATTTACACTACTACTTTCAATGATGAAACAGGAATGTATGATAAATATGTAGAAGATACAGGGTCTTCATATACTATTACAAACAATACTGTTTTAGATATGTGTTATGAAGAGGGTACATACTGTCAAAAGTATGAAATAAAAGATGGTAAAATGTACACATTTTATAGTGGTACATATATGGAAATATTATCAGAAAAACCAGTATTTAACTACATAGAAACTACGAATAGTGGATATTAATTTAAAGCTAGCTTAAGTATAGAGTAGCTAATATTAAGTAACTTTTAAAAACAAGGAAGCATGATTATGAAAGTACTTAAATCTCTTACTGTAAGTGCACTTGCTACAAGTGCACTTCTAGCTCAAACTAACCTTTGTATCGATGACACACAAAATGGCTGGCATCTGAAAGGTGCAACATCAGATATATATGCCACAGAACTTCAAAATAATTCAAATATTGAAGCTGTATGGATATATAATGCACAAAGTAATCCAACTAATCCATGGAAACTATATACAAAAGATGGTAGTACAGGAAGTTTTAGTAACTTTACTGAAGTATCTCAAGGTCAAGGTTTTTGGGTGAAGTGTAACTATAATGAAACCAATGATAACAATACTACTAACCCTACAGGCAACTCTCCTGCTTATGTTTATAATATTCCTATAGAACCAGGTGCTTATAATGATACTGATACTCACCAAATCTATGTATCAACCCAAGAAGCTGTGAATATGGACTTTCAAAACTACATAAAAGATGAAGATGGAGATAGTGTTACTGTAACTACTCAAAATACCTCAGGTTTCCCAGCGGGACTTAGTATAAATAGTGATGGTATTACAGGAACAGCTTCAAATGTAGGGGATACTACTACTTTCAATTTAGAACTAAATGATGGTACTAATACTTCATACTCTAATCTTCGAATTACTGTGATTGATAAACCATCTGATGATGAGCCTTCATTTACTTATGGTGATACAATTAATATGTTAAGTTTTGATATGATTGATGCTGGACCATTTTTTGAAGTAGAAGGAGATGAAGATACATTTTCTTATGGTAAAATCAATATTGATAATTCAAATGTAACTTATCAGGAGTATGTATTTGATGAGAATAGTAGCAACTTTAGTGCAACACAAGAGAGTGAGACTATTAGTTATTATGAGAAAGGTACTACTTCACTCAAACTTGATTTTACAGGTGAACCAGATGAAAAAATATTATTCAAGACTATAGAATCTGTTCAAACTATAGATGGAGTAAGTGCACCATTAGGACTACATGAAGCTACTGTGGAGTTTGAGATTCTTGAGGATATTACTGATTATTCATCTATTGAAGATTGGTGGCCTACGTACTATACAATTGATGGCAATAGTATTAGTTCACTTTCAAGCCTTAAATCCTTTTTAGTAGATAAGCAATATGGAACTGTATGGGTAAATAAAGATACCCAAGTATACTTACAAGAGAATGGAAAAGTACAGAGTGCATCATGGGATGGTACTTATGGAAGTTGTAATGATTGTGATAATGGATACTATGAAAGATATATCCCAACTGGAGATATCATAACTGATGCTTCATGGAGTTTAGATAATAACTACTTGAGTGTAACTGTACCAAATATAGGAACAGTAGTGTTTAGACAAAGTAGTGATGAAGCAGGAAATAGCTATGTAGAGAAAACTGAGATTCCTGTAAAAGGTTCTGTAGAGACTTTAAAATGGTATTATGGAATATCTCAAAGTGAGTTTGAAACAACTTTGAAAAACAACACTTCACAATAAAATAATAAGTAAGAAACTCTTATGTTTCTTACTTACTTTTAGAATATATAATAAATTTTATAGTTTTTATGTTATAATTTTACTAAAACTAGTGAGGTTATTATGAAAAAACTATTTTCTATACTATGTTTATGTAGCTATTTAGTAGCTCAGGATATTCAAGCTCCCCCTGCAATACCATCAATGGAACAACAAAAAAACAAA
>JASMTK010000010.1:0-2900 GCA_041694355.1 Arcobacteraceae bacterium | reverse complement strand
TATTTTAAAATCTCTTCAATAATCTTTCCATTTTCACTTGCTCTTGTACAATATGCTTTATATATCTCTTCTCTTTTTTCTCTATTTGTTCCATAAGTCATATATGCTAAGTAAGAAGGAATTTGTAAAGTGAATTTATATTTTGTTTTTCCATCTTCTTCAAACTTTGCTAAGTCTAAATCAGATTTTGGAATCTCTTTTACATCTTCATAATTTTCGCAAATCATTTCAAAGGCATTTGTTGCATCTAATAGATTATGAGAGAATTTTTGTGATAATTCGCTTAAGGTTAAATTAATCTCTTCAAGCCTTTTCTTTTTGTTATTTTCTAAGTGACAACCTGAAAGTTCAAACTCCCTAATTTCATTTTCAAGTACTTTATTTTGTATATCATTTAATGTGCTTTTTTCTTTAGACTGTATATCTTTTAAAGCTGTATAAATATTTTCATTTTGAGATATCTCAGTTTCATATTTTGATATGATTGGAAGGCACTCTTCATAAACTTTTCTTGTTATTTCTGAATTTTTAACAGAATCTATATGAAATATTGGTGTTAAGAAATCACTTACATTCTCCCCTACTTCTTGAAACACTTTTACAAAATTTTCATACGTCTTATTCTCTATTTCTAAAAGCTTATTAATTGTTTCTCTACTCTCACTTAGTAACTGTTCTAATTCACTCTTTGAATTTTCTAAATTGTTAATATTAAATTCTTTAAACATCTTTTCTCCTTATATTATATTTTAAACTCTACAGTGAAACCTCTATCAAATTTTTCATAATCTTGATAAAAGCTATAGTTTTCAATCTCAAACTCATTTAGATATTTTTCTAAAGGTTTTTTCTGATCATAGCCCATTTCACAAAGTAGATATTTTATTCTTTTTTCATAGGTACCTTTTATGATATCTTTTAAAAGTTCATCTCCTACTTCACCTCCAAAAAGTGCATTTGAGGGTTCATACTTTACATTTTTAGGCAGTTTATAGTCATTTGCAATATATGGAGGGTTTGAAATTGTCATATCAATATCCTCATCCATTATATTTTCATATAAATTACTTAGTCTAAATTGAATTTTATGCTCAACTTTATGTTTAGCTGCATTTCTTCTAGCTAGTTCTAAAGCTTTTTCATTTATATCAACTGCAATAATTTGTATATCTTCTATTAAAAGTGCTAGCATCACAGAGATAATTCCTGAACCTGTACCAATCTCTACAACTTTTACTTCTCTTTTAAACTCTTTGATTATCTCAATAGCATTATCAACTAATATTTCAGTCTCAGGTCTTGGTATTAAAACCTTTGGTTCTACTATGAAGTTTTCTCCATAAAAAGTAGCCTTATTTATTAAGTATTCAATTGGATAATTATCTTCTCGCTTTTTTACTAATTTTTCTAACTCTTTTTCATCTAAAAATGGTTCATTATAGTTTAAATGAAGCCAAATAGTATTTTTCCCTAAAATATGAAGCATAAGTATCTCTATCTCCTTTGCAGGGATATGAGTCACATACTTTAATCTTGGAGCATATTTTTTAATTGTTTCTTTTATTGTCATCAATTTTGTCCTTAATAAATGTGTATTATATTAAAAAGAGTTTTTATTAGCCTAAAATATATAAAGCTAACTCATCTGATAATAAAAAATCTTTATTGTAAACTCTATTGTTTTGTATATTTAGTCTATTCTCTTTTACTAAATCCTCTATTCTCTTTTTTTGTTCTTTACTAAATAGATCAAGACAGATACCATTGTTGCATCTAAGTCCTAATAAGACTTTTTCTACTTTTATATCTTCTTTACTAAGTGTCTCAACCTCATATAAAAAAGGATTGTCTATATACTCTTGTATATCTTTTTTAGTATATTTTCTTTCTCTATCATAATATCCAACAGCTCCTGCTCCAATTCCTAAATACTCTTTGTGCTGCCAATAACCATAGTTGTGTTTTGATTCAAACTTTTTTTCTATTGCAAAATTTGATATTTCATACTGTATAAAGCCTTTTTGTTTTAAGTAATTAAAAATATCTTTTGATAATATCTCATCATCAATCTTAAAGTTGCTAATTTTTGATTCTTTATCTTTTTTGTAAAATTTTGTTCCCTCTTCTATCATTAATGAATAAGCACTAATATGTGTTACATTTAGCTTTGAAGCAGTATCAATATCGCTTTTTATTAATTCAATAGTATCACCTTTTACACCATATATTATATCGCAGTTAATACCATTAAAACCTATACAATTAGCATTTTGTATAGCACTTAATGCACTTTTAGTATTATGTGAACGACCTAGAAATTTTAGTTTTTCAGGATTAAAACTTTGTACTCCAAAGCTTATTCTATTTACTCCAAATGAGTGCATTTTTTCTTGCCATTCATAAGAAGCAGAATTAGGATTTGCCTCTGTAGTTATTTCAGCATTATCTATTAAATGAGGCTTTATAAGTTCAAAAACCTCCTCATACTCTGTAGCTTTTATAGTAGAGGGAGTTCCTCCACCTATAAAAACAGTCTCTATTTTCTCTTGGGGTGATTTCCTATCAAGTTCATACTTCAATTGTTTCTTTAATGCGTTCATATAATTTTTCTTTAAATGAAATTTATCTGTGTAAGAATTAAACGCGCAATAGAAGCATTTACTATCACAAAACGGTATATGTATATATAAAAGCAATTTTTAATCCTATAAGTTATATAATATTGGGCTAATTATAAGGGAAAACATATTTATGACTGATAAAAATGAGAACAAAATAGAAAATAAAAAAAAGAATTTTAGACCAAATGTTGCAGCAATAGTTCTATCGTCTAAATATCCTCATAAATGTGAAATCTTTATTGCTTCAAGAACTGATGTGGAAAATGCTTGGCAATTCCC
>JASMTK010000009.1:0-4066 GCA_041694355.1 Arcobacteraceae bacterium | reverse complement strand
TGAGCAAAAATGGACTATGCCTATTAGAAACTGGAGCCTGACTATTTCTCAGCTAGCTATCCATTTCGAAGGCAGACTTGATAACGCACTGGATTTATGATATGATTTTACAACTACCCGAGGATGACACAGAATTATGAACACTCCCTAAAAAAGGGTATTAGATGTTAAATCTAATACTGCTACTACTAACTTTTTGCCTTCAACAACTTAATTTGACTTTGTATATCTATCCAACAACTTGAAATCTCTTCCTTATCAAGTCCAACTGTTTGTGCAGTTTCTTCAAAATTTTTCACAACTTCAATACAATCATCAATAATCTTTTTTGCAATTGATGGTTTTATAGTTTGTCTCTTTGCTATTTCTAATACATCTGCCCTTGTAATATCTAAAGTTTTACCTGCTATAGTAGTAAGATGCTGTCTTGCTTGCCCTTTTGAATATGTAATATCATAAGCAGGAGACAGACTCCATTTTCCTTCTTTGCTCATCAAATAAGAAAAATTTTTAGCATGATCATCAAAGTTAAAAATCAAGATATTAAATATCATTCTTTTATAAAGTTCTTCTATATCTTTTTGATTTTTACATAACTTTCTAGTAAGCATAAATAAATACTCATACGATGTTGCTTGGGGAATACTTATGTCAATATGCATTAAACCTGAGGCTGTACACATATGTATCTTTTCATCATCTTCATCTCTATCAAATCTTTTTACTAAAAGATGTTTTGCATTATTTTCAAAAATAAGTTCAAATTGGGCTGTGTTGATACCTACTTTTTTTGCCATTGTCATAAAAATATACTCTAAAGCAGTAAGTCCAATACTTCCTACACCTTCATAAATCTCATCAAACTTTATAATAGCTCTTGTAAAACCTTTATATAAATTAGAACTATTTAGTCTTATCTTATTGGTTTTATAGTTATATTGAACTAACATTTTGGGTCTTCCTCCACCTACAGGAGATACACTATCTCTTATATTCATAAGAGATTGAATTGAAGAGTTTTTGCTTTCTATATTTTCTTTCATCTGTTCATATGCTTCTTTTGCATTTATTATAAAATCAGGTGAAATAGTGTCATCTTTTTCTTGAGGAATATACTCTATAGCTCCCATTCCTCTATTGCCAATAAAAGCTAGTTTATCTAATAAATTTATCTCATAAGGTTTTTTATCTTTTTTTTCAAAATATCTATTAATAAAGGGCATACCATGTTTATCAGGCAAAGAATCAAAAAAAACTCCAAACATACCTTTATATAAATCTTTGTGTTCTTGGTTTGTTTGAGGTGTAGAAAACTTTTCTGTTGGCATTTTAATAGGAGATATTTCTAAACTATTAAGTTTAAATTTCTTATCATATTCAAACCAGATAAAACCATCATGTTCAATCATGGTTCCAATTTTTTTACCGTATATATAAGCATCAATCTCTTTCATCTTTTATACCTTATTTTCTAACTCTTTTTTTTATAATTTTTGAGTTTTTTTCTCTAATCTCATCGATAGAATTAAATGATTCATTTTTAATAAGCTCTTCTAATTTAGCTGTTAAATCAAGAGCAATTAAAAGATTTATGATATTTACAAACTTTGTACTTTTTGTTTTGATAAAATTTGCATAGGATCGCTGAGTCATACCAGCAGCCGTATATAACTCTTCTTGAGTCATATTTTTTTGAACCCTTACATTTTCAATCATATCAACAAACTTTTCCATAATATCATAAGGAGTCATAAACTCAATCATAATTATACCTTTTTTGCATATTAAATTGATTATTTAGCTTTAATATTACTTTTATTACATATTATAGCAGGATTTGTCTTTTGAAAGTCTCTTCTATATATATTAATTCTATACTTACATCTTTTATGATACATTAGCTCAGGGAACAACTGTGATGCAAAATGTGCATTAAAATTTAACCTTAAAGGTTTTCTAGGACCATCTGAAGCTAAATAGTATCTATCTAATAGTTCTGAAACTAATTTCTTAATTTAATACAAATATTTTGCCAACCTAAATAGCTATTTCAAAATAACCAGTCGATCCAGCTCAATTAACCAATATTGATTAATATTTAAATTTGTCATACTCATAATGAACCACAAAACTTATTTATTGAACTTTTGAATTATCGTGAATGACTTAATCGGGAACTTTCTGGGAGATTAGTTATAGTTTATAGTGATTGCGTAGTATTAAAAAGTAACTTTACCAACTACTAAATATTGTAGTAAAAGTAAAGCTACATAATTTTTTATAAGTTATTGTTTTAATAAAGTAAAAGTACCTTTACAAGACCTATTAAAATATTCTCCCTCAATTTTATTCATATCCTTATCTATAATGTCTCCATAAAATTTAACATTTCTTGTTTCCCCATGGAATTTATTATTTTTAACTTCTCCCCAAAGTGAAGTAGAAGCTTTTTTACCTTTATACATATAAGATGCAGTACCATTTATCTTATTACTTGGAGATATGACTACCTTTAAATCTCCTCCTGTTCCACATTTATATTGGTTGGATTCAGCTGTGAATGTTCCTATATATTTTTTTTGATCATAAGAAGTTTTTTCTCCCTTTACAAAATTTCTAAGTTTATAAAAACATTGTTTATTATCTATAAGGATATATTTTTTTTGTGATATTCCATGTTGTCCGCTTATATCATGTGTTATAGCATTTTTATAATCACAATCATGAAAGTCTACACGATTGATTCTTTCAGTAGTACAATTATTTCTATTCTGTCTATATATATCCTCTTTGGAACTAGTGTTATAATATCTATTACTATTAGCTAAATTTTCAGTTTCTCTATATTGTAATTGTTTACAATCTTCATCCTCTGAAATAAAAGATTGTGTACCCATTCTAGCTTTATGTGTTAAAAAATTACCACTTGTATTATCTTTCCTTAATTCTTGTGAATTAACTAAAACATATGTTTTCTCACCAAATGATAGTGTTGTAATTTTATTTTCTTTACTATGATTTAGTTTAAGGAAAGAAGTTGTACATCCATTAAATAAGAATATTATTCCAATTAAAGAACCAGTAAGTAGCTTTTTCATAGATTACCTTTTTGTTATTATTTAGTTGTATTAAAATATATTATTATGTTTAATTTTGCCTGATGTATGATTAAAAATTTATAAATTATAAAACCGGCATCGACTAAATGGATATATTATAAAAAATTAGATATTATGAGTTTATGGAAAGATGTATGAAGAAAAGGGTGAACAAAGAAAATTGCAAGGGTATTAGGAGTACATTTGCATACAGTACAGCATCACTTAAAAAAAACTCCAAAAAACTCTTGATTTCTATAAACATATTACTCAAAGGCTAAATAAAGAGATAAAGTTTGAGTATATGATTATGGATGAGTTATACACTTATGTGAAAAGAAAAAAGAGAAGATATTATGTTTGGACATCAATAGCATTTACAAAAACTGGTAAAAAGTTTTATTATTACTATCTATCAAAACATAAAACAACACAAGCACTATTTTTATTTATTCGAACTCTTCCAAAAGTAAATCAAGTTTATTCTGGTGGAAATTTTGCTTACGATTCAGTATATGGAAATAAAGTTACTCAAGAAAAATCAAAAACTACAAATATTATCAAAAATCTAAATTCACAATTAAGAGATAAAATCTCTTATATTGTTAGACGAACTAAAGCTTATTCTAAATCTGAACTTTGGTTAGATTATAGATTAGCTTTATTTTTTAATTCTAAAAACTTAGGACTTTATTAATGCTATTTAGTCAGTGTCTTATAAATATGAATTTAACCACTTAATTTATTTCTAGTTAAACTCTTTGCTAAATCTAAAAAAGACAGGAAACTTCCTATCTTTTTTTCCAGATACTCATCTGCGAGATTGTATACTGATGTTTTCTATTTGTCTCTTTTATCACAAAAGGAACATCTATAGTATCAAGTAGTTCAAACTTGTCTTTTAGGTTTTCTTTTAGAGTATCTAAAGTTTTTACCTCTTTATTATCTTTGATATATCCACCAAGCCA
>JASMTK010000008.1:0-3065 GCA_041694355.1 Arcobacteraceae bacterium | reverse complement strand
CTTACAGGTGCAAGTGTTGTAGGAGTTGGAGAGTATACTACAAGTATAATGGGTAATAATGAAAAGTTAAAAGAACAAGCTGTTGTAAATTCTCATAAAGCAGGTGAATATGCTACAAAACTTGATTTCAATAGATTCTTAAAAAAATCTATAAAATCTGAAGTTGCTGATATAAGTAATATAGCTAGTAGTAGATACGGTGGAGCAATTACTGCTGGATTGTTTTTGGATAACTTTATTTGTGAAGAGAACAAAGACAAATGGCTTCATTTTGATATAGCTGGACCTGCTTTTGTAGAACACTCTTGGGGATATAACCCATACGGTGGTTCTGGTGCAGGTGTTAGAATGACAATAGAGTTTTTAAAAAACCTAAAATAATAATCTAAATAGGACACAATAAAATGTGTCTTATTTACTCGGGCTTTCTTACTCGTAAAAAAGATGCAAATTTAGGCTTTTTATATTTTGTAAGACCATAATATTTAAAGGTTACTATCTCACCAATTTTTGGATGGTTTAGTCTCTCTTTATTTGTAAAACCTCCACCAAGATTAAAAATAACACCATTTTTTAGCTTTACTTTCAAGCTTTTAAATCTCTTATCACTATGTCTATTTATTGCTATTACTAATCCCTCATCATCTAAAAACTTCTTCACTTTTAGAATATTATCACTTCTACCTGTAAAATAAGATGGTTTTGGATTTTTCAAAATCACCCCTTCGGCTTTTTTCTTTATAAGCTTATTTAAGAAACTGTCTAAATGCTTTTTATCTTTACAAATAGTTTGAGAAATTACCTTTAAGTGCTCTACCTTGTGTTTCCTTAGCCAAGATTTTACTTTCATTAATCTTTTTTTGAAATCACCTTTAGCTTTTGGCACTTCAAATATATTGTAAGTGATTTTTTTCCAATCTTTTGATGGTATTTTATCTAGTACAATACTTTGAATGGTTTCAAAGTCATCTCTTTTTGTCCAAAGTTCACCATCTAAATGAAAAGAGGGTAGACTTTTTGTAAACCACTTTGGAGCAAATATTCTATTTCCAGTTTTGGAAAGCAGTTCCTTTCCATTCCAATATGCACGTATACCATCAAGCTTTTCACTCATATACCAACCTTTAATATCCATCTTTTCTAAGTAGACTTTAGGCTTTTGAATCTCCATACAATAACTTGATGTAAAAAATAGTATAACAAAAAATAGATATCTCATAAAACACCTTTAAATAAATTATTTTATTATACGTAAAAGTTGCAAAAAATCAACTTTATCAATTGTTCATAATAAGTTTTTAGATATAATCAAGCAAATAAATAATGTATTAATCTAAAAAGGAATTAAATGGGATTAGGCGTAGGTATCGTAGGACTTCCAAACGTAGGTAAATCAACAACTTTCAATGCTTTGACAAAAGCACAAAATGCAGAAGCACAAAACTATCCGTTTTGTACAATAGAGCCAAATAAAGCAGTTGTTCCAGTACCTGATAAAAGACTTGATGAGTTAGCAAAGATTGTTGACCCAGACAAAATTCAACACTCAACTATTGATTTTGTTGATATTGCAGGACTTGTAAGAGGGGCTTCAAAGGGTGAGGGTCTAGGAAATCAGTTCTTATCAAATATTAGAGAAGTTGAAGTTATTTTACATATGGTTAGATGTTTTGATGATGGAAATGTAACTCACGTAGAGGGTGATGTGGACCCAATCAGAGATATTGAGATTATTGAAACAGAGTTGATTTATGCAGATATAACTCAATGTGAAAAGAAGATTGAGAAGCTTAAGAAACAAGCAAAAGGTTCAAAAGAAGCGGCTGCTATGTTAGAGGTTGCAAACTCTTTAATGGAGCATTTAGGTGAACTACAACCTGTAAAAACTTTTGAAGATAGTGAAAATGACCTATTTATCAAAATGGATAAAGAGTTAAGATTTTTATCAAACAAAGATGTTATATATGGTGCAAACTTAGATGAAGACTCTTTGATGGAAGGTACAAATGATTATGTTGAAGCTTTAAAAGAACACGCAGCTTCTGTAAATGCAGATGTAATAACACTTTGTGCAAAAATTGAAGAAGAGCTAGTTGGAATGGATGATGAGGAAGCAAAAGAGTTGTTAACTGATTTAGGTGTAGAAGAGTCAGGACTTGAGCAGATTATTCATAAAGCATTTGATAAACTTGGATTGATGAGTTACTTTACAGCTGGAAAGATGGAAGTTAGAGCTTGGACTATTAGAAAAAATACAAAAGCACCACAAGCAGCTGCTGTTATTCATAATGACTTTGAAAAAGGTTTTATTAAAGCAGAAGTAATCTCTTATGAGGATTTTGTAGCAAATAGTGGTGAAGCAAAATGTAAAGAGAATGGAAAGTTAAGATTAGAAGGAAAAGATTACATTGTTCAAGATGGAGATGTAATGCACTTTAGATTTAATACATAATTGATACAGAATTTGATAAAATAATAAATATTTATAAGTAGGAGTTTATCTTGTCGTCTATTAGCATTTTAGAAAAAATCGAATCACTTCCTCCTCTTCCTAAAACTATTCAAGAGATTGAAGAGTTTAGGAAGAAAAGCAATAAAGAGGCTTTTGAATTATTACAAATAATTGAAAAAGATGCTCTTATTATTTCAACACTTTTAAAAATCTCAAACTCAGCAATGTTTGGATTTAGATCAAAAGTTGAAACACCAAGTAGAGCTATTAATCTTTTAGGTATTAACTTTACTATTTCTATTGCTATTGGTGGAACTGTACAAAACTTACTTATGTCAAATCTTGAACCATATGGGATAAATAGTGATGACTTTATGAGAGCTTCAAACCTTTCATCTACATTGACTCATCTTTGGGTTTCAAAGTTTGATTATGATTTAAAAGAAGAGTTACTTTTACCTGCTTTATTACAAGAAGCTGGTAAGTTTATACTTGCAGATATAATTGCTACTGATAAGAAAACAGATGTTTTCAAGCAAATGCTTGCAGGTGGTCAAGATATAGCAAAAGCAGAAAAAGAGTTAGTAGGTTTATCTACTTCTGAAATAACTGC
>JASMTK010000007.1:0-12226 GCA_041694355.1 Arcobacteraceae bacterium | reverse complement strand
GATACTGAGATCTAAAAGTGCTTCAAAAATCAAACATTTGCAAGTGATTTTATCACTTGAAATGTTCTTTAAAAACTTATTGTTAATAAACTATTGTCTTTTTAAAAATTTCCTTTCAATTTAAGTTATTCTTTATAAAAAGGCTTTTTTTTAAACTTAATAAAGAGAATTCTATTTTTTTAATACAAATAGAATAATCTCTATTAAAATTACAATATTAAAGAACTATCAAAATATGCACAAAGGCTATATTTGCGATAGTTCAAGTCAATAAAAAGTTTATTAATGCATTAATATTTCAACAAATTTGTAATAGTAATTTTACGTAGTGAAGCTTGTTTTGCTATGAATCTTTATGAAATTTTATGTTTTATAGAAATGTAATTATTTTTGTTTCACTATAAAGCTGAAAAACTTGAAAAACTGAAAAAGTGTTATATTACCCTTATAATAATTGCTATTTGTCAAGATGAATAATTATTAACAATTAACTTCTTTTTAGATAAAATTATCAAATTTTATATTATAAGGTACATTTTTAAATGGCAAAAGCAAAACAAGAAGAAGCAATTGAAAAACAACTGTGGAAAGCCGCAGATAAACTTAGAAAAAATATAGATGCCGCAGAGTATAAACATGTGGTTATGGGACTTGTGTTTTTAAAGTATATCTCCGATAGTTTTGAGGAACTTTACAGCAAACTTGAAGCTGGCGAGGGTGAGTATGCAGGTGCTGATCCTGAAGATATGGATGAGTACAAAGCTGAAAATGTATTTTTTGTACCACCTACTGCAAGATGGTCATTTCTTCTTTCAAATGCAAAATTGCCTACTATTGGAAAAATAGTTGATGAAGCAATGGATGCCATAGAAAAAGAGAACAACTCTTTAAAAGGTGTATTACCTAAAGTATATGCAAAAGATAATCTTGATAGTAAATCTCTTGGAGGTCTAATCGACCTTATAGGAAATATCGCCTTTGGAGATGCAAAAGCTAGAAGTGCTGATGTGCTTGGGCATGTGTTTGAGTACTTCTTAGGAGAGTTTGCACTTGCAGAGGGTAAACAGGGCGGGCAATTCTATACTCCAAAGAGTGTAGTTGAACTTCTTGTAAAGATGTTGGAACCATACAAGGGTAGAGTATTTGACCCTTGTTGTGGTAGTGGTGGTATGTTTGTTCAATCTGAAAAGTTTGTAACAGAACATCAAGGGAAGATAAACGATATATCTATCTACGGACAAGAGTCAAACCAAACTACATGGCGACTAGCAAAGATGAATCTAGCAATTAGAGGAATAGATAGTACACAAGTAAAATGGAATAATGAAGGCTCATTCTTAAATGACGCACACAAAGATTTAAAAGCAGACTTTATCATAGCAAATCCACCTTTTAATGTTTCAGACTGGAGTGGTGACTTGCTACGAAATGATGGAAGATGGAAATACGGAACTCCACCAGAGGGTAACGCAAACTATGCTTGGATACAACACTTTCTTTATCACTTAGCACCAACTGGAACAGCAGGTTTTGTACTAGCAAAAGGAAGCCTCACTTCAAACACTTCAAATGAGGGTGAGATAAGAAAAGCTCTTATAGAGGCTAACTTGGTTGACTGTATAGTAAATCTACCTGCAAAACTGTTTTTAAATACTCAAATACCTGCAACTATATGGTTTATGAAAAGAGGAAGAACTACCAAAGAAATACTTTTTATAGACGCTCGAAATATGGGACAGTTAATAAACAGACGAACAAAAGAGTTTAGCCATGATAATACTGACTATATAGCTCAGGTGTACCACAACTGGAAAGTAAAAGAAAATTATGAAGATATAAAAGGTTTTTGTAAATCAGCTTCTCAAGATGAAGTAAAAGAGTTAAACTATGTACTAACCCCTGGGCGATATGTGGGACTTGAAGAAGTAGATGATGAGTTTGATTTTAAAGAGGGATTCGCAGAGCTTCAAAAAGAGCTAAAAGAGCAGATGGAAGAGGAGCAAGCACTTAATCAAAGAATCAATGATAACTTGGCAAAGGTTATTATTGATGGGTGAGTGGATTGAGACAGAAATTTATGAGAAGATACCTAAGCATTGGTTTTATAGTACATTAGGTGAATTGGGTGTATTTAAAAATGGTTTAAATTTTAACAAAAATGCTTTTGGTGAAGATATACCGATAGTGAACGTAAAGCAATTACATGGTGGAAGATTTGCATCACTAGACAAGCTGGATAAATTGACAAAACAAACTGTAAAAAAAGTTGAAGATTACTCAGTAAAAAAAGGAGATATACTTTTTGCACGTTCATCAGTAAAATTAGAAGGTACGGGACAAGTATCAATGATTGGAATCGAACCTAAGGAACCAACATGTTTTAGTGGTTTTATAATTAGGTATAGAATTCAAGATAAAAATATAATAAATGAAAATTTTTTAAACTATTTACTTAGAAGTAATGCCTATCGGAATTTTTTTATTTCTATAGCAACAGGGACTTCAATTTTTAATCTAACACAGGAAATATTATCAAATGTAAAGATTTATTACCCTGGCATTGAAGAACAAAAAGCAATAACAGAAGTTCTAAGTAGCCTTGATGATAAAATCGACCTTCTCCACCGCCAAAACAAAACCTTTGAAGAACTAGCACAAACACTTTTTAGGCAATGGTTTATTGAAGAAGCTAATGATGATTGGGAAGTTTGCAAACTAGAAGATATTGCCGTAATTCAGAATGGATTTGCTTTTAGTAGTCGGCATTATGTAGAAGAAGAATCTGAACACCTTGAAGTTTTAAAGATGGGGCATATAGAAAGAGGAGGAGGACTAAAATTAAATCCTAAAAAAGATTTTGTTCCAAGAGAAGAAAAACTAGAAAAATATATACTGAATAAAAATGATATTGTTTTAGCAATGACCGACATGAAAGATAATGTTGTTATTTTAGGTGTACCTGCAATTATAGACAAATCAGATAAGTATGTGTTAAATCAGAGAGTTGCTAGAATTTATCTAAAATCTAGTGACAAACTATTAAATAGTTATTTACTTTATATTCAACTCAAAGACCCTGAATTTATAGCATTATTACAATCTACTGCAAATAGTGGGGTGCAAGTCAATCTATCTACTGCAAGTATTAGAGAAAGTGAAGTAATTATTCCACCTATGGATTTACAAAGAACGAAAGGTCAAGATATTACTGATTTGTATTTGAAAAAAGAAAACAATGATTTACAAATCAAAACTCTTGAAAATATGAGAGATACACTTTTACCTAAACTTATGAGTGGGGAAGTTAGAGTTAAATTATGAAAGTAGTTAAGTCAGAAAAAGATGTTCTTGTTGAACTTGAAGAGCTATGTACTTCTTCTGGCTACATACATGCAATTGCGTATTTGTGTTTTAGAGACAATATTTTTAGAACAGATGGTAATGAACCATCTGTTGAAGACTTACTAAAACTATATTCCCATGACAGACTTATAAGAACAGAAATATCAACCTTATTAGGATTATTAGTTAAAAAAGAAATTGATTACACTAATCCTAGTCCTGAAACTTTACAAACCTATATCGATAAAACAGACTTACTTTTAAAAGAGCTTCATGATGCTATAAATGCACCAGCACATGATATTTTTTTTGATATTCTTAAAAATGAAAAAAACGAAAATCCATTTACTAGAGGTGAGCTTTTAAAAGAAGCAATTTTTTATAGTGCTGAATCTGCATATGATTTTCAATATTTAGATTTGTTTCCAAAAAAATATAATCAAGATAATAAGTGGATTGAAGATAATAAAGGATTTAGTGTAGATGATATTCAATCTGTTATTACTGGATTGATTGACTTACAACTAGATAAAGTAACTGATTTTAGAAATACGCTTTTAGGATTACACCCATCAAAATGGTCTGCATTGAATATTTTTGAGTTTCATATTGAAGAATTAAGTAAAAAAACTAGCATTGAGCATAATATTATTATAAATATTTTAAACTCTTTTACTACAAACAGTATAAATGAAAACTTTGTTGAACTAGGTGATTATAATGTTGTAAATTCTCACCCTTTGATAAAAAAAGATGAAAATACTTATATTCTATTTCAGCATTATGCAATATTAGAAGCAATTTATGAGTCACCTTTTTATTGGTTTTTAAAAGATTCATCATATGAAAGCGAAGCTAATCAGCATAGAGGTAATTTCACAGAGAACTTTTCAGCAGAAACACTATCAAAAGTATTTGGAAAAAATAATGTATTTCAGAATATAGATATTTATCATAATAAAAAACGTGTTGGAGAAATTGATGTATTAGTAGTTTTTGCAAATCGTGCAATTGTTTTACAAGCAAAATCTAAAAAGCTTACGTTAGGAGCAAGAAAAGGGAATGATAAACTACTTGCAAAAGATTTTAAACAAGCAATCCAAGATGCATATGACCAAGGTAATGATTGCGCGAAATTCATTCAAAATGAAAAATATGATTTAATTAATTCATCAAATCAAAAGTTATCAATTAGAAGTGATTTTAAAGAAATTTATATATTTTGTGTTGTATCCGAACACTATCCATCTTTAGCATTTCAAACTCAACAATTCTTACAATATGAAGAAACAGATGTCATCAAACCACCTTTTGTGATGGATATTTTTTTACTTGATGTAATGGTAGAAATGCTAAATAACCCTTTGTATTTTTTAAGCTACGTCAATAAGAGAACAACACAGTTTCAGAAGTTTATGGCTCAAAGTGAACTTACAATATTGTCCTATCATTTAAAAAGAAATTTGTATTTAGAAGATAATATATCAATGATGATGATTGATGATGACGTATCATCTGATCTCGATTTAGCATTATTAGTAAGAAAAAAAGGAATACCCGGTAAAGATACTCCTGATGGTATTCTAACAAAATTTCAAGGCACAATATTAGGAAACTTTATTGACAAAATAAAACAATACGAGAACAATTATGCAGTTGAGATTGGTTTCTTCTTATTAACTCTTTCAGAAGAAGCAATCATTCAAATCAATGAAGGAATACAAAAAACTATTGATTTATTTTTAAAAGATAATAAAAGTCATGACTTTACTGTTGGCTTTGATGATGCCTCCGCAGGTCTAACAATACATACTAATGATTTAGAATATGATTTAGCATATACAAAACTTCTTGATCATTGCAAATTAAGAAAATATAGACAAAAAGCAAATAATTGGTTTGGCTTATGTATTAATCCATTTAATAAAGAATTTAGATTTGGTGTTATGTCAGATAAGAAATGGAGTTATTCTAGAGATATGGGGAAAAATGTGGTAGAACAAATAAAAAAAAGTAGAGCTAAAATAGGTAGAAATGAAAAATGCCCTTGCGGAAGCGGTAAAAAATATAAAAAATGTTGTCTTTGACTGAAAATAGGATAATAAAATATGAATAAAATAACAGAAAATGAAATAGAACTTTTCGCCATTGAGCTTTTGGAAAAACAAGGCTTTGAATATATCTATGCTCCAGATATAGCACCTGACAGTGAAAATCCCATGAGAGAGTCTTTTGAAGATGTTATACTGAAAGACAAACTTACTAACGCTCTTACTAATATCAATCCATCTTTAGAATACGACCAAATTGAATATGCAGTAAAACAATGCCAAAGGTTAAAAAGTACAGAACTTTTAGCTGATAATGAAGTGTTTCATAAAATGCTTACAGAGGGTATAACCGTTGAAGTGCAAAAAGACGGTGTAACTCGTGGTGAGATTGTAAAACTTATAGATTTTGATGATGTCTCTAATAATGACTTTGTAGTATCTAATCAATTTACTATTATTGAAAATGGTATCAACAAGCGACCTGATTTGATATTGTTTGTAAATGGATTACCATTAGTAGTGATTGAGCTTAAAAACCCAGTAGATGAAAATGCAACTGTTGCAAGTGCATATAAGCAGATACAAACATACAAAGAAGTGATTCCATCTCTATTTACTTACAATGCTTTTTGTATCATAAGTGATGGACTAGAAGCAAAAGCAGGAACTATCAGTGCAGGACTAAGCCGTTTTATGGCTTGGAAGAGTAGTGATGGAAAAAGTGAGGCTTCAAACCTTATCTCGCAAGTTGAAACTATGATAACGGGAATGTTAAACCCTATCACTCTTTTAGATTTGGTTAGAAACTTCATAGTTTATGAGAAGAGTAAAAAAGAAGATAAAAATGGAATTATAACCATTGAAACTGTCAAAAAATTGGCAGCTTATCATCAATACTATGCAGTTAATAAAGCAGTAAATAGAACAATGAAAGCTAGTAGTGAAGATGGAGATAAAAAAGGTGGTGTTGTTTGGCATACACAAGGGAGTGGTAAATCACTTTCAATGGTATTTTATACAGGTAAAATAGTACTTTCTCTTAATAATCCAACAGTACTAGTCATAACTGATAGAAATGATTTGGACGACCAACTTTTCGATACTTTTGCTTCTAGTCAAAGTTTACTACGACAAGAACCTATACAAGCTGATGATAGAGACCACCTCAAAAAACTTTTAAAAGTGGCTTCAGGTGGTGTTATATTTACTACTATCCAAAAGTTTCAACCTGAAGAGGGAAATATTTATGATGAGCTGTCAGATAGACGAAACATAGTAGTTGTAGCAGATGAAGCACATAGAACACAATATGGATTTAAACCAAAAACTGTTGATGATAAAGATGACAAAGGTAATGTTATCGGTAAAAAGATTGTTTATGGTTTTGCAAAATACTTAAGAGACGCATTACCAAATGCCACTTATCTTGGATTTACTGGAACACCAATAGAGAGTAGTGATGTAAATACTCCTGCTGTATTTGGGGATTATGTAGATATATATGATATTGCACAAGCTGTTGAAGATGGTGCGACTGTAAAGATATTCTATGAAAGTAGGCTTGCAAAGATACAGCTAAGTGAGGAGGGAAAAGAGCTAGTAAAAGAGCTTGACAGTGAACTAAAAAACGATGATTTATCAGATATTCAAAAAGCAAAAGCAAAATGGACTCAACTTGAAGCACTTATAGGTAGTCAAAACCGTATAAAAGAAGTTGCCAGAGATATTGTTACTCACTTTGAGGAGAGACAAAACGTGTTTGATGGTAAGGGTATGATTGTATCTATGAGTAGAAGAATTGCAGTTGAACTTTATAATGAAATTATAGCTTTAAAACCTGACTGGCATAATGATGATTTAGATAAAGGTGTTATCAAAGTTATCATGACAGCAAGTAGTTCAGATGGTCCAGCTATGGAAAAACATCATACATCTAAACAACAAAGACGAGATTTAGCAAATCGTATGAAAGATGTAAATGATGAACTAAAACTTGTAATTGTAAGAGATATGTGGCTTACTGGGTTTGACGCTCCATCTATGCATACACTTTATATAGATAAACCTATGAAAGGTCATAACCTTATGCAAGCAATTGCAAGGGTTAATAGAGTTTATAAAGATAAGCCCGGTGGTCTTGTAGTTGATTATCTTGGAATTGCAAGTGATTTGAAAAAAGCACTTTCGTTTTACAGTGATAGTGGTGGTAAGGGTGATCCTGCACTTGCTCAGGAACAAGCAGTAGCACTTATGCTAGAAAAGCTTGAAGTAGTATCTCAAATGTATCATGGATTTGCCTATGAAGAATACTTTGAAGCTGATACAAGAAGAAAGCTCTCTTTGATACTTGAAGCCCAAGACCATATCCTTGGACTTGAAGATGGTAAAAAAAGATATGTAGATGAAGTAACTGCATTATCACAAGCATTCGCAATCGCAGTACCACATGAACAGGCTATGGATGTAAAAGATGAAATATCATTTTTTCAAGCGGTAAAAGCTAAACTTGTAAAGTTTGATAGTACTGGAAGTGGAAAATCTGATGAAGAGATGGAAACTACCATACGACAAGTAATTGATAAAGCACTTGTAACTGAACAAGTGATAGATATATTTGACGCAAGTGGAATTAAAAAACCTGATATATCTGTACTTTCAGAGGAGTTTTTACTTGAAGTTCAAGGGATGAAGCATAAAAATGTAGCATTAGAAGTTCTTAAAAAGTTACTCAATGATGAGATTAAAACAAGGTCAAAAACAAATCTAGTTCAAAGCAAATCGCTTATGGAGATGTTAGAAAACTCAATCAAAAAATATCATAGTAAAATCATCACAGCAGTTGAAGTGATAGATGAGCTTATGAATTTAGCAAAAGATATAAAAGAGATGGATAGTGAAGCATTAAAACTTGGGCTTACAGATTTTGAATATGCTTTTTATACAGCAGTTGCTAATAATGAAAGTGCAAAAGAGTTAATGAATCAAGATAAACTTAGAGAATTAGCAGTTGTATTAACGGAACGTGTAAAAGCAAATGCTTCAATAGATTGGACAATAAAAGAGAGTGTACGTGCTAAACTAAAAGTGATTGTAAAAAGAACTCTTAGACAATTTGGTTATCCACCTGATATGCAATTATTAGCAACTCAAACAGTATTAAAACAAGCTGAGATGATTGCTGAAGAATTAAATAATTAAATATATATAATAATCTATTTTACTATACACTTTCATAATGATGAAATTATATTTATAATAAGAGACATATTAATATATCTCTTATTGTTAAATATGAAATATTACACTAATTAAACATTAATAATAAAAGAACAAATCTTTTTAAATAATAAGTATAAAATCAAAAAAAATTGATTTTTCTAAGTTTTTTATACAAATAGAAAATTTAAATTAAGTAAGCTCTTGTAAAATTAATATAAAAAGGATATTTATGTTAAATAATAAAAATTATAAAACTTTTTTTGTCGCAAATACAAAAGGAGGTGTCGGTAAAAGCTTTATTTCTAATTATATACTTCCATTTTATTTTTTGAGAACATATAAAAATAATGTTGATGATGCAAGAAAAAATTTGAGAATTTCAGAAATAGACTCCACAAGCGAATCTAGGGAATCTCAATATTCTAAGAGTCTAACAAAATATAATAAGTATCATATAGAAATAGAAAAAGAAATAAAATCATTATATACAAATATTGGCTTGGATAATGACAAAAACAACATTATTGATTGTGCTCCAAATGGTACTTTCTTCGAAGCATTACAGTTATATTACTATAATCCTTTATGCGATGACACATTATTTATTATCCCTTTTTCATCCTCATATGATGCATTAACCAATGCACTTGATACATGTAATTATATAAATGAGATAGTGAAAGATGCAAAAATTTTATTTGTTTTAAACAATTTAGATTACTCTGAAATAAATGAAGTAAAAAAATATAATGATGATCCTTTAAATGAAGAACAATTACTTCATCTTTTAAATGATAAAAGATTATTTGATTATAAAAAAACATTTAAAAATTTTCATCTATCTTATATTATGCATATTAAAAGTCATGTTGCAAATAAATTGTTTAAAGAAGTAGAAGGCTCATCGTTAGATTTTTGTGAAGATTTTATAAATGAAAGATCAATTATAGATTCTCACTTGAAAAATATTGAATTGAAAAAATCATTATATCAATTTTTAAAATCATGCAATCCTTTTTTTGATAAAATTGATGAAATTTTTGATAGTTGAGTTAAAAATATATAATAATAAGAGATAGATTATTCTATCTCTTAAATAAACTTCAAGGCTAACAACAATATCTCACTAAAAGTTATTTTTTACTACATCTTATTTGTCATTTCCAGCACTTAATAAGTCAGATGTACTATAAACCCATTACATACTCACTCCAAAAATTCATAAGTGGTTTAAATTGTTCAAAATAATTTGCTTTATGATTATAAGCTCTAACTGTATCATTAGTTTCATGATGATCAAGGACTCTCTCTTTTAATTCAAAGTTGAATTTATTATCTACATCCAAAGTGTCAATCATACTTCTAAAAGTACCTCTAAATCCGTGAAGTCTGATTTTTCTTCCTTTTTCTTCATCGTTAAAACCCATAATTTTCAAAGCTTTATTAGGACTTTCTTTGTTTATTGGTTTTCTATTATCTCTACCTAAAAATACATATTCTTGATGTTCCGTAAAAGGTTTCATTTCATTAAAAATTTTTACTACTTCATCAGATAAAGGAACTTTAAAATCATCTAAGTTATCATTTTTAACTTTCATTTCACTTCTAGGTATTGTTAAGCTTTTTTCTTCAAAATCAATAAATTCCCATTTTAAAGTACACAAGTTTTCAGCTCTTAAAGGTATATGAAGAACTAATTTAAGTGCATTTCGCAAGGTTAAGTTCCCTTTATATGAGTAAATTGCATCTCTAAGTTCTGCTAAAATCTTTTCATTTGTAATTTTAGGAAAATGTCTTACTCTTTTTGGAATTATTATGTCGCTTTTTCTAATATCTGCTAATAAGTTTCTTTCACAATAACCTTTTAAAACTGCATATCTAAAAAGATTATCTAAATAATTAAATATCTTTGAAGCAACTTCTCTTGCTTGTAATTGTTTAGTTTCAATTACTTTTATAATATCTCGTATTTCAATATCTTTAATATGCATATTTTTAAGAAGTGGATAAACATCATTTTCAAATACTTTTACTTTACCTTTAAAAGTACTTTCTCTTAACCTCTGTTTTTCTTTTTCTAACCACTCAGTAGCCACATTTAAAAACATACCCTTTTCATCTAATATCTGTTCTTGTTTAACTTCTTTGTTTTTTGAGATTGGATCAATACCTTTTGCAATTAGGTTCAAATAGCTATCTCTTTTAATTCTAGCATTCTCTAAACTTACTATTGGATAACTTTTAAAAGTAGTTTCTCTTCTTTTTCCATTAAATGTATAACGAAACTCCCATATTTTTGAACCATTTGTCTTAACTTTGAGTCTAAGTCCACCACCATCATTAAATGAATAGTTCTTTTCTTTTGGTTTTGCTTTTTTAATTTGAATATCTTTTAGTAAGTTTAGAGAAGCCATTGTAAAATTAACCTTTCAAGAAAAATTGTGGGGTAAATTTATCAATTTATGTAGTTTTTTACACTACCCCACATCTAACCCCACAATTTTTTCTATATTTTATTAGATAATATTAGCTTAAGTTAGATTAACTATACTTTAGAAGTATTATTTATTGGGGATTTAAAAGATTATTCTAGATTATATCGGACTATAAAGTGGCACGCCTAGTAGGATTCGAACCCACAACCCCCCGGGCCGAAACCGGGCGCTCTATCCAGTTGAGCCATAGACGCACTTATTTGTGGATTGGAATATTAGCATATTAAAACTTAATATTTTTATTAAATTAGCTTGATAACTCTTTATTTTTATACATAAGTTTATCTGCTTTTTCTAAGATAGCCTCTAGATTGTCATTTTTCTCAAACTTTACTACTCCGTAAGAAAAAGAGAATTGCAGATTATTTACTTTTGCTGATTTTAGCTTTTGTCTTGCTAGTTTGTCTCTTGTATTTTTCATGATAGAGTTTATATCTTGTTTTTTATCGCTTTCTTCAAATATCACTATAAACTCATCACCTGCATATCTTATAACTTTTACATTTTCATAGGCTAGTTCTGTTTGTAAAAATCTTACTAGATATTTTAGAACTTGATCACCGATTAGGTGTCCGTATGTGTCGTTTATGATTTTAAACTTATTTAAATCCACAAATACAAAGTGACCACTTGTCTCAAACTTTTCATTTTCTAAGTAAAAATCAACAAACCACTTTCTGTTGTATGCCTTTGTAAGAGTATCACTAAACAGCTCTTTTTGTAAAAACTCTATTTGTTTTTGCATCGCTTTTAGCTCTTCACTTGTTGAGTTTAAAGCTTTTTCATCTCTATTTTCTATGGCTGTTTTGGCTTTTTGTGTACAAGAGTGAATACTTTCCAAACTATCATTTGTAGTCTCTACTATCTTATTCATCTTCTCACAATTTTCATGTAAATCTTTTAATATTACATTTTGATTATCTATATCTACCTCTAACTCTTTAGCAAATTTCTCAAATTTTTTAGAGTATTCACCTGGTAGAATAATGTCATTGTTTTTTAAATCTTTTACTGTTTTATATGTAACTTCCCTGAGTTTATTACTCATAATCTTTGCTTCCTTAGACTATTTTAATTATTATAGTAAATAAAAATAACTTTTGCAATAACTATAACACT
>JASMTK010000006.1:0-3013 GCA_041694355.1 Arcobacteraceae bacterium | reverse complement strand
AAACCTATTCCTGATGCTATAACTACTATTGCTATAAATATCAGAAGTGCTATTTCAAGTGCTCCCATTTGTCTCTTTCTCCTTTAGTTGTCCACATGCAGCGGATATGTCAAGTCCCTTTGACTCCCTAATAGTACAAATCAAGCCTCGATCGTTTAAATAATCTTTGAATTTTATCATATCTTTCTCTTCTGGTCGCTGATATGAAGTCCCCGGATATGGATTAAAGTAAATTAAATTTACTTTTGCGTGAATTCCCTCTAGTAACCTGATAAGTTTTCTTGCTGAATCTATATCATCATTTTTATTTTTTATAACTAGATATTCAAACATAACTTTTTTTCTAGTATCCACCGGAAATGCTTTTACTGCTTCTATAATTGAAGCAATATTATATGCTTTATTCATAGGTATTAACTCACTTCTTAACTCATCATCAACAGCGTGTAGTGATATAGCAAGTTGCATCCCTAAATCTTTCTCCCCAAGTTTCTTGATCTTTGAAGCTACTCCAGAAGTCGATACAGTCTGTCTTCTTCTATTTATATTTAATCCCTCTTCTAAAGAGAAAATTTCAACTGCCTTAGTGAAGTTTGAAAAGTTATCTAGTGGTTCACCCATCCCCATATAAACTATATTTAATGATTTATTCTCTGGGATTTCATTGTCTCTTTTGATATTAACAATCTGAGCTATATACTCACCAACTGTTAAGTTTCTAACAAAACCACCCTTGGCTGTTAGACAAAAAGTACATCCTACTTTACATCCTACTTGTGAAGAGATACAAACAGTATACTGTTCACTTCTTACAATATTTCCATCTTCATCATACTTCTTTTTCTTCATCAAAAGTAAAACAGCTTCAACAGTATGTCCATCTCTTAATCTAAAAAGATACTTTATACTCCCATCGCTACTTTGCTCTTTTTTTACTACTTCCATTATATCTATTGGATATTCATCTTTTAGTTTTTGCTTTAAATCATTTGGAATATTTTTCATCTCATCGTATGAAGAGGCATAATTTTTATATAACCAATTATATACCTGTTTTGCTCTAAATGCTGGTTTTAGACTTTTCTTTAGTTCCTCTAAAGTATAATCATATATTGATGTTAATTTATCTGCTTTTGTCATATATATACTTACTTACCTTATGATATTATTTTTGATTAGATACTGTGTTAACTTCTCCATTGCTACTTTATGATTTTTCATAAAATCTTCATGGGCATTTTCATCAGTAAAATTAGAGATACAAAAAATCCCAGCAGCTGGGATTTCAAACTCTTTAGCTACTTGTAATACTGAGTAAAACTCCATATTTTCACAACCTATATTATACTCTTTAAACTTTTTTGTTATCTCTTTATTTTTAGAGATATAGTTTGAAGAGTTGATTATAGTGTCATTTTTTACTAATTTATTTTGAGACTCCAGTACATTATCTAAAGGAGTATAAGAGTTTTGCTCTAAAAAACTAAGTTCTATATTTGAAGCCACTTTTGACTCAACTATATCAAATATTTTATTTTCCCCATAAGACCCAGCGGTTCCTACAAAAAGTAGAAAATCTGGCTTATCAAATAAACACTGTCTTGTAAGGTTTATAGCCATTTCCACAAGTCCAACACCCATAGGTGTTGCATATGGGAAAACCTCATTTCTTCCTGCACAAATTATCATTTACACTCCATTATAAAACTTGCATTTAAGTTTACTTTTTTACTACTATTAATTGGAGCTAGATTTGAAACAGCACTAGCCTCCATTGCTTTTACACTTCTAAAATGATTGATATTAGAACCACCGTTTATGTTTATATTTTTAAGCATACAACTTAATGCTAGTTTTGAAGATAAGCTTTTTTTATAATCTTGCGCCCACATAATAGCCTCAAGTCTTAGCTCATCTATATATTTTTCTTGTTTATTTTCACTTATTTGCCACTTTAAATTACTAACATTCAATTTAACTTTTCTTGTTCTAAACTCTTTTTTTATCTCTATTAATTTGCTTAAAAAGTGATTTATTTTCTTTGCATCTTTTGATTTAACCTCATATCTTAAACTTCCAATATAGCCCATAAACTCTTGCTTGTTTTTATAGTATCTATATTTTGGGTTTAAAACATAAGAGCCATTCTCTTTAATAACAGAGTTGTCATTTTTTATAAATTTATTAAACTTTTCAATATTTTTATTTATATACTCTTCATCTTCGCTTTCTATACTAATCTTTACGTATGTTTGTAAAATATCAGGATATACGCTTTTTTCAAACTTTTTATTGAAAGATAACTCATAAGAGAAACCTAAACTAAAAGTTAGAAAAAGAAATAATATAATTTTATTCATTATTATAACCTCACTGGAATATTATTATCTTTTAAATATCTTTTTAAATCCATTATATCAATCTCCTTAAAGTGGAAAATTGAAGCTGCTAAAGCTGCACTTGCTCCGTGTTCAAAAGCCTCTTTGATATGTTCCATTGTTCCTGCTCCACCACTTGCTATAACTGGAATATCAATAACTGATGATATTTGTTCTGTGATATTAAGTTCAAACCCAGTTTTTGCTCCATCTGTATCCATAGAAGTTAGTAAAATCTCACCTGCACCTCTATTATAAACCTCTTTAGCCCACTGCACTGCATCTAAGCCTGTATCTTCTCTTCCACCTTTTACAAAAACATGGTAAGAGCCATCTTCAACCCTTTTTACATCAATTGCAGTTACAATACACTGAGAACCAAATCTTTTCGCACTCTCATTGATTAAATCTGGGTTTGTAACAGCTGATGAATTAATTGAAACTTTATCACATCCTACATTTAATAGCTTATAAATATCATCAAGTTTTCTAATTCCTCCACCAACTGTTAAAGGAATAAAAACCTCTTTTGCTACTTGCTTTACAATATCAACAATAGTACCTCTGTTTTCATGACTTGCTGTAATATCTAAAAATGTTATTTCATCAGCACCTTCATTGTTATATCTTTTTGC
>JASMTK010000005.1:0-23443 GCA_041694355.1 Arcobacteraceae bacterium | reverse complement strand
CTAGATACTGAGATCTAAAAGTGCTTCAAAAATCAAACATTTGCAAGTGATTTTATCACTTGAAATGTTCTTTAAAAACTTATTGTTAATAAACTATTGTCTTTTTAAAAATTTCCTTTCAATTTAAGTTATTCTTTATAAAAAGGCTTGTTTATTTGAAGTAATATTAACAAGTAAGTGTAAAAACAAAGTTAGTTTTTAAAATGTAATTTTAAGCTTTTATTAAGAAATAGGAAAATAATACGTAAATGTTGAGCCTTTATTTAGTTTAGAGTTACACTCTATTTCTATACTATTTTTTATACATATATTTTTAACTATATTAAGCCCAATACCAAATCCACCTTTTATAGAGTTCTCTTTATAATATCTATCAAATATCTTTGAAGTATCTTTTATGCCTTTTCCATAATCTTTTACTGTAAGATTTATATTATTTGTATTTTTACTTAAGCTAATATCTACAAAGCTTTTTTTGTTAGAGTATTTTATAGCATTTGATAGGGTGTTATCAATAACCCTTTGAAGTTCAACTCTATTTATAGTAAGATAAAGCTCATCTTGTATTTCTTGGTTTATTGTTATCTTTTTTACTAAAGCAAGGTCTTTAATCATCTCAATTCTATCTTGTAAAAAGATTGAAAAGTTTACCTTTTCTTTTGTATAGTTTACTTTTTTATATTTGATTAGATACTCTATATCCTCATAAATTATGTTTAGGTTTTTTACTGCATTTAAAGATCTACTTAACTCTTTTGAGGTTTGCTTCTCTTTTAATATTTCAAGATTTAATTGAATAATTCCTAAAGGAGTCTTTAACTCATGCATTGCATCATTGAAAAATGCATCAAGGTATTTATTTGCCTCTTTATAAGGTGTAACACTTTGCTTAATGATTAAATATCCAGAAATAAATATAAAAAAAAGTATACAAATTGCTAAGGTTGCAATTTTTAGATAGATATTAAAGTAAGAAAAAGACTTTTCTAAAATCAAATATTTAGCACCTAATCTATTTGGACTTAAAACAACTTTTCTATTTAAAGTATTGTCTTTAAAAACTCTTTTTTTTGTATTTGAAAATATTATATTCTCTTCTTGATTTAGTAAATATGCATCAATAAAAAAAGATTTTGGAAATCTAAAGATATTGCTTTTTGAATTACTAAAATCATAAATTGCTCTTTGAATATTTAAACTATACTCATCTATTTGTTTGTATTGATTAAATTTATAGCTATTTAGTTCACTTTTCATATATAAATAACTTGGAATTATTATAAGAATTATGATAGTTATTGTATAAAGAGCACTTAAGTTTATTAGGTGTTTTTTTGAGTTAAGCTCTTTCAATTTTATACCCAATACCACGTTTGTTTAAAATAAAATCCTTAAAACTTTTTTGTCTAATATTTTTTATACAGACTCTTATATCAGATTCATTGATAAATTTGTCATTCCAAACCTCAAATCTTAACTTCTCAATACTTACATATTGATCCTTATGTGAGACTAGACAAAATACAATTTCTTGCTCTTTTTTAGTTAATTCAATCTCTTTGTTTTCATATAAGAGTTTTTTATCTAAAGGCTCATATAAATAGTTATTATTTAACTCAATATATTTTTGAGTAGTTGAGAAATAAAACGATTTTATTAGTTGTTCAACCCTATATTTTAACTCCTTTGGCGAAAAAGGTTTTTTTATATAGTCATTACAACCAAGCTCATAACCTAAACTTAGATTATTTATATCAGTTAATGAGGTGATAAATATAATTGGTGTATTTATACCATCAGCTTTTATTTGTTTAACTAATTCATATCCATTTAAATTTGGTACTCTAATATCAAGAATTAATAAATGGTAGTAGTTATCATAGATTGAATCTAATGCATCTTGACCATCTTCAAAGTCATCAACACTATATTTTAAAGACTCTAAATAATCCTTTATGCTATCTTTATAATCTAAGTCATCTTCTAGTAAAAGTATTTTCATTCTATTATTACTCCATTTTTTAACTTATTTATCTGTTTTTCATAAGAAGTATTCTTAATATCAAATTTTGTACTATTTTTTAAAGATACAAGTATATAACCTAATTTTTTTCTTTTTAAACTATAAATAGAAAAGTATGCAAATGCGTTTTTATTATGGGTAAAGTAACCATAATCTCTTAAACCTTTCAACTTCATATTTTCAAGTTTATTGGTACTAATATTATTTATTAAAGTAAAAGTATCAACTTTTGGTTTAGTTATTGCTTCAGTGGCAATTTCTAGAAATTTGTTTTTTAGCAGTATAAAAATATCAAGATTATTTTGTTTTAGCTTCTTTGTTAGCTTCTCAAACCCTATAATAATTTCAATAGAACCATAATATTTCCCATCTTTTATAAAAGGTGATATTGCTTTAATATTTAGTCTTTTCCCTAACTCTATTGAAACTATTGGTTCTTTTGACTCTTTTACTTTTACAAGCCCCTCTCTAAATGAGGCTAGTGGAACATCTTTTATATTTAAGTTCCAACTTCTAATGTAAGTAGTTAAGTCTTTGTTGTGTATTTGAACTTGAATATGACTATTTTGTAACTCTTTTAGTGTTTTTATCTTTTTATTTACAAGATAAAAACTCTCTTCTCTATTTTTCTTTAAAAATGAGTTAAATATCTCTTTATCCTCTGAGAGTAAAATAGCTAAAGATAAAGCATATTTTTTCTCTTCTTCTAGTAGATTCTTTGTAAAAACTAAAGAGTTTTCTAACTTAGAGACTAACTTATTGTTATTATTGTGATGTGATTGAAGATAAAAAAGAATAACTATAGAGGTTATTACGAAGATTGAAAGGGTAGTTAAGTATTTGTTTGTTCTAATAAAATTAAAAATCAAACAAATACCTTTTATAGTTATTCTGATGTATATATTTCGTCTAGTAATGAGTCAACAAACTCATCAGGACTAAACTCAATTAAATCATCTTGCTTCTCACCAATACCAACGTAAAAAATAGGTAGTTCTAATTGATTAGAAATAGAGAAAAGTGCACCACCTTTTGCCGTACCATCAAGTTTTGTTACGATAATTCCATCAACACCAACAATTTCATTAAATGCTTTTGCTTGTGCTATGGCTGTATTACCCTGTGTTCCATCTAAAATCATCAGTTTTTGATGAGGTGCTCCCTCATAAGATTTATTACAAACTTTTACTATTTTCTTTAGTTCATTATTTAAGTTTTGTTGTGTCTGTAATCTTCCTGCTGTATCAATTATAACATTGTCAATCTCTCTTGCTTTAGCTGAAGAGATTGTATCAAAAGCAACAGCACTTGCATCGTGCCCTTGTTTTGTTTTTATGATTGGTACATCTAACTTTTCTGCCCAAGTAGCTAACTGTTCAATAGCAGCTGCTCTAAAAGTATCACCAGCACCTAAAATTACTGATTTTCCCTCTTTTTTAGATTTGTTTGCAAGTTTTGCTATTGTTGTTGTTTTTCCAGCACCATTAACACCAATAATTAATCTTACAAAAGGTTTTGGTAAGTTTGACAAATCAACATCAGGTGCGTGTTCAAAAAGCATTACAAGTCTATGTCTTAACTGCTTTCTTGTAATCTCTTCAGGTAGTCCATCCATCGCTTTTTCAATAATCTCATACTCCATATCGGCTTCAATAAGCATCTCTTCAATATCTTCAAAGCTTATTTTCTCTTTCTTATTTGGAACTACTGATTTTATATTTTCAAATGTTTTCTCTAATGCCCTTGAGAAGAAACCTTTTTTTTCTTCTATCTTTTCTTGATTAATCTCTTCTTCTAATTTTACCTCTTCTTGAGGTTTATTTTCAAGCTTTTCTTTAGGCTCTTCTTCTTGAGTTTCTTGTTGTTCTTTTACTTCTTCTTGAATCTCTTCTTCAATTTTTGGTTCTTCTTTTTTCTTTTTGAAAAAACTAAACATTTTTAACCTTTATTTTTTTAGTGCTTTATTTATATCTAACTCTAGCATTTCATTTGGAACAATTCCAACATATTTTTGAAAAATATTACCTTCTTTATCTAGTAAAAACATTGTTGGTATTGATTTTACTTCACCTATTTTATCAGCTAATGTATAATTCTCTTTTGAGTTTGTAATATCAAAGTTTATATTAAACTCTGACGCAAAGTTTTTTATCTCTTCATTTGTTTTATCTTTTTCTAAAAGTACTGAAATAACTTGAAAATCTTTGCTTAACTTCTCTTGTAACTCTACTAAATTAGGTATCTCTGCTTTACAAGGAGGACACCAAGTAGCAAAAAAGTTTAAAAGAATAACTTTATTTGGATACTCCTTTACTTTTAAATTATTTTCTGATTTTAATATAGTTATAGGTTTATTACCAATTGTTTGCAATTTTATTGTTTTTTCATTGCTTTTTTTTGCTTCTATCTTATCTTTTTTATCCTCTTCAAATGGCTTGTCCTCACTTGAACAACCTGCAAAAAATAAAAGAGATAAAATAGATAAAAATGCTAAGGTTTTAAACTGCATTTTAATTCCTTTGGGTAAAATTATTCGATGGGTACGAATTTTACCCAAGTGAGGCTTAAAAATGAATGTGAATCACAAGAGTGATTTTAGAAAAAATTGTATAAAAAAATTAGAATTTTCAAGTCGTTTTTCAAAGTATTATAAAGATAAAACAATTATTAAAAAATTAGAATACTTTATAGATAAGAGTGACGTTAAAAATATATTATTATATGTACCATTAGGAGCAGAGGTTAATACCTTTCCTTTAATTAATAAAATAAGAAAAAGTAAAGATAAGAATATATATGTTCCTTATATGCAAGGTGATAGCTTTAAAATTGTGAAGTATAGATTACCTTTGCATAAAAAAAGGTTTGGTATAAAAGAACCTAAAAACTCCTTTCTTAAGCCTAACAAAATTGATTTAGCTATTGTTCCAATTGTGGGGGTTGATGCAGTAGGTAAAAGAATTGGTTTTGGAAAAGGTATGTACGATAGATTTTTTGATAGGTTGGAATATGAACCAACTATTATATTTACACAATTAACTCTTTGTAAAAGCGATAAAGTTCTTTCTAATAGATATGATATACAAGCAGATTATATAATTACAAATTAAGGTATTTAAAATGGAGATGATTGTTGTAGGTGCAGCTTCAGCATTAATAAGTTCTGCAGTTAGTATTTTTGTTGTGAGAAAAATTGATAAGGCAAAATTTCAAGTTTTTATCGAGCAAGCAAAAGCTAAAGCAAAAGTAATTGAACATGAAGCGGAAGTAGCTTTAAAAGAAGCACAATTAAAAGCAAAAAATGACTGTGATAGAGAGTTCAAAAATGCAAGAAAAGAGTATGACTCAATGCTTGCAAAGATTGAAAAAAAAGAGAGAGAACTCAACGAACATTTAGAAACTGAACTAGATGCAATCAAAAAAGAGAAGAAAGAGATAGTTGAAAAAAATAAAAAACTTTCAACTTTAAAGCAAGGATTAGAGAAGCAAAAGAAGACTTATGAAGATAAAACTTCTGAAGCTATAAAGATTTTGGAAAATGCTTCTGGACTTACAGAAGATGAAGCAAAAGATTTAATGGTAAAAAAAGTAAAAGAGGATAGTAGAGCAAAAATAGCTTCAATCTTTAGAAAAAAATACAAGCTTGCTGAGCAAAACTGTAAAAATGAAATTAATAATATGTTATCCCATGCAGTTACAAGGTATGCAGGTGAGTTTGCAGCTGAAAGATTGATAAATAATATTCCTTTAAGTGATGAAGAGACTAAAGGTAAGATTATTGGTAAAGAGGGTAGAAATATCAAAGCCCTTGAGATGCAAATGGGAGTTGATATTATTATTGATGATACTCCAAATACAATTACTGTATCTTCATTTAACTTGTATAGAAGAGCTGTGGCTACAAGGACAATAGAAGAGTTACTAGAAGATGGTAGAATCCAACCTGCTAGAATTGAAGAGGTTTACAAAAAAGTAAAATCAGAATTTGATAGAAATATTCAAAAAGAGGGTGAGGATGTTGTATTAGAACTTGGTATAAAGTCAATGCATCCAGAACTTATCAAGCTTATTGGTAAGTTAAGATATAGAGCCTCTTATGGACAAAATGCACTTGCTCATACATTAGAAGTTGCTCACCTTTCAGGGTTACTTGCTGCTCAAATGGGTGGAGATGCAATATTAGCAAGAAGAGCAGGTCTTTTACATGATATAGGAAAAGCTTTAACTCATGAAATGCCAGGTTCTCATGTACACTTAGGTGCAGATATTTGTAAGAGATATGATGAACCTGAAACAGTTATAAATGGTATTTATGCCCACCACGGACATGAAGAGCCTATAAATGTTGAAAGTGCATCTGTTTGTGCTGCTGATGCAATAAGTGCAGCTAGACCTGGTGCAAGAAGAGAAGTGTTAGAGAGTTTCTTGAAAAGAGTAGAAGAGGTAGAAAATATCTCTACAACTAAAACAGGTGTTATAAATGCTTATGCTATTAATGCAGGTAGAGAAGTAAGAGTTATCGTTCAAGCTGAACTTGTAAATGATGATGAGGCTGTTATTTTAGCTACTGAAATTGCCCAAGAGATTGAAGAAAAAGTTCAGTATCCTGGTGAAATAAAAGTAAATGTAATAAGAGAGCTTAGAGCTGAAAGTTATGCAAGGTAAGGAAATAGATGAAAAACAGTAAACCAACTACAAAAATTATTGCAGGAAAATATAAAAACAAAGTTTTAGAACTTCCACCTTTAGAGGTTACAAGAAGTTCTAAGGCAAGACTAAAAGAGTCACTTTTTAATGTTTTACAATTTGATATTATAGGAAAAATTTTTATTGAGTCGTTTGCAGGTTCTGGGTCTATTGGACTAGAGGCTTTAAGTAGAGATGCAAAAAGAAGTTACTTTGTAGAGTTAGATAGAAACTCATATAATGTTTTAGTAAATAATTGTAAAGCAATAGATATGGACTCTTGCCAAACAATGCAAGGTGATACTTTTGTACAAACTCCAAGCATTTTAAATAGTTTGAAAAATTCAAATGATGAAATAATTTTATATGTTGATCCTCCTTTTGATTACAGAGAGGGAATGGATGATATTTATAAAAAAAGTTTTAAGATGATTGAAGAGATTGAAAATGAAAATATCTATTTAATCATTTTAGAGCATGTATCTACATTAGATGTTCCAGAAACTTTAGGAAAGTTTACTTTAGATAGAACTAAAAAGTTTGGTAAGAGCTCTTTATCTTACTTTATGTATACAAAAGAGGACTAAAATGCCAAGAGTGGCTTTATCTTTACTAATACTTACTATACTATTAGTATTTTTAATGCCACTTTTTTATACTATTTCACCTTATGAATTAAATCCAAATAAAATCCTTGAAGCACCATCATTTGCCCATCTTTTTGGTACAGATAGACTTGGTAGAGATGTATTAGCAAGAGTTTTAGAGGGTGGGCAAACCTCTTTAATTATTGGATTTTTATCTGCTACTATTTCATCTATTATAGGTTTATTTATAGGAATAAACGCAGGCTTTTTTAAAGGAAAGGTTGATAAAACCATAACAGTTGTTATTGATCTTTTTTTAACTTTCCCTACATTTTTTCTACTACTTGCTTTAGTATCGTATATCCAAGCTTCAACTGCAATACTTATTATAGTAATATCTATTACAGGTTGGATGGCAACTGCTAGACTTATTAGAAGTGAAAGTTTTGCTATAAGCAATAGATCATATATAAAAATATTAAAGATAGGAAATGTATCTACTTTTAAAATCATTTTTAAATATTTTGCACCTTTACTAGCCCCAATTTTTCTTATCTCTTTTACTTTTGGAGTTGGTGGTTCAATACTTGCAGAGTCTGGACTTTCTTTTTTGGGACTTGGTGTAATGGCTCCTGATATGTCATGGGGTAGTTTACTAAGTGATGGTAAAAGTGTGATAGATATTGCTTGGTGGGTTAGCTTTTTCCCTGGGCTGATGATTTTTATTATTACGTTTTCTCTTATGCAAATCTCAGATTATTTACAATCAAAGTTTAATCAAAAAGATATACAAAAAACATAATTCATTATTAATGCTATTCTTTTGTTACTCAAATATAATATACTAGTATGGTTTTAAGTATAGGTGTATTTAATATTTAGGAAGAAAAAGGAGAACTAAATGAAAAAACTATTGGTTGTTTTACTATCTCTTTCAAGTTTATCATTTGCAGTAGAGTATGATAAACAACAAGGTGAGATGTTATCATTGTCATGTGCTTCATGCCATGGTACAGATGGGAAATCTAAGATGATTACTCCATATATTGCAGGTATGGGAAAAGCAAATATGTATCAAACATTGTTAGATTATAAGTATGGTAGAAAGTCAGGAACTATGATGCAAAAACACGTAAAAGGGTTTACTGATGCAGAATTAGAGCAAATTTCATACTACTTTTCAAATGTAGAAAGATAAAGGATAAAAGATGATGAATAGAAGAGATTTTAATAAATTACTTTTAGGTTCTGTTGCACTATCTTTTACAGCTTGTAGTTCTTTGACAAGTGTTTCTTTACCAAAAGATAAAAAAAGAGTAGTTGTTGTAGGTGGTGGTTTTGGTGGTGCTACTGCTGCGAAATATATAAAGAAGTTCTCTCCTGAAACTGAGGTTATCTTAATAGAGCAAAACAAAGAGTACTATACTTGTCCATTTGGAAATACAGTAATTGCAGGATTGAATGATATTGAGTACATAAAACATGATTATGAGACTTTGAAAAGCAAATATGGTGTTCAAGTTATTCATGCAAAAGCTAAGAGAGTTGATGGCGATACAAATAGTGTAATTTTAGAAAATGGTGATGTAATTCCTTATCACAGAGCAGTTGTTTCTCCAGGGATTGATTTTAAATATGAAAAGGGTTATGAAGAAGGATCAGAGCAGTATGCACCACACGCATATAAAGCTGGACCTCAAACTACACTTTTAAGACAACAATTAGAGGGTATGAGAGATGGTGGAACTTATGTTATGGTTGCTCCACCAAATCCATTTAGATGTCCTCCTGGACCTTATGAGAGAATATCTTTAGTAGCTCATTATTTAAAAACACATAAACCAAACTCAAGAATTATTATACTTGATCAAAAAAACAAGTTCTCTAAACAGAGTTTATTCCAAGAGGGGTGGACGAAACTTTATGGAGATATGATTGAGTGGAGAACAAAAGAGTTTGGTGGAAAGGTTATCTCAGTTGATCCTAAAAATTTAGAGATTCAAACTGAAGAAGAGGTTGTAAAAGCAGATGTATTAAACTATATTCCATCTCAAAAAGCTGGAAAGCTAGCATTTGATTCTAAGCTTACAAAGGGTGATTGGTGTCCTGTAAATACGAAGACTTTTGAGTCAAAACTTGTAAAAGGTGTACACGTAATAGGTGATGCATCTATTGCTACAAAGATGCCAAAATCGGGATTCTCTGCAAACTCTCAAGCTAAGATAGCTGCTTTACAAATTGCAAGACTATTAAAAAATCAACCAATAGTAAATCCTCCAAAGTTAGCAAATACTTGTTATAGTTTAGTTGCACCTAAATATGGGATTTCAGTTGCAGCTGTATATGAAGCCCATGAAGATGTGATTAAAAAAATGCCAGGTGCAGGTGGTTTAAGTCCACTGGGTGCTGATGAAGGCTTTAGAATGCAAGAGGCTGAATACGCTGTGGCTTGGTATCAAAACCAAATGCAAGATGTATTTAGATAATTAAGGTTATAAGAGAGCTTTTCTCTTATAATCTATTTTGAAATTATATGTTACTATTAACATATGAAAAAGATAAATCTTACACTTATAGCTTTAATAATCTTACTGTTTAGTGCTTGTAGTCCTAAAAATAGTCCTGAGAAAATATATCCAAGTATAAAATCAATAACATTAGATAAAAATATAGTTGTTTTTGATGCACCAAAAGAGGTGAAATCAAATGTAACTTTTAACTTTGGTTTATCAAAAGAGGTTGTTGATCATGTAAATATTGGTGTAAATAAAAGTATAACTCCAAATGTGAAAAATACAGACGGGTTAAATCTTGAAAAAGCCTTTAGAAAATATAATATTTCATTAAAAGAGTCTACTATTTTTGAGTTTGAAAAATTGATTAGAGGTGATGAACTACTAAAAAGAAAGTATGTACCTTTTGGTGCAAACCATAAGATTAAATTGATATTTGATAGGTTTGATATGAAAAGTGGTTTTCTTTTTACAAAAACAAATATAAAATTGTATATAAGAATGCAAGTTTTAGATGAAAATGGTGCTATTACTTTTGAAAATATAGAGGTAAATACAAATAATCCAAGTAAAGATTTAACAAAAAAAGAGATTATTAAAAACAAAGATATTTTAAGTAGATATGTAAATGAAGCATTAAGAGATGTAATAAAAAAACATCTTGAAAAACTTAAAAGTATTTAATACAATTTTTTGTAAAATTATTGTAACTAATATGTAACTTTAAAGCAACTTAATAGTATAATTTCAAGTTTTATTTTTGAAAAAGGAATGAATTTGAATAGGTTTATTAAGTTTTTTTTGCTAATAGCTATTTTACCAATAGCTTTATTAGCCGAGGGAAAAGATAACGCTGTTACATTCGGGGCATTGACCTTACTGCCTCCATTGGTGGCTATTGTTTTAGCTTTTATTACTAGAAATGTTATTTTTTCACTTTTTGTAGGTATCTTTGTAGGTACATTTATGGTAAATGTAAGTGGTGTAAATATTTTTGCATCATTCTTTAATGCATTTGTTGATATGTCTGGTAAAATGGTTGGTTCTTTAGCTGACTCATGGAATGCAGGAATTGTCTTACAGGTTTTAACTATTGGTGGTTTAATTGCCGTTATTACAAAAATGGGTGGACCAAGAGCTATTGCTATTAAGTTAGCATCAAAGGCTAAAACTCCAGCAACTGCCCAGTTGTATACTTGGATTATGGGATTTTTTATCTTCTTTGATGATTATGCAAACTCTTTAGTTGTTGGACCAATTATGAGACCTGTTACTGATAAGTTAAAAGTTGCAAGAGAAAAACTTGCATTTATTATTGATGCTACTGCTGCTCCTATTGCTGGGTTGGCACTAATTTCTACTTGGGTTGGATATGAACTTTCTTTAATCAAAGATGCATACGTAGCTATTGGACAACCTGATGTTAATGCATTTGCTATTTTTGTAGAGACACTTCCATATAGATTTTATAATATCTTAATGCTTGCATTTGTATTTTTCTCAGCTATTTCATTAAGAGAGTTTGGTCCTATGCATAAAGCAGTTACAAGAGCACATGAAAAAGGTGAGGTGACTGATCCAAAAACTGACAGTAGTTTAATGAATCAAGAAAATTCATTTATGATGCCAAAAGAGGGCGTTACTTACTCAATGTTTAATGCGATTATTCCAATTGCAGTATTGATTATAGTTGCTATTGTTGGGTTTTATCTAAATGGAGTATCTGGTTTAGAGGGTGAGACATTAAAAGCTGTACAGGCTGATCCTTACTCATTTATGGCTATTAGAGAGGCATTTGGTGCTGCTGATGCATCTATAGTAATTTTTGAAGCTGCACTTTTAGCATCACTTGTTGCTATTGGTATGGGATTACAACAAAAGATTTTTTCACTACATGAAGCTATTGAGACTTGGGTTTATGGTGTAAAAGCACTTGTTATAACTGCTGTGATTTTAATACTTGCTTGGTCTTTATCATCAGTAATGAAAGAGTTAGGAACAGCTCAGTATTTAGTAACTATGTTATCTGATTCTACGCCTCAATTTATTTTACCAACAGTAATTTTTATACTTGGTTCAATTATTTCATTTTCAACTGGTACATCTTATGGAACAATGGGGATTTTAATGCCTCTTACTATTCCATTGGCAAATGCAGTTGGAGTAAATACAGGACTTGAAACAGGAGAGTTACATAACTATATTGTTCTAAATGTTGGAGCTGTACTAACAGGTGCCATTTTTGGTGACCATTGTTCACCTATATCTGATACTTCTATTTTATCATCTATGGCTTCATCTTGTAATCATATGGATCATATTGCTACGCAATTACCTTATGCATTATTTGTAGGAACTATTGCTATTGTTTGTGGATATTTACCTGCTGCGTTTGGTGTACCTGTATATGCACTTCTTCCAATGGGATTAGTAATCATATTCTTGGTTATTAGATTTTATGGAAAACCTTATATAAAAGCTTAAAAGGATAATCCTTTTAAGTTTTATTAAAAATCAATTTTGTGGGAGTCTTAATGAGTTTTTTCCAGTTGAGTTGTGATTTTAAAAGTACTCAATCAGTAAAAGACTGTATAAAAATTTTTGAAAATAGACTTAATAGTATATTTGTAAATGATTTAACTATAAGTGAAAATATGGTTCTTGTAAATGATTTAGAAAAAAGAATCAGTACAAATAATATTTTTGAAATAAATAACTTAAATGTGATAAGAACATTGGTTTTAAAGCAAACAAAGATTGATTTAGAAGATGAAAAATTTTATGCACTTTTCTCTCAATGTTATTTATTTCAAAAAGCTTTAGAGTACAACTTATATGAGGAAGTTTTACAAATCATAAAAAAGTTAGTAGCTTATAGTGTGAGAAAAAACAATAGTTCTTATCTTTGGATTGATGATAAATTTATTTATGGTATTGATTTATTGACAATTTTAGCATTAAATAACTCAAAATTTATACACTATATTAGTGAATTTATTACACCAAGTTGGGAAATAACTCAAGATAGTTATGTAATTTTTAACTACTTACCTTACTTCTATTTTCAAAATGGCTTTTCAAAAAATATGATAAAAGCTATTGCTTACTGTAATAACTTTGATACTTTTAAAAGTATTGCAAATGCTACAAAAGATAGCAATGAGGAACTTTATGAATATTTCAAGACAGACAAAAAGGGCTACGAATATTTCAAGAAAGAGTGTTTTAACTATTTATCTCTTTATCCAAGAGTAAGTGAAAATAGTGATTTAGAACATATTGTAAATAGTTTTTTTAAAGCAATTTGCAAAGATGAAGTTTATAGAAATATGGCAAATGAAACTTTCTATGAGGTAAGTTTAAAAGAAGAGATAGAACTCTTTGCACAAGAAGTAGATGCTTTTTTAGAGCAATTTACAAAAGATGATTATGTTTTTTTAAATGAAATAAATGATGATGTGGTTTTTGAGTATGAGTTTGAGGGGGATTTTGAAAAAGAGAAAGAGTTAAACAAAGAGTTTTTCATAAAAGGTTTTGAGAGTGGAAGAAAGATTTTAGATTATATATATTATGGAACAAATAAAGAGATTTTAAATACACTTAAAAAAATAGAGTTTAAAAGTTTTTCAAAAAGAAAAAACTTACAAATATATAAAAGGTTTGAGTACTTTGGTACTGACTATTTATATGAAATAATTGATCCTTTTTTAAAGCAGTACAAAGATGAGCATAAACAAGCAAAACAGAGTTTTTGGCTACTAAACTTCTTTATAAAAAAACAAGGCAGTTTTAAGGAGAAAGCTTTAAGAGCTCTTGATGTATTTTATATTTTAAATGGAAGAAAAAACTTGGATTCTTTTACAATTGATTTATTTACAAGAAAGTATAAAATCTGTAAAAGAAGAAAGTTGCTAAAAAGGTACTAAAGTTAAGTACCTTTTAGATTCTGTTTAGAAGTTTATCAAGAAGTGAAGTTGGTAAAACTCTTTTTGCAAACCCTAAAATATAAGTAGCTTTTGTCACGTAGTATCTTGGCTTTGGTTTTGTTGCTTGCATTATTTCTAAAACCACATTGGCAACACTAGTTGCTGGTAGATTAAATGGGGTTTTATCCTCTTTACTCTCTAACCTTTGTTTTAATTCTTGTTTGTATGTATCTTTAAAAAAACTGTTTTCAACATCTATATTTTCATTGAAGTTTTTTAAAGCATTCTCTCTAAACTTTGAAGTAACTGGTCCTGTATTTATAGATGAGATATAGATATTAGTCCCCATAACTTCTTGTCTTAGTGTGTCAGTTAAACCCTCAATAGCATATTTTGAAGCATTGTATGCCCCTCTAAATTTTAAAGAGATGATTCCTAAAACTGATGAGTGTTGAATAATCTTGCCATAGCCTTGTTTTCTAAATATCTTCATACTTTGTAAGGTAACTTCATGTAGACCAAATACATTTGTTTCAAACTGTTTTTTTAGAGTCTCTACACTTATATCTTCCACAGCTCCTGGTTGTCCAAAACCAGCATTGTTAAATACTGCATCTAACTTTTTGTCCTTTTCTAAAATATTATCTAGTATTTTTTCTATATCTTCTTTATTTGTAACATCAACTTTGTATGCATCAAATCCTAAATCCTTTAACATCTGAACATCATCATCTTTTCTTGCAGTAGCATAGACTTTATATCTATTCTCTTTTAGAGTAATTGCTGTTTGAAGTCCAATCCCTGAAGAGCAACCTGTGATTAAAATATTTTGCATTTATTATCCTAGTTTAAAGCTTAATTATTTTTTGAAGATGGTATTATAACAGAAAAAAAGTGGTTAATTAAATGAAAATAGAGATGTATTATGACAAAGAGTGCCCTTTTTGTAACTCCTATGCAAAATATGTAAAACTAAAAGAGTCACATCAACTTATACTACTAAATGCAAGAGAGAATTTAGAAAAAACTGATGAGTTAAAGAACAAAGGCTTTGATATAAACAATGGCTACATAATAAAAGTGGATAATAAACATATATACCAAGGAGTCGATGCTATAATATTTTTAAATGATATAAGTAAAAGAAGAGTCTTCTTCCCTGATAATTACTTTTTTAGAAATATTATCTATCCTTTTATAAAACTTTTAAGAAAGCTTGCACTTAAGATAAATAAAAAAAGAGTTGAATTGTAACTTTTTTTTTGTTATAATGACAGTTATAATTAAGGGCAAGAATGATTTTTGAAGATGAAAAAAAACTATTAAAGATTTTAAAATACTCACCTATGATTTTTGTAATCATAATAACAGCTATATTTTTAGCTATTCACTATAGCGAAACAAAAAGAACTTTTGAAAATGAAAAGGCTAATATTCAAAAAGAGTATTCAAAAAAAAATAAAGCACTTATAAAGCAAAGAGTTTCTGAAGTATATGATTTTATAAAAAGAGAACAAGAACAAACAGAAACACAACTAAAGAAGTCTTTAAATGAAGCTGTTGACAATGCTTATGCAATAGCTTCTACAATTTATTCTAAAAACAAAGACAAAGATATAAAAACAGTAAAAAAATTAATAATAGATGCCCTTAGAAATATTAGGTTTTTAGATGGAAGAGGCTACTACTTTGTATATGAAAATAGTGGAAAAAATCTACTTCTTCCTCACAATCCAGAACTTGAGGGAAAAGATTTTTGGGAACATCAAGATGCAAAAGGTTCCTATATCATAAAAGATATGACCTCTTTGCTTTCAAAAAAAGATAAAACCTTTTATGAGTGGTATTGGTATAACCCTAAAAATCCAGATAAACAAAGAAAAAAATTAGGGCTAGTTAAAAACTTTGAACCTTTTAATTGGTTTATAGGAACTGGTGAGTATGTGGATGATTTTGAGCAAGAGGTTCAAGAAAGGGTTTTAGAGCATATTCGTGAAATAAGATATGGTAAAAGTGGATATATTTTTGTTATTGATTATGATTCTATATATTTAAGTCATATAAGAAAAAACTTTATATATAAAAATGCAGTTACAAACGATGATACAGTTGATATAAAAAAAGTTATCGATGACTTAATACAGATTTCTAAAAACGGGCAAGGGTATTATACATATATACAAAATAAAAAACCAGGTATTGATGAACCAATAAAAAAAACAAGTTTTGTGAAAGGCTTAAATGAGTGGGAATGGATGATTGGTACAGGGTTTTATGAAGATGAGATACAAAGTGCTATAAATAAAAAAGAGCTTCAGCTTGAAAAAGAGTTTGAATCGTACGTTTCTAAAACATTACAGGTTACTGCTTTGATTACAGTTCTTTTACTTATTATCTCTTCTTATATTTCAAAAGTTTTACAAAAAAAGTTTCTAAGATATAAAAAAGCACTTGAGCAACAAGCTTTAGAAAATACAAAGCAGCAAACTTTACTATCTCAACAATCAAAGATGGCTGCAATGGGTGAAATGATAGGAAATATTGCTCATCAATGGAGACAACCTCTTTCTACTGTATCTACAGTATCTTCAGGCTTGAAGCTTCAAAAAGAGTTAAATGTACTAGATGATAAAACCTTGAATGATGGACTTGATAATATAAACAATACTGTTCAGTATCTATCTAGTACTATTGATGATTTTAGGAACTTTTTTAAAACAGATAAGAGCAAAAGATATTTTAAAATTCAAGAGGCTTTTGATAGTGCTTTATCTTTAGTAAAAACAAGTTTTCACAATAAAGATATAACAATCATAAGAAATAGTGAAGATTTCGAAATTAATTGTTATAAGAATGAGTTTATTCAAGTGATAATAAATCTTTTAAACAATGCAAAAGATGAGTTGATAAAAAAAGATGATGAGTTTGATAAGCTTATTTTCTTATATGTATCAAAAAGTGATGATAAAATAAAAGTAAAAGTTACAGATAATGCAGGAGGAATTCCTAAAGATATAAAAGACAGAATATTTGAACCATACTTCACAACAAAGCATCAAAGTCAAGGTACAGGAATAGGTCTTTATATGAGTCGAGAAATAGTTGTAAAAAATATGAAAGGTGATATAAAAGCTTATAATAGTTCTTTTGAGTACGAAAATAACTCTTTTAAAGGGGCAGTTTTTCAAATAGAACTACCTATAGAATAAAACTAAAAACTCCTCTCTTAGGTGCTATAAGCACAAATTTGATAAAATATCCTATTATTTTAAAAAAGTTTCAAAATCAAAAGGTTTAATAACAATGAGTGAGCATAAAGACTTTTTACGTGTTATAGTTGAAGAGGATTTAAAAAATGGTAAATATGATGAGGTAGTTACTAGATTTCCTCCTGAGCCAAACGGGTTTCCTCATATAGGACACGCTAAATCTATCTGTATAAATTTTGGTATTGCAAGTGATTATAAAGGTCACTGTAATCTAAGAATGGACGATACAAATCCTACAAAAGAAGATACAAAGTATGTGGAAGCATTAAAAGATGCAGTGCAATGGCTTGGATTTGACTGGGGTGGAGCTGTAAACTTCACATCTGATTACTTTCCTAAGATGTATGAGTATGCAATAGAGTTGATAAAAATGGGAAAAGCATACGTTGATAGTATCGATGAAGAGCAGATGAAAGAGTATAGAGGTACAGTAACAGAACCTGGGAAAAGAAGTGAGTACGCAAACAGAACTGTAGAAGAGAACTTAGACCTTTTTGAAAGAATGAAAAATGGTGAATTCAAAGATGGGGAGCATGTATTAAGAGCAAAGATTGATATGAGTGCAGCAAATATGAAGATGAGAGATCCTCTTCTTTATAGAATTAGACATGCTCATCACTTTAGGACAGGTGATAAGTGGTGTATTTATCCAATGTATGATTTTGCTCACTGTTTATCTGATTATATAGAGGGTGTTACTCACTCTATTTGTACTTTAGAGTTTGAAAATAATAGAGAGATTTATGACTGGGTTTTAGATACTTTAAAACTAACTCCTCCAAGACCTTATCAGCATGAATTTGCAAGACTTGGTATAAACTATACTGTGATGAGTAAAAGAAAACTTTTAGAACTAGTTGAGGGTGGTTATGTAAGTGGTTGGGATGACCCAAGAATGCCAACTATTGCAGGATATAAAAGAAGAGGGTATACAAGAGAGTCAATAGTAAACTTTTGTGATCAAATAGGTGTAGCAAAAGCAAACTCTATGGTTGATGTGGCTCAACTGGAGTATTCAATCAGAGATGACTTGAATAAAAAAGTTCCAAGGGTTATGGCTGTACTTGATCCAATTAAAGTAACTATTGAAAACTATGAGGGAAGTGAAGAGATTGAAGCCTCTTATTATCCTCATGATGTACCAAAAGAGGGTACTAGAAAGATACCTTTTAGTGGTGAACTTTATATAGAAAGGGAGGATTTTAGTGAAAACCCTCCAAAAGGTTACTATAGATTAACTCCAAATCAACCTGTGAGATTAAGACATGGATATATTATCTCTTGTAAGGAGGTTATCAAAGATAGTGATGGAAATATTGTAGAGATAAAAGCTGAATACTATCCAAACTCAAAAAGTGGAAATGATACAAGTGGTATCAAAGTAAAAAGTGCTATTCAGTGGGTAAGTGCTAAGCAGGCTATAAAAGCAGAAGTGAGACTTTATGATAGACTTTATAAGAGTGAAGCACCAGAAGATTTAGATGATTTAAATCCAAACTCTTTACAAATTATAAAAGATGCATTGGTAGAGCCTGCTATTGTAGTAGATAAAGTAGATGAAAGATTTCAGTTTGAAAGACAGGGGTATTTTTATAAAGAGCCTTTAGATTATACTGATGAGAAGCCAGTATTTAACAAAATCGTAGGATTAAAAGACTCTTGGGCTAAAAAAACAAAGAAAGAAAAACCACAACCAAAGATTCAAAAATCACAAGAGAAAAAAGTACAAATAGATGGGCAAGAGGCTCCTATGACTGATGAGCAAAAAGCACTTTATGAGAAGTACAACTCAACACTTGGGTTAAATGATGCAGTATCAAATACTTTAGCAAGGGATTCGTATCTTTCATCTTTTTATGAAAAAGCGTTAGTAGATGTGGAAAATAGTGCTGTTAGTTTAGCAAATATTGTAGTAACAGAAGTAGCAAGAGTCTTAAAAGAGCAAGAAGCAAATGAGTTGAAGTTTGATGAGAAGCAAATAGCTCAGCTAGTAAAAATGATAGATGATAAAACTATTTCAACAAAAATTGCAAAACAAGTATTTGAACAAATGGCAAAAACAGGTGATAACCCAAAACAGATAGTAGAGGAGAAAGGCTTAGTTCAAATAAGTGATCCAGAAGTGATTTCTCCAATAATTGATGAGGTAATTTCAAAAAATCCTGAAAATGTTGAGAAGTTCAAAGCAGGAAATAGTAAACTTTTAGGTTTCTTTGTGGGACAAGTTTTAAAAGCAACAGGTGGAAAAGCAAATCCACAGATTGTAAATAAGCTAGTAGCTCAAAAGCTAAACTAGACTTATAGAAAAGGAGAGTTTTAATACTCTCCTATGATTATTTGTTCAAGTGTTCTTTTAGGTACACAGTGTGTTTCATCTTCTAATCTGTAGTAGTTAGTATCTGCACCTTTTACATCTGTAAGTTGTACTTTTTCTTTACCAACTCCAACTGCAATTCCAATCATCACCTCAAAGTTATCAGGTATCACAAATAGTTTATGGCATAACTCTTTATCAATAGAAGCCATAGGACAAGTAGCTAGGCTTTTTGTTTTTGAAGCAAGTGAAATAGCTGTAAATGAAGCTCCTGCATCAAACATAGGAAATCCATCTATCATCTTATCATTTAGCATTATTATAAATGCACTTGGTCTTTCATCTTCACTTTGATCCCAATCTTTTAAGTGTGCTGCCCACTGTGCAGTTTGTGCTAGTTTTTGTACATCTTCTTCTTTTGTTACTAAGATATATTTAATTGGTTGCATATTTTTTGCACTTGAAGTTACTCTTGCCACATCTAAAATATCTCTTAAATCTTCTACTTTTACTTTTGAGTTTTTTTGAAATCTTCTAGTTGTTCTTGCCTCTTTTACTAGGTTTTTTAGTTCGTCATAGTTCATTTAGTACTCTTTTTTATGGTTTTTGGTATTATACCAAATCAAAAACTTTAGGTGAGGTAATGCAAGAGATAAAAAAACTTTTAGATGAACAAGTGTGTAGTAGAAATACAGATTGTGAACTATCATACGAAAAACCAGACCCACTTTTAGTAGCTAGTAGATATGACGATGAGTATATAATCCTTTTATGTGCACTTTTTGGATATGGAAATGCAAAGCTTATAGTAAAGTTTTTAGATAGTTTAAGGTTTGAACTTTTAGATGAGAGTGAAGATAAAATAGATAAAGAACTTGATAGTTTTTACTATAGGTTTCAAAATAGCGAAGATGTAAAAAATGTATTTAAAGCTTTTAGACGACTAAAACAAAAAGATAGTTTAAATGATATATTTTATAAAGGGTATAGAAAAGAAAATAGCGTTCTTGATGGCTTAGATACACTAATCTCAAAAATACATCAAGAAACCCCATATAGTTCTCATGGTTTTACTTTTTTAGTATCAAGCCCTTTTAAAAGAGATAAAAAAGGAAAAATAAAAGAAATAGGAAATGCACCATATAAAAGGTGGAATATGTACCTTAGATGGATGGTAAGAAAAGATAATCTTGATATGGGACTTTGGAAAAATATAGATAAAAAAGATTTGATTTTGCCTCTTGATACACATACTTTCAAAGTATCGAAAAAGCTTGGTTTATGTGAGAGGAAAACCTATGATTTAAAGTCAGCAATTTTAATAACAGAAAAACTAAAAGAGTTTGATATAACTGACCCTGTGAAGTATGACTTTGCGCTTTATAGAATAGGGCAGGAGAAGCTAATAGAGATATAAAAAGGCTTTTTAAATAATACAAATATTAGCATATGATTAAGAATCAGTTTACAAATGACAAATTTGTAATTAATATAGATTTAGATAAAATAATTAAAAACTATATTAGGTTAATTATTTTAATGGCAAAAGCAAAAACAACTAAAAAACAAAAATCTATGGAAGAGACTCTTTGGGATAGTGCAAATAAATTAAGAGGAACAGTTGAATCAAGTGAATATAAACATATAGTTTTAGGACTGATATTTTTAAAGTTTGTTAGTGATACTTTTGAAGAGAGAAAAGAACAGTTAATAAAAGAAGGCAAAGAAGCATTTATTGACATGGTAGAGTTTTATACTATGGAGAATGTTTTCTATCTTCCTGAAACTTCACGTTGGAGCTACATAAAACAAAATGCAAAGCAAGATGACATAGCTCTTAAAATAGATACAGCATTATCTACAGTTGAAAAAAATAATCCATCTTTAAAAGGTGCATTACCTGACAACTACTTCTCAAGATTAGGACTTGATGTAAGTAAACTTTCTGCTTTGATAGATACTATCAATAACATCAACACTATAGAAGATAAAGGGCATGATATAGTTGGAAGGGTTTACGAATACTTTTTAAGTAAGTTTGCCATAGCTGAGGGTAAAGGAAAAGGAGAGTTCTATACTCCAAAATCTATAGTAAACTTAATAGCTAATATGATTGAACCATACAAAGGTAAAATCTATGATCCTGCTTGTGGTTCAGGTGGTATGTTTGTACAGTCTATCAAGTTTATAGAAGCTCATAAAGGAAATAAAAAAGATATTTCTATTTATGGACAAGAATATACATCAACTACATATAAACTAGCAAAAATGAACTTGGCTATTAGAGGAATATCTGCAAATCTTGGAGATGTACCAGCAGATACGTTTGTAAAAGACCAACACAAAGATTTAAAAGCTGATTTTATTATGGCTAATCCTCCTTTTAATCAAAAGAATTGGAGAGGAGCTAATGAACTACTAGATGATCCTAGATGGGCTGGATATGATGTACCACCAGCATCAAATGCAAACTACGGATGGATACTAAATATGGTATCAAAACTATCTCAAAATGGTGTTGCTGGATTTATCCTTGCAAATGGTGCATTAAGTGGTGGAGGAGAAGAAAAAAGAATCAGAAAAAAGCTTATAGAAAATGATTTGGTAGAGGCTATATTAATTCTACCTCAAAATATGTTTTATACAACAAATATTAGTGTAACTATTTGGATTTTAAATGCAAATAAAAAGAAAAGAGAGTTTGAACAAAATGGAGTAAATAAAATTCATAGAGATAGAACAAATGAAATTTTATTTATGGATTTAAGACAAAAGGGTATTCCTTTTGAAAAAAAATTTACACAGTTTGATGAAGAAACAATAGATGAAATATCTACTACTTATCATATATGGCAAAGAGATAAAGAAAAATATGAAAATATTCTTGAGTATTGTTACAGTGCTTCAAAAGATGAAATAGAGAAAAAAGATTATTCCTTAGTACCTAGTAAATACATTGAGTTTGTAAATAGAGATGAAAATATTGATTTTGATACAAAGATGACAAGTTTACAAAATGAGTTTAAAGAGCTTTTGAAACAAGAAGAAGAGTCTAAAAAAGAGTTGTTAAAAGTGTTTGAGGAGTTGGGTTATGCCATCGACTAAAATTGCCACTACAGAGTATAAAACTTGGATAAAAGAGCTAAAGGAAAAATTTTATAGTTCACAGATAAAAGCTTCAATCTCTGTAAATACTCTACTGCTAGAGTTTTATTGGGATCTTGGAAGTGATATTGTTGAAAAACAAAAAAAGCATAGATGGGGAAGTGGTTTTTTAGAGCAATTAAGTAGAGATTTAGCAATAGAGTTTCCTGATGTTAAGGGGTTTTCAAAAAGAAATTTAGAACTCATAAGAAAATGGCATCTATTTTGGAAACAAGCTATTTCGCAAATAGAATCTCTAAATACGAAACAAGTTGTTTCGCAAATACTACAAATACCTTGGGGACATAATATAGTTATAATCCAAAAATGTAAAAATGTAGATGAAGCTATATACTATGTAAACAACACCATACAAAACGGCATAAGCCGAAATGTGTTAGTGCATCAAATAGAATCAAAACTTTATGAGCGTGAGGGGAAAGCTGTCACAAACTTTGAAACTACTCTTACACCACTTCAATCAGATCTAGCAAAAGAGATCACAAAAGACCCATATAACTTTGACTTTTTAACCATGACACAAGGGTATAAAGAAAAAGAGTTAGAAGATGCACTTTGTGAAAATATCACAAAGTTTTTGTTAGAACTTGGCAATGGTTTTGCTTTTGTAGGGCGACAGTATAAGCTACAAATAGGTGAAGAAGAGTTTAGAATAGATTTGCTTTTTTACCATGTAAAATTAAAGTGCTATGTAGTCGTAGAGCTAAAAACAGGTGCATTTAAGCCTGAGTATGCAGGAAAACTCAGCTTTTACACAAGTGCGGTTGACGGTGAAGTGAAAAACAAAGATGATAACCCAACCATAGGGATACTTATATGTAAATCTAAAAAAGACATAGTAGTAGAGTATGCTCTCAAAGATATAAACAAACCCCTTGGCATAAGCGAATATGAACTAACGGAAGTTTTACCAAAAGAGTATAAATCAGCACTTCCTAGTATAGAACAGATAGAGGCAGA
>JASMTK010000004.1:0-3194 GCA_041694355.1 Arcobacteraceae bacterium | reverse complement strand
CTTGATGAAATTCTTTCAAATAAAGAACCTAATAAAACAAAAAAAATATCAACTGTTTGTTCTAACAAACAGCAGGGACATACAATACATAAAAAAAGATTTGAGTTTACAGAGATTATACAAAATAAAATTCCTCAATTAGACAGATTTGGGAAAGGTTACAATTGGATTGATTTAAAAGCAGATGCCATTGATAATTATGAATTTCACATAGCAATAGAGAACCATTATGCGAAAGATGTATGGACTGAAAAACTAGCAGATACATTTTTGGGTTATTCAGTACCTATTTATTATGGTTGTCCAAATATTTATGATTATTTTCCTAAGGATAGTATTATCTTAATAGATATTTTTGATATAGAAAAATCAGTAAAAGAGATCGAATCAATAATTAATACTCCCGGTGAATATGAGAGAAGACTACCTGCAGTAAAAGAAGCAAGGCGTAGAATTATAGAAGAGTACAATATTTTTGAAATGATTAATAAAATAGTTAGTGAGAATCCACATCAAGAAAGAACAAATACTTCTTTAGAAAATAAAATATATAATAGAAGAAAAATGAGAACTAAAAGTTTTTCTGATTTGTTTAGTTTTCTAGGATGGAAAATTAAAAATTTCTTTTTAAATCTAAAGGTATAAAATGACAAACATAATCCTATGCGGAGGTAGTGGTACAAGGTTGTGGCCAATAAGTCGTACACTTATGCCAAAACAATTTGTAAAACTTTTTGATGAAGAGAGTGCAGAGCACAAGGATAAAAAATCACTATTTCAATTAACTGTTGATAGAAATAGTAAGATTTGTAATAGTCAATTTATAGTTTCAAATAGTGAACAATATTTTTTAGCTTTGGATCAATTAGAAGAGTTGAATAAAATCAATAATAAATACTTACTAGAACCAATAGGAAGAAATACAGCTCCTGCAATTGCTTTGGCTTGTATGCAACTTGATAGTGAAGAGATAGTATTAGTAACTCCAAGCGATCACTTAATAAAAGATGAAAAAGGGTATGCAAATGTTCTTTCAAAAGCAAAAGAGTTAGCAACTAAAGATAACCTTGTAACTTTTGGGATTACTCCAACCTTCCCTGAAACTGGATATGGATATATAGAGAGTGAAAATACTTATGATGTTAAAGCCTTTCATGAAAAACCAGATTTAAAAACAGCTAGTTCATATCTAGAAGCAGGAAATTACTATTGGAACTCTGGGATGTTTATGTTCAAAGCAGGAGTTTTTTTAGAAGAATTAAAAAAATACTCACCAGAAATATTTGAAACATCTAAAATAGCTTTAAAAAACTCTTCAAAAGACTCACTTATAAGAATAAAACATGAAGATATGATAAATATACCTGAAGATAGTATAGATTATGCTGTAATGGAGAAATCAAAAAAAGTAAAAGTAGTACCAAGTGATATTAACTGGTCGGATGTGGGAAGCTTTGATAGCCTTTATGATGAATTAGATAAAGATGAAAATGGAAATACAATAAATAAAAACCATGTATCCGTAGATAGTAAAAATAACCTAATATATGGTACTGAGAGAAAAATAGCAACAGTAGATATAGAGGATACAATAGTAGTAGATACAGGTGATGCTCTTCTTATCTCAAAAAAAGGAAGTTCCCAAAAAGTAAAAAAAGTAGTAAAAAAACTAAAAGAAGAGAAATCAGAACTACATAATATACACTTAACAGGACATAGACCTTGGGGAACATATACTGTTTTAGAAGAAGCAAATGGATATAAAATAAAAAGAATAGAGGTAAAACCTGGTTGTAGACTCTCTTTACAAAAACACTTCCATAGAAATGAACATTGGATAGTTTTAAGTGGAACCGCAACAGTGATAGTAGAAGATAAAAAAATGTATCTAAGACCAAATGAGAGTACATACATAAAGATGGGACAGACTCATAGACTAGAAAATGAGGGTAAAATACCTGTAGTACTTATAGAAGCACAAGTTGGTGAATATACAGGTGAAGATGATATAATTCGATTAGATGATGATTTTAAAAGAGATTAATATAAGGAAAAAAATTGGCTGAAAAAAAAGTAGCACTTATCACAGGAATTACAGGACAAGATGGTTCATATTTAGCAGAATTTTTACTAAAAAAAGGTTATGAAGTACATGGTATAAAAAGAAGAAGTTCTTTATTTAACACAGATAGAATAGACCACTTGTATCAAGATCCTCATGTGGAAAATAGAAACCTTATCTTGCATTATGGTGATATGACTGATAGTATGAACCTAACAAGAATCATTCAAGAGACACAACCTGATGAGATATATAACCTTGCAGCTATGTCTCATGTGGCAGTATCGTTTGAAACACCAGAGTATGTTGCAAATGCAGATGGTACAGGAACTCTTAGAATTCTTGAAGCAGTAAAACTTCTAGGATTAACTAAAAAAACAAAAATCTATCAAGCTTCTACTTCAGAACTATATGGAAAAGTACAAGAAACACCACAAAGTGAAACAACACCTTTTTACCCAAGATCACCTTATGCAGTAGCAAAGATGTATGCTTACTGGATAACAGTAAACTATAGAGAAGCTTATGATATGTTTGCTTGTAATGGAATCCTTTTCAACCACGAGTCACCTGTAAGAGGTGAGACATTTGTTACTAGAAAAATTACAAGGGCAGCTTCAAAAATAGCCCTAAATTTACAAGATAAATTATATCTTGGAAACCTTGATGCAAAAAGAGACTGGGGACACGCAAAAGATTATGTGAAGATGATGTGGATGATTCTTCAAGCAGATACTCCTGAGGATTGGGTTATTGCAACAGGACAAACTACAACAGTCCGAGACTTTGTAAAATCAGCCTTTGCATATGCTGGGATTAATCTTAGGTTTGAGAATGAAGGTGTTGATGAGATAGGTATAATTGATAGTCTTGATGAGCAAAAAGCAAAAGAGTCTAATATTGATTTAACTCACCTAAAAATAAATCAAATAGTAGTATGTGTAGACCCTAGATACTTCAGACCAACTGAAGTTGATTTACTACTGGGAGATCCAAGTAAAGCAGAAGAGAAATTAGGCTGGAATAGAGAATATAACTTGACAGATTTAGTAAATGATATGATGGCAAGTGATATAAAACTAATGACAAAAGATCAATACCTAAAAGATGGTGGGTATAAGATTATGAGTTA
>JASMTK010000003.1:0-5142 GCA_041694355.1 Arcobacteraceae bacterium | reverse complement strand
TGGGGTTGTGCCTTTCTAAAAAACTCTTGCATCAATGCCCTTAGTCAAAATCAAGTAAACTTTTTGCTTGAATCATATCTTTATCACCTCTTCCTGAAAGACTTACTACAACACTTTTATCTTTAAACATATCTTGTTTTTTCTTTAAGTATGCTATAGCATGAGCTGTTTCAAAAGCTGGGATGATTCCCTCTTTTTGACTTAACCACACAAATGCTTCTAAAGCCTCATCATCTGTAACATGGTCATAAACAATATTTTGCTCATCTTTATGAAATGAATGTTCTGGTCCAATACCAGGATAGTCAAGTCCTGCACTCATAGAGTGTGCTTCTAAAATCTGTCCATTTTCATCTTGTAGTAAGTATGAACACTGTCCGTGTACAATACCTGGTTTTCCCTTCTCTAAACTACACCCGTGTTTGTTTGTATCAATACCTAAACCACCTGCTTCAATACCAATACAAGTAACACTTTTATCTTCTAAAAAGTGTGAAAACATACCTATGGCGTTTGAACCACCGCCAATACATGCTAAAACATAATCAGGAAGTTTATTCTCTTTTGCTAAGAACTGTTTTCTTGCTTCATAACCTATAACAGCTTGAAAGTCCCTAACCATTAAAGGATATGGGTGAGGCCCTGCTACTGTTCCTATCACATAGAATGTATCCCTTGCATTTGTTACCCAGTATCTAATAGCTTCATTCATAGCATCTTTTAAAGTTTTACTTCCACTTTCAACTGCAATTACTTTTGCACCTAAAAGTTTCATTCTAAATACATTTAATTCTTGTCTTTGAACATCTTTTGCACCCATAAAAATAGTACATTCTAAACCAAGTAGTGCTGCAATAGTAGCACTAGCAACACCATGTTGCCCTGCCCCTGTTTCTGCAATGATTTTTGTTTTACCAAGTTTTTTAGCTAGTAACCCTTGAGCAATCACATTGTTAACTTTATGAGCACCTGTATGATTTAAATCTTCTCTTTTAAGATATATTTTCGAACCTAACTCTTCACTTATACTTTTTGCATAATAAAGTGGATTTTCTCTACCAACATAATCCCTTAATAAGTCATTTACCTCAGCCCAAAACTCTTCATCAAATCTATACTTTTTATATTCTGCTTCTAATTCTTGTAAAATAGGCATCAATGTCTCAGGTACATACTGACCTCCAAAGATACCAAACTGACCTTTATCATCTGGATCAAATTTGCTTTGTTTTGGTATATAGTTTTCCATAATCTCTCTTTTATCTAACATATTTATCGTTTATATATTTTAATGTATTGTTAATAATTACTATTAATATTTCCGTATACTCTAAAACCTCATCAAAAATATTTGCTAACTCATCTTCTATATATTCATGAGCAATTGTATTTCTAATATCTTTCATAACTCTTAACTCTTCAATATCTTGAAACAACTCTCTTTTGTGAGCATTATTAACTACATCAACTAAAGTACCTTGATTTTCAAACTCATACTCATCAAGTGTTCTAAACATTTTTCTTATTAAAAAATCAATACCTCTACTATATCGACTACATAAGGTTTCAAATAAGCCAAATTCATCAATAGTATACTTGTCTTTGATTCCTATCTTTTCACATTGTTTAAAAGATATTTCAATCCAAAATAGCTGTTTTTCTAAAAGTTTTTTATCTTCTAAAAGCTTCTTTAATATCATAGTAATATTGCCTTTTTAAATACAAGCTTGGTAAATGTATCTTTTAAACTTCCATCATCCAATAAAATATCTAATTTCTGTTCTCCAAATTGTTTAAAAAATTCTACTCTTATTTTTCTAATATCTTTTTTACTTAAGTCATTAGATAAAATTAAAATATCAATATCTCCACCCTTTTTAGTGTCATCTACCCTGCTACCAAAAAGATATATTTTTGCATTTTTTGAGAAAGACTTTACTTTTGTTTTTAATAAATCAATTTCTTGTTTACTTAAACGCATAATTCTTTCTCCTTTTACAATTATTTAAACATCAAGCACAGAATAAAATGGTGCTATCTCTTTTAACTTTTTAGCACCATCTAATATCTGAATATTCATCAAAAAACACATCTCTACTAAGTTTGCATCTAACTTTTTGATAAGGTTTGCAGCAGCGTACGCTGTACCACCACTTACAACAATATCATCTATAAGTAAAACTCTTGCATTTTTTCTTTTTTCAAATGCATCTAGATGAAGTTCAACCTCATCAAATCCATACTCTAACTCATACTTTTCACATACAGTTGTACTTGGAAGCTTACCTTTTTTTCTAACAGGTACAAAACCTATACCTAATCTATCAGCTAAAGCTGCTCCAAAGATAAAACCTCTTGAATCAATTCCAGCAATATAATCAAGCTTATAGTTTTTATATCTTTGTTCTAAATGATTCATAAGTAGACTAAATGCTTCTTTATCGTTAAGTAAAGTAGTGATGTCTTTAAAAACAATACCAGGTTTTGGGAAATCTTGTATATCTCTAATAGAATTTAATAGTATTTTTTTGTTATCTTCGCTTAGTTTTTCTAAACTCAAAGTACAATCCTTCTTTAGGTGCTATTTTATGGAAGTATTGTAGCTAAAAGTTTATTATTGTTTTCTAATGGCTAATTAATATAATTATCTATCGTTATTTTCGTTTCTAATAAACTCAATTAAAAAAACTAGAAATATACTTAGTATAATAGATGTTACAAAAGATACAACTACAATTAATGCTCTTTTGGGTTTTGATTTTTCTTTTATATATGCAACTCTACTATCAACAACTTTTGAGACAAAATAGTAATCATTTGCTTGAGAAAAAACCTTTTTTTGATATAAAGCAGATAATGATTTACTTAATTGTTCCTTTAAAGATACATCTAAAGTATCTGCTAATTCTTTTTTATAATATTTTATTCTATTATTAATTTCTTTAATATCTCTAGTTTTAATCTTCTTAATTAATTCATTTAAATATATATCTACAATATCTTTAGCTAAAAACCTATCTTTTAATTCTACTTTTAAAGTAATAAGTCCTGTCTTTTTATCACTATTTAAAGTGATATTTTGATTTAGTAATTTTATTGTATTAAAAAGTTTCTCTTCATGATTTTCTTTTTCTTCATTTTTATCACTACTTGCAAATAAATTATAAATACTATCTACTCCAAATGCAAAAACTAAATTTGATTGATTATTTAACTTATCTATTAAATTGTACTTTTCAATTAAAGCTTTATTAAACTCATAGTCATTTAAAGTAGACTCTAACATAACAAATGGATCATTAGAACTAGAACTTCCGATATTAACTCCGGCTAAAGAAGCTAAAGAAGATAATCCTCCAGAGATTGACTTACTTTCAGTTTGAGGAGAAAGTACAACTTTGGATGTATAACTATTTGGTATTGACATTGTATATACTATAGTTAATGAAGTTACCAAAAATGAAAATAATACGATTTTAAACTTATGTTTCCAAATTGTATTAAATAACTCTTTTAAGTCGATTTCATCTTCAACTAAATAATTTTCTTTATCTTTTGAGCTTTCATTATTTATCATACTGATCCTATTTTTTTTGAAATAATACCATCTTAATAATAAAAAAAGACATAAACAAAATAATCAATACATTTCATAACTTCTACTAATTACACTATGGTCTTCTCTTAGTTTTTTACAAACTGTTCCACTATTTGATTCTTCCATAACTACTTCAAAGGTTATATTCCCTGAGGTATCTACTACTTGCATTTTCACACAAGTTGATTCATCATCTTCAAAAATTGCTGTTAGTTTATCTACTTTCCAGTTTGAAGTATTAAGTGTCATAGCATCAGTTAGTTTTGTGATGTCACCTTGTGTTAGTACATAAGTTTGTACTGCACTTGTGGCTGTTACTATATCACGTTTTATTGTTGTAGCAACAGCTGTATCTTTTGAGTTTACAAATTTTGGGATTGCAAAGGATGAAATTATTCCTATAATTAAAATTGCAAAAATAAGTTCAAGAAGAGAAAAAGCATTTTTCATAAAAATTCCTTTTTATGAAAGTATATTAACTTTTTCTTTAATTGGTAATAAAATTAGTTATTATAAAATATCAGGTACGTCTATATTTGTCTCTTTTTCACTATCGGCAACATTTTCAAAAACCACTTCAACAGGTGCATTTCCACCACCTCCATCAGCTTTATCAACAAATTTAGTAAGTGCTTTATGGAAGTCAAGTTTTACTGTTCCAATAGGTCCATTTCTTTGTTTTCCTATTATGATTTCTGCTTCTTCAATAGGTTTATTTACAAACTTTGATTTGTACTCTTCACCTTTATCAGCTGCCTCTTTTTCTCTTCTTGCTTCATCTCTTTCTTTATATACATCATCTCTATATACAAACATAATAATATCAGCATCTTGCTCAATAGCACCAGACTCTCTTAAGTCTGAAAGCATTGGCCTTTTATCCGGTCTACTCTCTAATCCTCTGTTTAACTGTGAAAGGGCAACTATAGGGATTTTCATCTCTCTTGCAAGCATTTTAAGTCCCCTTGAAATATCAGAAACCTCTTGGTGTCTATCTTTTGTACCAGTACCTTGCATAAGTTGTAAGTAGTCAATAATAACTAATGAAACATTGTTATCTTCATTTTGAGCAATTTTTCTAACCCTTGCTCTTAATTGGTTGATATTTACACTACCACCATCATCAACAAATAGTTTCTTAGTATTTAAATCCTCAAAAGCAGCACTAAGATTTGTCCACTGCTCATCACTCATATCACCTTTTCTTAGATTTTGAAGAGGTATAGAAGTTTTTGCTGCAAGCATTCTTAACATAAGTTGTTCTGCTGGCATCTCTAATGAGAAAAATATCACACCTTTATTAGCTTCAACATTTTGTAATGCCATATTTAACACAAGAGCCGTCTTACCCATGGCTGGCCTAGCTGCAATGATTACTAAATCACCTTCATTTAGTCCTGTTGTTCTTCTATCAAGTGCATCAAAACCTGTTGTTTCACCTATTAGGTGTTGGTTTCCAAGCTTTTTCATTTTTTCGATATACGAAAGAGTATCTTTTGTGATACTATGCATATCTTTAAGTTCACTTGTAGCACTATTTGTAG
>JASMTK010000002.1:0-15626 GCA_041694355.1 Arcobacteraceae bacterium | reverse complement strand
AAGCCAGAGTATGTAATACTTGCAGCAGCAAAAGTAGGTGGAATAGTGGCAAATAATACTTATAGAGCAGACTTTATCTATGAAAACTTACAGATTCAAAATAATGTAATACATAATGCATATAAATATGAAGTTGAAAAACTTCTATTTTTAGGTTCAACTTGTATCTACCCTAAAGATGCTCCTCAACCTATGAGTGAAGAGTGCTTGTTAACAAGTCCTTTAGAGTATACAAATGAACCATACGCAATAGCAAAAATAGCTGGTATAAAAATGTGTGAAAGTTATAACCTACAATATAATACAAACTTTATATCAGTAATGCCAACAAATCTTTATGGACCAAATGATAACTTTGATTTAGAGAAGTCACATGTACTACCTGCACTTATTAGAAAAATACACTTAGCAAAATTTTTAAATGAGGGAAATACAAAAGCTGTTTTAACTGACCTCAATTTATCTTCAATAGAGGAAGCAAATACTTACCTTGAAAAGTTTGGTGTAAATAAAGACTCAGTTGAAATTTGGGGAACAGGAAAACCAAGAAGAGAGTTTTTATACTCAGAAGATATGGCAGATGCTTGTGTATTTATCTTAGAGAATAGAAATTTTACTGATACATATAGTAAAGATAATAAAGAGATTAGAAATACACATATAAATATTGGCACGGGAATTGATATATCAATAAAAGAGTTAGCCCAACTTGTTAAAGAGATAATTGGTTTTAAAGGTGAGTTAACTTTTAATACAAATAAACCAGATGGAACTATGGTTAAGCTTACTGACCCTAGCAAACTCCACTCACTTGGTTGGAAGCATAAAGTAGAGCTTAAAGATGGTATTAAATCTATGTATAAATGGTATTTAAAAAACAAATGAATCTAAAAAATAAAAAGATATTAGTAACTGGAGCTGCAGGTTTTATAGGTTCAAATATTTGTCTATATCTACAAAAGAAATTTCCTACATGTGAGATAGTTGCAATAGATTCTTTTAAAACAGATAGTTTTTTTTCAAACGGAAATCCGTATAGTTATGGAAGTTATAAGAATCTTTTTGGTTTCAATGGTACTTTATTTAGTTTAGATATTACAAATAAAAATGATTTAAAGTATTTAGAGGAAAACTTTTCATTTGATTATATTTTTCATCAAGCAGCAATTTCTGATACTACAGTTCAAGAACAAGATTTGATGATAAAAACAAATGTCAATGCATTTGAAGATTTACTTAATATTGCAATTAAGCATAATGCAAACATAGTTTATGCAAGTTCTGCTGCGACATATGGAAATGCAAGCTCTCCTCAAAAAATAGGTAATGAACAACCAAATAACATATATGGCTTTAGTAAACTTATGATGGATAATATTGCAAAAAGATATATAAATAAAAACCTTGATATATCAATTGTAGGCTTAAGGTATTTTAATGTTTATGGTAAAAATGAATACTATAAGCAAAAAACAGCATCAATGGTTTTACAATTCGGACATCAACTTTTAAGCAAAAAGAGGCCAAAATTATTTGAAAACAGTGAAAAAATATTTAGAGATTTCGTTTATATTGAGGATATAATACAAGCTAATATATTAGCTATAAATAGTTCTAACTCAGGCATTTATAATGTTGGTTCAGGTTTTGAGAGAAGTTTTAAAGATATAGTAGATATTTTACAAAAAGAGCTTGGTACAAAATTAGATATTGAATATATAAAAAATCCATACATAGGTAGTTATCAATTTCATACAAGAGCAGATATTAGTGATACTATTGAAATTCTAGGTTATAATCCAAAATACTCTTTGGAAGAGGGGATAAAGGATTATATTCCATATATCAAAGATATTTACAGTAAAGAAGTAAGAAATGCAAAATAAGCCAAATATTTTAGTAGTAGGCGATTTAATGTTAGATGCATATTTATGGGGAGATTGCAGTAGAATTTCACCTGAAGCACCTGTTCAAATTGTCGATATAAGTAATGAAACATTTAATCTTGGTGGTGCAGGTAATGTTATAAATAATTTAAAAAGCTTAAATTCAAATGTTACAGCTATTTCTGTAATTGGTGAAGATAAGAATTCTGTTGAACTTGAAAAATTATTAACAAAAAAATGCAAGAATTATTTCTTATTAAAGGAAAAAGGTAGAGTAACTACAAAAAAGACTAGAATTATTGCAGCAAACTCACAGGTTATTAGATTTGATAAAGAAAATATTAAACAGATTAAAAGTAGTTCTGAAAATATAATATTAGGAAAAATTAAAGACATAATTTCTAAGATAGATGTAGTTGTTTTATCAGATTATAATAAGGGAGTTTTAACTAAGAACTTAACTAAAAAAATTATTAAGCTTTCAAATAAAGAGAATAAAAAGGTTATAGTTGACCCAAAAGGAAAAGACTTTAAGAAATATAAAAATGCATATTTACTTACTCCAAATAAAAAAGAGGCTCAAGAGATATTAGGAAAAAATCTAAATACAGAAAAGAGTTTTTTTAAACTGTTTAAATATTTAAAAGAAAATTTAAATATTGACATTCCCTTAGTTACATTAAGTAAAGAGGGTGTTACTTATGAAGAAGATAATAAAATTATAAATAAACCTACTTATGCAAAAGAGGTATTTGATGTAACAGGGGCAGGGGATACAGTTATTGCAACACTATCTTATTTTATAGCTTTAAATTATTCATTAAGTGATTCTATTGAGTATGCAAATAAAGCAGCAGGAATTGTAGTTGGTAAAATAGGTTGTGCAACTGCTACATTAGAAGAGATATTTCAAGATAAAAGTTCAAAAGATGAGTTTGAGGGTAAATTAAAAGACAAAGTTAGTTTATCAAACATTGTTAAAGAACAAAAAGAAAAGAATAAAAAAATTATTTTTACAAACGGTTGTTTTGATATTTTGCATAAAGGGCATATTAAATATTTAAAAGAGGCTAAAAGTTTAGGTGATATTCTAATAATTGGACTAAATTCAGATGATAGTATTAGAAGATTAAAAGGTGAAAGTCGTCCAATAAATGATGAAAGAGATAGGGCATATATGCTTAGCTCTTACTCTTTTATAGATTATATAGTTATATTTGATGAAGACACACCTTATGATTTAATTAAATCAATTGCTCCTGATATATTAGTAAAGGGAGAAGACTATAAGAATAAAGTAGTAGTGGGGTCTTCTTTGGTTGATGAAGTTAGATTAATAGCATTTGAACCAGGAAAAAGTACATCATCAATTATAAATAAAATTAAAAATGGAGCCAACAATGATTAAAGATACAATCTTAGATGAAATCAATGAGCATCAAAAAGTTTTAAGTATGATTGATAGTAAATTGATTGAAAATCTAGAGAGTATTACAAATGAGATTCTATTAGCATTTGAAAATGGTAATAAGGTATTGATTTGTGGAAATGGTGGAAGTGCTGCAGATGCACAACATTTTTCAACAGAGTTATCTTGTCGGTATAAAAAAGATAGAAAAGCATTAAGTGCTATTTCTCTAGTGACAGATACTTCAGTCTTAACAGCAGTTAGTAATGATATAAGTTTTGATAATGTATTTAAAAGACAAGTAGAAGCATTAGCTAAAGCTGGAGATATTGTTATAGGTATATCAACAAGTGGAAATAGTAAAAATATTTTAAATGCATTAAATGAGGGAAAGAAACAGGGGTGTAAAACAGTAACTTTTACAGGCAAGAACACTTTAAATATAGAAGAATTGAGTGATTTTATTTTGTCAGTTCCTTCATTAAACACACCAAGAGTTCAAGAGGTTCATATTTTATTTATACATATCATATGTCAGTTAATAGATGATAGGTTTTAGTTTATTCTTTCACAATCTTAACAATTTCATATAAGTTATTAACAACATACTGAAGTTCTAGACTCTCCTCTTTTATAGGTTGGTTGTATTTACTATTTATAAGAATATGATTTTTAACATTTCCATTTATTGCAGCTTTAATATCTGTTAATTTATCACCTATAAACCATGAGTTATTTAGATCAATATCATATTTTTCTAGAGCATCTTTTATCATTCCAGCCTTAGGTTTTCTACAATTACACTTATCTTCAGGTGCGTGAGGACAATAAAAGATATCAAGTATTTCTATCTTTTCTTCTTTAAATCTATTTTTCATCCAATTAGTAAGTTTATTAAAATCATCAATACTGTAATATTTTCTACCTATTCCTGATTGATTAGTTATAACTATTAATTCATAATTTAACTTTTTAAAAAAACTACATAAGTCAAATATATATTCACAAAATTCAAAGTCTTCAATTTTGTATACATAGCTCTTATCAATATTTATAACTCCATCTCTATCAAGAAAAATCACTTTTTTCTTACTCAAAATTAGCCTTTATCATTTTATTTTAATTATTTAACATTATAATTTCACTAAATTTATTTTAATGGATAATATTAATGCTAAATGACTATTTAAAAACCTTTTTCTATACAATATTTGTATTACCAATCGTACTATTTCTCTCTTTTATTTTTAAAGGAAGAGTAAAAAAGTATGACAGTTTTATAAATTATACAACAAATGATATAAACTCTTTAAAACTAACAAGCAAAAAGTCTTATATCTTAAAGGTAAACATTGATGATTTGCAAAACACTACAAATAACTTAAAGGATTTATTAGAGACTAAATCTAGTGATATTGAGGGCATTAAACTATATTATAATAAGCAAAATTTAGATGATAATTTAGAGAAAAAATTATTTGAACTTTTTAGACTTAAAGGCTTGAGATTGAAGTTTGTAAAAGTTGAAGGAGTTGAGGGCTTAAAAAATATAACTGCTTTACTTGATTTTCATAGTTTTGTACAGTCTTTAGTGATAGAAAAGTTTAAAAACGTAGAGGTTTTAAGTCCATCAATACAAACTTTTAATCCTATTTTAAATTTAAGAATTTTCTATAATAAATATTTTTCAAGATATTATTTAGGACATAAAACTTTTAAAGTTAATCTATCTATTGCACCTGAAAAAAGGATTTTTAATATATATAATTTTCAAAATATATTAAACTTTTTTTATACATTAAGTTTTTTAAGTGCAAAGACTACTGATAAAAAGTTTAATATCTCTTTAGATTTTGAAAATATTAATTACAACAATTTAGATAATTTTTTAAGATATATACTTGTGGCTTACTCTTCAAAAAAAGTTAATAAAATATATATAAATAGTAAAGTTTTAACAAACAGTAGGTATAAAGATGCATTAGAAAATCTGGTTACATATATAGATGGAAGTGAGATTATAGATTCAAAAATATTAGGTGATTTATATGTAATTACTATGCAAAAAGGTTCATCAAAGTATGATATAACTTGGGTTAGTACAAATAGAGAGATTGAATTAACAGATTTTAATAAAGTTTTTGATAAATTTAATAAAGCTTTGAAAAATGATGTTAAAATTACATCAAGTCCAATTTTTGCATTACATTAAAAGAGAATAGATGAGTAAAATAACAGTATCATACAAAACAAAAACAAATCTAATAGAGAAAATATTACAAAAAGAGAATATTCAACTTATTAAAAATGAGGGATTTTTATCTAGTCTACCTTTTTTAAAAAATAAGTTTGCGGATATTCATTTTACTTCAGGCAGTATTAATAAAGATGAAGTTAAAAAAGTAGAAAACTCAAAACTTACTATTGTAAATTCATTAGCTTCAAAATATGAATTAGTAAATAATTATGGAATTGATGAGAGTAAGATTAAAGTTATCTATCCAAGTGTTGATATTGATTATGAGAAACCAAAAGAAGTAAAAAAAAGAGTTTCTGAAAAATTAGACCTAGATCCAAAAAAAAGAATCATATTTTTTACAGCAAAAAATTTCAAAAACTCAGGCGTAAAAGAGTTTATTGATACGATATTTACACTATCACAAGAGAACTTTCAAGCTCTTATTGCAGGTGATTCTAAGCAAATAACTAATTTAAAGTTTCATTTATCAAAGTTTAACTATACTAATAAAATTGTATTAGTTGAAGATTATGAAAATATAGATGAGTTATTCTTAGCAGCTGATATTTTCTACTTGCCAACAAGTTATAAAACTTTTGCTGCAAATGTATTGAAAGCTATGTATTGTAAGTGTGTGGTTTTTACAACTGCAAACAATCACTCTAAAGAATTAATAGATATCTTTTCAACTATGGAAAGTCCTAGTGATAGATCATCTACATTTAAAATTGATGCAGTTTTAATGCAAAAAGATGAACTGAAGAAAATAAAAAAACAAAATAGAAAAGTGGCTAAAAAATATACCTTAGAGAATAATTTCAAACTATTTGAAGAGATTTTAAAAGAAGTTTAAATTACTATTAAGAATAATAAGGTAAAATACGCAAATATTTTTCACTAAATAAGGAAGACAAATGTCAAGAAAATGTGCAATTTCAGGTAAAGGACCTATGGTTGGAAACAACGTAAGTCACGCTAAAAATAGAGTTAAGAAGAGATTTTTACCTAATTTAAGAACTGTTAGAGTTACTTTAGAAGACGGTACGACTAGAAAAATCAAAATGTCAGCTAAAGAGTTAAGAACTCTTAAAAAACACTCATAAGAGAGCACTAAAAGTGCTTTCATGAGCATCTTCAGAAGAATAAAAAAAGCCCTTGGCTGGGAGATAAGAACAGCCAAACCCGAATACGACTTAAACCCAATTATATACTCAAAGCTTAAACCTTTTAGATTACCTTTAATACTTGTTCAAATCATCTTAATGATAGGTACATTAGGATATGTATACATTGAAGACTATTCATTAATGCATGGAATCTTTCAATCAGCTTATACTTTTACAACTACAGGTTTTGGTGCATTAAATGAAAGTAATTTTAGTAATCAAGGTATTATATTTACAGTAACACTTATGTTATTAGGGTTTGCGGTGCTTACTTTTTCAGTAGGTATATTAATTGATGCTATATCAAATGGTGATATTCTTGAATTATTAAAGGAAAGAAGTATGTTATATAAAATTGCTAGATTACGAAGACATTTTGTTATTTTTTATCACAACGAATACACAGCACAATTAGCTAAGCAGTTTAGAGAAAACCATATTCCATTTGTAGTTGTTGATCCAAGTGATGATATAGAGCAAATTGCAAAAGCATATGGTTACCCATATTTTGTAAAAGAAGAGCCTTATAAGGAGGTTGCTTTTTTAAAATCACACTTAAGTTCTGCAAAAGGTGCCATCTCTTTATCAAAAAATATTTCAGACAATATTACACTAATCGCATCTGTTAGATTATATGAAAAAGAACTTGGTAGAAGTCCTTTTTTAATTATTTCAAATGCAGAAACACAAAATGAGAAAATAAGAATTAAAAAATTAGGTGCTGATAAAGTTGTTGCAACTCCATCTTTAATGGCAAAAAGAGTTAGTGCAATGGCAATTAGACCAGACATGGAAAATGTACTTGATGAGTTTTTATATAAAAGAGATACTCCAATTGACATGGAAGAAGTGTATGTAGATGAAGACTCTTGGGTTATAAATAGAGAGATTAAAGATTTACATTTAAGAGATAGACTTAAAGTTTCTGTTATAGGAATCACAGAAAAAAAAGGTAAGTTTATTCAAATGCCTAAAGGAACTATTAGTATCCCAGCAAATAGTAAACTTCTACTAGTTGGTTCTCAAAAAGGTATCTCAAGGGCAAAAAGAATAATTAATTTAAAAAATAAACCAAAGGATTTGTAAATGTTTACAATAATACCACTTGATAGTCATAAAAATCATATAGATGGCTTTTTTTATGATGGAATAAGTGCAGGACTTAAACCAAATGGTAATAATGATTTAGGGTTTATATATAGTGAAAAACCTTGTAGTGTACAAGCAGTTTTTACAGAAAATAGATTTCAAGCTGCACCTTTAAAACACTTCTTGCAATATGAAGATGGGTTTAAGACAAACTTCGTACTTGTTAACTCAAAAAATGCAAATGCAATGACTGGTCAAAAAGGGATTGATGATATAAATGAGATTTTCTCAGCATTAAACTTTAAGCTGCATAATCCAATTATGAGTAGTACAGGTGTAATAGGTGAGAGATTACCAAAAGATAAGATAGTAAAAGCTGCGAAAAGTTTTGATTTAAAGTCTCAAAACTTTTCAAACTTATCAAAAGCTATTATGACAACTGATTCATACGAAAAAGAGGTTATGTATGAAGTGCAACTTGAAGATGGTAGCTCTTTTAAGCTTAAAGCTACATCTAAAGGTGCAGGTATGATTAATCCAAATCTTGCAACAATGCTTTGTTTTATAATGACTGATGCAAATGTACCTGAAGAGGATTTGAAAGAGGCTTTAAAACTAAATAGTGAAACTACATTTAATGCAATTTCAGTAGATGGAGATACTTCAACAAATGATACAGTAATGCTTCTTTCAAACAATAATTCAAATACATACAACAAAGAAGCATTCTTTGAAAGTTTAAGATTAGTTATGCATGATATGGCTATGTTAATGGTAGCTGATGGTGAGGGTGCAAAAAAAGCTGTAGCATTTGAGGTTAAAAATGCCGCAACTTATGAAGATGCACAAATAGCAGCAAAAGCTTTAGCAAACTCATTATTAGTAAAAACAGCACTATTTGGAGAAGATCCAAACTTTGGAAGAATTGCTTCAACTATTGGTGCTTCAAAAATTAATTGTAAAGAAGATAGTTTAATAATCTCTTATAATGATATTATTGTTTATGATAAGGGAGAGATTATTTTTGATGAAAAGCAAGAGGAATTAGCTGGAAATGTACTAAAAAATGACAAATTTAAAATAATTTGTGATATTGGATTAGGTGAAGAAAGCTTTACAGCCTATGGATGTGACTTAGGTTATGAGTATGTTAAGATAAATGCCGACTATAGAACATAAAATAATTTAAATTGTATTAAGTTCATAAATAGTAAAATATAATCAAATCTATAAATAAGGTAGGATTTAAATATGTTTCATGAACACAGAGATGTAATCACACAGTTAAAACAGACAGACAACCATTTTAATGCAGTTTTTGAAAAGCATAACAATCTTGATGAAGAGATTCAAAATATGGAAAAAGAACATGCAGATCAATTTCAAATTGAAGAGAAGAAAAAACAGAAGTTAAAATTAAAAGATGAAATCTATAATATGATTTTAAAGCATAAAAACAGTTAATTTAAAAAGAGATTTTTATCTCTTTTTTTAGCTGTACTGCCCATTACAACTTACACTAAGAACATTTTCGTTATAATATCTAAATTTTATATGTAAAGGCCTTTTTAATATGGAAAACCTTTTTGAAAATCAAGACATAATTGATGTTAATATTGAAGATTCAGTAAAATCTTCATATTTAGACTACTCTATGAGTGTTATTATAGGTAGAGCTTTACCAGATGCAAAAGATGGACTTAAACCAGTTCATAGAAGAATACTTTATGCAATGCATAATCTAAATGTATCTTCAAAATCTCCTTACAAAAAGTCAGCAAGAATCGTTGGTGATGTTATTGGTAAGTACCACCCACACGGAGATAGCTCAGTTTATGATGCCTTAGTTAGAATGGCACAAAACTTCTCTATGAGAGCTCCTTTAGTAGATGGACAAGGAAACTTTGGTTCTATTGATGGTGATAATGCTGCTGCTATGAGATATACAGAAGCAAGAATGACAAAAATATCTGAAGAGGTTTTAAGAGATATTGATAAAGATACTATCAATTATACTCAAAACTATGACGATACATTAAAAGAGCCAACAGTACTACCTACAAGAATTCCAGCACTGTTGTTAAATGGTAGTGAGGGTATTGCAGTTGGTATGGCTACTAAAATTCCTCCTCATAATTTAGGAGAACTTTTAGATGCAGTATTACACATGGTTGATGAACCAGGTACTAGTGCAGAAGAGCTACTACAGTTTGTACAAGGACCAGACTTTCCAACTGGTGGTACTATCTTTGGTAGAAGAGGTATAATTGATGCATATAAAACAGGACGTGGAAGAGTAAAAATAAGAGCGAAACACCATATCGAAACAAAAGGTAAAAAAGAGATTATTGTACTTGATGAGTTACCTTATCAAGTAAATAAATCTAGACTTATTGAACAGATTGCAAATCTTGCAAAAGAGAAGCAAATTGAAGGGATTTCAGAAGTTAGAGATGAGTCTGATAGAGAAGGTATCAGAGTTGTAATTGAACTTAAGAAAGATGCTATGGGAGAGATTGTACTAAATAATCTTTATAAATCAACTCCTATGGAAACTACATTTGGTATCATCCTTTTAGCAGTTCATAATAAAGAACCAAAAGTATTTAATTTACCACAACTTTTAAACATATTCTTAGCTCATAGAAAAACTGTAATTATTAGAAGAACAATCTTTGATTTAGAAAAAGCAAAAGCAAGAGCGCATATTTTAGAGGGATTGAAAATTGCTTTAGACAATATTGATGAAGTGGTTCAAATTATTAGATCTTCAGCAAACGATAGTGAAGCAAAAGAGAAGCTTCAAGATAGATTTGGATTATCTACTATTCAATCACAAGCTATTTTAGATATGAGACTTGGAAGACTTACAGGTCTTCAAAGAGATAAATTAGAGGCTGAATACCAAGAGTTATTAGCACTGATTGCAGAACTTGAAGCTATTCTAAAATCAGAAGAAAAATTAAATGAAATCATCAAAGAAGAGTTAATTGAAATAAAAGATAAATACTCTGATGAGAGAAGAACAGAGATTGAAGACTCATATGATGAAATTGATGTTGAAGACTTAATACCAAATGAACCAATGGTTGTTACAATCACTCACAATGGATATGTAAAAAGAGTTCCAATCAAATCTTATGAGAAACAAAGAAGAGGTGGAAAAGGTAAAGTAGCAGTTACTACTCATGATGATGACTTTATCGAGAAGTTCTTTGTGTCAAATACACATGATACTTTAATGTTTATTACTAATATGGGGCAGTTGTACTGGCTAAAAGTATATAAAATACCAGAGGGAAGTAGAACAGCAAAAGGTAAAGCAGTTGTTAACTTAATTAATCTAAGAGCTGATGAAAAAATTATGGCTATTTTACCTACATCTGATTTTGATGAGAGTAAGTCTTTATCATTCTTTACTAAAAATGGTATTGTGAAAAGAACCTCTTTAGTAGAGTTTAGTAATATAAGAAGTAATGGGGTAAGAGCTATTGTTCTTGATGACTTAGATGAAGTTGTAACTGCAAAAATTACAGATGTAGAATCTCAATATATTATGATATTTACAAGTCTTGGTCAATGTATTAGATTTGATATTGATAAGACAAGAGAACAAGGTAGAAGTACAAGAGGTGTTAGAGGTATAAAATTCAAACACGATACTGATTTTGTTGTTGATGCAGATGTTATTGACTCTGAAGAACAAGAGCTATTAACTATGTCAGAAAAAGGTATTGGAAAAAGAACTGAAGTTAGTGAATATAGACTTACAAACAGAGCAGGTTCTGGTGTAATCTCTATGAAATTGTCTAATAAAACAGGTAATGTTATTGGAGAAGTTCTTGTTGATGACTCACAAGATCTTATGGCTTTAACGTCTATTGGTAAGATGATTAGAGTTGATATGCAAACAATCAGAAAAGCTGGAAGAAATACTTCAGGTGTAATTATTGTAAATGTTGATAAAGGAGACAAAGTAGTATCTATTGCAAAGTGTCCAAAACAAGATGAAGAGATTGAAGTAGATGAAAATGGAAATGTGATTAGATACAATGAAGAAGGTGAAGTAATAGAGCAAATTGAGGTTGAAGATAATACTAAAACTCAAGAGCCAAAATCACTTATTGAAAATCTAGAAGAGAAAAAGGAAGAAAAATAATGAGAAAATTTAACGTAGCAATTGTAGGAGCAACAGGAGCGGTTGGAGAAGAGTTATTAAGAGTAATGGCAGATTATGATTTTCCAGTTAATAACATAGTTCCTTTAGCAAGTGCAAAAAGTGCTGGTTCAAAAGTTGAGTATAAATCAAAAGAGTATACAGTTCAAGAATTAACAGAAACAGTTTTTGAAGAAAACGAAGTTGATATTGCATTTTTTAGTGCAGGTGGTAGTATCTCAGAAAAGTTTGCAAAGTATGCTGTTGAAGCAGGTGCAGTAGTAATTGATAATACAAGTCATTTTAGAATGGATCAAAATGTTCCATTAGTAGTTCCTGAAGTTAATCCTGAAGATATAGCAGCTTGGAGAGAGTCAGGAATTATTGCAAATCCAAATTGTTCAACAATTCAAATGGTATTATCATTAAAACCATTAGATGAATTATATGGGATTAAAAGAGTTGATGTATCAACATATCAAGCTGTATCAGGTTCAGGAAAAGCTGGTATGGAAGAGCTTGTTATGCAGATGAAAGATTTCTTTGATTTTAAACTAGATGATTCAAAGAAAGAGGCTTTTGCTCACCAAATTGCATTAAATGTAATTCCTCAAATTGACAAACCTCAAGAAAATTTATTTACTAAAGAAGAGATGAAAATGGTAAATGAAACTCAAAAAATTATGCACAAACAAATGCAAGTTGCAGCAACTTGTGTAAGAGTACCAGTATTAAGATCTCACTCAGAATCTATTACAGTTACATTTGAAGACGACGTTGAAGTGGATGTAAATGAAGTAAGAAATAGCTTAGCTTCTTTTGAAAACGTTGAAGTAATTGATGATTTATCATCAAATGCATACCCAATGCCAATAGTATCAACAGATACAGATATTACATATGTAGGTAGAATTAGAAGAGATGTATATGCTCCAAATATTGTTCATTTCTTTAATGTTGCAGATCAAGTAAGAGTAGGTGCAGCAACTAACTCAGTTAGAATTGCTTTAAAATGGATAGAAATGGAAAGTGATATATAAAAGGTTAATTAATGTCAAAAATTTTTGTAGATGCTTGTTTAGGAAAAGAGACTCCATATACACCAGTATGGATGATGAGACAAGCAGGAAGATATTTACCACAGTATATGGCAGTTAGAGAAGAGGCAGGAAGCTTTTTAAATCTATGTCATAATCCTAAAAAAGCTTGTGAAGTTACTTTACAGCCTTTAGATATTGTTGGAGTTGATGCAGCAATACTATTTAGTGATATTTTAGTAATTCCTGATGAAATGGGAATGGACTTAGAGTTTATTAAAGGAAAAGGTCCAGTTTTTCATGGAACTATAAAATCTCAAGAAGATATTGATACATTAGCTAGTCCAGAAGATACAGCTAATAAATTAACATATGTTTATGATACAATCAAGCTATTAAAAGAAGAGTTACCAGAAGATAAAGCATTGATTGGTTTTACTGGTGCACCTTGGACATTAGCTACGTATATGATTGAAGGACAAGGAACAAAAACATATAATATCTGTAAGAAAATGATGTATTCTCAACCTGAACTCTTACATAGCATTTTAAGAAAAGTTACAGAGACTATTAAACTTTATTTAGAAAAACAAATCCAAGCAGGAGCAGATGTTGTTCAAATTTTTGACTCTTGGGCTGCAGCAATAGAACCAGGTAAATATGATGAGTTTTCTTGGAGTTATATGGCTGAAATCGCTAAATATATTAAAGAAAAGTATCCGCATATTCCAATTATTATGTTCCCAAAAGGGATCCCAGCATTTTTGGATAAAGTATATGGTGACTTTGATGTATTTGGTGTTGATTGGGGAACTCCAATGGCATTAGCAAAAGAAAAACTTGGAGACAAGTATGTACTTCAAGGAAATATGGAACCTTGTAGATTATATTCAAAAGAAGCTACTACAGAATGTGTTGAAGTTATACAAAAAACAATGCAAGGTAAAAGACACATATTTAATTTAGGACATGGTATTTTACCTGATGTTCCAGTAGAAAATGCAATTCATTTTGTAAAAGAATGTCATAGGGTTTCAAAAAAATAAGTAGTTTTACTACTTATTTTTACTCAAAATTATGAAAAATCCAATAATATTTGGTCCAGTAGCTTCAAGAAGATTTGGTATATCTTTAGGTATTGATCTCTCACCTGATAAAAAACAGTGTAACTTTGATTGTCTATATTGCGAATTAGACAAAGCAAAAACAATGTCAGAAATGACTGACTATCCATCTGTTAATGAAATCATAGAACAAATAAAAGATACTTTTTCAAAGAATAAAAAGATTGATGTAATTACATTAACTGCAAATGGAGAACCAACACTATATCCACATTTAGATAAATTAATTGATGAAATAAATAAGATAAAAGGTGAAACAAAAACATTAATATTATCTAATGGAAGTACTATCTATAAAGAAGAGGTTTATAAAGCCTTATTAAAAATTGATACAGTTAAGTTGTCACTTGATTGTATTTCTGAAAAATGTTTTAAAAAATTAGATAGAATTGATAATAAAATAGATATAGAAAAAATTGTTCCTGCAATGGTATCGTTTTCTAAAGAGACATTAAATAATTTCGTTATTGAAATTTTATTTGTTAAGACTTTAAATGATAAAGAAGAAGAATTAAAACTTCTATATAATGCATTACAAAAAATTAATCCTCATAGAATTGATATAGGTACTATAGATAGACCACCAGCATATAAGGTACAACCAGTATCGTATGAATTTTTAGAATACGTAGCTAACTATTTTAAAGACATAAATATAAATATAGTATATAAGAACAGACCTAAACAATTAAATAGTTATAGTGAAGATGAAATCTTACATACATTAAAACGTAGACCTATGACTATAGATGATGTTGAAAATATGTTAGACGCAAAATCTAAGGATATTTTAGAAAAACTAGTTAAAAATAGTAAAATTAAACTTGTAGATAGTAGTGGAGTTAAATTTTATAAAAATTTATAATTTTTTATAGAAAAGTCTTGACAAAAAAAGATTTTTTTTCTATAATTCCACTCCAATTCAAAAATGGATTACAAATTCCGGCATAGCTCAGTGGTAGAGTAGATGACTGTTAATCATTTGGTCCCTGGTTCGAATCCAGGTGCCGGAGCCATTTTTTTATTTTTGTTGATTATTCCGGCATAGCTCAGTGGTAGAGTAGATGACTGTTAATCATTTGGTCCCTGGTTCGAATCCAGGTGCCGGAGCCACTTTCAACAAAATCTTTTCATAATCCGGCATAGCTCAGTGGTAGAGTAGATGACTGTTAATCATTTGGTCCCTGGTTCGAATCCAGGTGCCGGAGCCACTTAATCTAAACATAACACAAATACTTAAATAAAAACAAATCTTAACAAAAACCTAAAAATATAAATAAATAACCCAATAATCTAAACTATATATTAACCAAACTTAAAAAAAACAAATCCTATATAAATTAATATAAAAAAGAAAAACCATAGACTATATTAAGGGCACCTCTAAAAATTAGTCAATTTTCATAAAAATTGCAAATATTCTTAAAATCACTGATGATGTATACTTTGTAATAAAGCGATAAAACCCTTTATATAAGGGCTTTTGTAGGACTTTTTAGCTAAAATATCTATATAAATATA
>JASMTK010000001.1:0-19901 GCA_041694355.1 Arcobacteraceae bacterium | reverse complement strand
TTTTCTTCTATTCAAAGTGCAAGCTCAACTTCCGTTGTAGAGGCTTGTAGAGGCTCTTTATATCATAATATTACAATTTCAAATGGATATATAAAAAAATATGATGTAATAACTCCTACTGTGTGGAATTTAGGTCCACAGTATAAAGAACAAAAAGGTGTAGCACAAAAAGCAATAATTGGTTCAAAATCATTTGATATTGCAAAGATTGTTCTAAGAAGCTTTGATGTTTGTTCTGTTTGTACCACTCACTAACCATCTTACACTGTTACTTTTTTAAACAAATTGAAAAAAATCTTAAAATATATATTTAGTTACAAATACCGTTATTACTTGCTTATAGTATGAACATTCATTCGTATAGTTACCAATAAATGGTTACTGATAATAAACCTTGATAATAAATAGATAATAAAAGCTATTTTAATGCTAGAAATATAGTTTTAGAATTAAGTAAGAGCTAAGTTTAGCATTGATAACTTTATAAAAATAAATGAATGTTCATTTTATTAAGGGAGAGTTTAATGATTGATTCTGCGGATATGGTAAAAAAAGTTTTTACCCAAAAGTCAGGTAGGGTGGACACAAATAAGGGTGATGCGTATTATAACTCTTTATTTGAGAAAGCTAAGAAGAGATTATCGTCTTTAAGAAAGCAAGAGCCTCTTAAAGATATAGATATGATGGATGTTATTCACAGTGAAGGAATAGATAGAAGAGAGTTTATGAAGTGGGCAAGTGCAACAACTGCAACACTTATGTTACCTCCTATGTTTACTCCTTTAGTAGCTGAAGCAACTGAGTTAATGAACAGAGTTCCTGTAGTTTGGCTTGAACTACAAGACTGTGCTGGTAATACAGAAGCACTTTTAAGAAGTAGTGCTCCTACTGTTGATGATTTACTTTTTGATGTAATGAGTTTAGAGTTTCACCACGCTTTAATGGCAGGTGCTGGACATGATGCAGAGCATCAACTAGATGAGGCAATTGAACACTTTAAAGATAACTACTTATTATTTGTAGAGGGTTCAATTCCTATGGGAATGAATGGTAACTATGGAACAATTGGACCATCAGGTGAGACTTTTTATGATCATTTACAAAGAATCTCAAAAGATGCAGCCGCTGTTGTTGCAGTAGGAACTTGTGCTACATTTGGTGGTATTCCAGCTGCATCTCCAAATCCAACAGGAGCTGTTGGTGTTATGGATATTGTAAAAGGTAAGCCAATTATTAATATTCCGGCATGTCCTGCAAACCCAGCAAATATGGTAGGTGTTGTTTTACACTATATCTTAACAGGTCAAGTTCCAGAGTTAGACTCACTATTAAGACCAAAGTTTGCATTTGGATATAGAATCCATGATAACTGTGAGAGAAGAGCACACTTTGATGCAGGTGAGTTTGTAGAAGAGTGGGGAGATATTGGAGCTAAAAATAACTGGTGTTTATATAAAGTTGGTTGTAAAGGTCCAATGACATTTAATAACTGTTCAATTATAAGATACAATGAGGGTACTAACTGGCCTATTGGTGCAGGTCATGGATGTATAGGTTGTTCTGAACCAGATTTTTGGGATAAATATGCATACCAAAGACCAATGGCAACTGCAAATATTAAAGCTCCTACAGGTGGAGTTGAAAAAACAGTTGATGAGTTTGGTTTAGGATTATTAACAGCAACAACAGTTGGTATTGGTGTTCATGCAGTTGCAAGTGCAGTTGCAGGTAAAAAATCAGGTGAAGAAGAAGGAGAAGATAAATAATGGCAAAAAAACATTTAGTAATTGACCCTATTACAAGAATTGAGGGACATCTTAGAATTGAAGCAATTATAGATGAAAACAACGTGGTAACTGATGCTTACTCTTCTTCTACAATGTTTAGAGGAATTGAAGAGATTCTAAAAGGAAGGGACCCAAGAGATTGTGGTTTACTTGCAATGAGAATTTGTGGTGTTTGTACAGGTACTCACTATCAAAGAAGTATTGAAGCAGTTGAGCATGCATTTAATGTAACTATTCCTAAAAATGCAAGGTTAGTGAGAAACTTAATTCAAGGTGCACTTTATGTACATGACCATATTGTTCACTTTTATCATTTACATGCACTTGATTGGGTTGATATCACTGAAGCACTTAAAGCTGATCCAAAAAAGACAGTAAAAGAGGCTCAAAAATGGGCTAAAGTAGCAGGTGATAGACCTTGGAATGCAAGTGAAGATAACTACGCTGCAGTTCAAGAAAGAGTAAACAAGTATATTAAACAAGGAAGATTAGGTATTTTTGGAAATGCTTACTGGGGTTCAAAAGGGTTTAAACTTACTCCTGAGCAAAACTTAATTGGTCTATCTCATTATCTTGATGCTTTAGAGATTCAAAGAGATTTAGGTAAGATGATGGCTATTTTTGGTGGTAAAAACCCACACCCTCAATCATTTGTTGTTGGTGGTGTAACTTGTGTTCAAGATATCAAAAACCCTTCAAGAATTGCAGAGTTTAAGCAGATTCTTAAGAAAGGTAGAGAGTTTACTAAACAAGCTTATCTACCAGATGTTTATATGGCTGGAACTATGTATGCTGATGAAGCACTTGAGGGAATTGGTGGAGGTTTAGGAAACTTCATGTCATATGGTGATTTTAACTTAGATGATTTACCTTTCTATGACGCTTCAAAACTATTCCCATCAGGTATTGTTAAAAACAAAGATTTATCAAAAGTATATGAAGTAAATCAAGAGAAGATTACAGAAGATGTTACTCACGCTTGGTATGAGGGTGAAACAAATCTACACCCATACGAGGGAGTAACAAAGCCAAACTTTACAGGTTTTGGTAAAAAAGAAGACAATATCGCTTACTTAGATACTGAAAATAAATACTCTTGGATTAAATCACCACTATATGATGATGAAAGAATGGAAGTAGGACCACTAGCAAGAATGGTAGTAGGTGTAGCAAAAGGTGATGAAAGAATCACTAAATATGTAACTACATTCCTAAAAAATGGTAACTTACCAACAAAGGTTCTATTCTCAACAGTTGGAAGAACAGCTGCAAGAGCAATTGAAACAGAACTTATGTGTGATGTTATGATGGAGTGGTGTGATGAGTTAGCTAAGAACGTTGCTATGGGTGATTTATCAACTTGGACAGAGTTTGACTTTGATTCTGTATCAGGTGATGCTCAAGGTTATGGTATGGCTGAAGCTCCAAGAGGAGGATTAGGTCACTGGGTTAAAATCAAAGATGGAAAAGTTGCAAACTATCAAGCGGTAGTTCCATCAACATGGAATGCAGCTCCAAGAGATTATAAAGGAAGACTTGGTGCTTATGAATCATCACTTGTTGGAACAAAAGTTGCAAATCCTGATCAGCCTTTAGAGATTTTAAGAACTGTACATAGTTTTGACCCTTGTATTGCTTGTGCAGTTCATATTATTGATTCAAAAGGTAAAGAGTTAGGTGTTTATAAAGTAGATCCAATAGGAGGAACTAGCTGTGCCTAAATTAAAGAGGGTTGAGAGAATGACTCCAATCATGCGAACAATACACTGGTTAAATGTTGTTTGTATGATTGCTGCAGTTGCAACCGGGCTTTACATTGGTCACCCATACTATCAAACATTTATTGCTGATCCAGCAGTTGATAAATATGTAATGGCATGGAATAGATGGGGACACTTTATTGCTGCTATTATCTTTGATGTTACAGCGATATTAATTGGTTATTTATATCTTTTCTCAAGATTTGAGAAACCATATAAAAAGATTTTACCAACAAAGAAAAACTTCATTGAGTTTTGTGAAGTTTTCTTTAACTTGATGACATTTAATAGAAGAAAGAAGTTTGATTCAAGTCATAGTGACTCTTATAACATTATGTTCTTTACTCTATTTCATATTCTATTAGTGTTTATGTTATTAACAGGATTACAGTTATATGTACATGGTTTAGCTTCAGGACACAGTTCTATTGGTGAGTGGTGGCCTTGGATGTTACACTTTGCTACTGACTGGACACTTGATGTATTTGGTGGAAATATGGGAGTTAGAATGGCTCATCATACTGCTATGTACTTAATTCTTATGTGGGTTATGTGTCATATTTATTACCAAGTTTGGAGAACAATCTTCTGGAGAGAGGGTGATATTGGTATTGTATTTAGTGGACACAAATTTGTAAAAGAAAAAGAAGAGAATAAAGAGAAGTAAATTAAAAAGGGGTTTTTACCCCTTTTATTTGGAGAGTACTATGAAAAAGAAGAATATTATTGTTGGTGTTGGAAATATGTTATTTAAAGATGAGGGAGTAGGGATTTATGCTTCTGAATATCTAAAACAAAACTATGAATTTGACGGTGATTTAGAAATAATTGATGGTGGAACTTTAGGCTTTAAATTAATGTCTTATTTTCAAGAGTATGAAAACGTAATAATTTTAGATACTGTATCTATTGAAGACAACCCTGGTGATATTTTTAGACTTCCTTCAGATGTACTTTTAGGTTTAGGAAACTACAGAAAAACTGCCCATGAAGTAGAGATTGTAGAGATGCTTGAGATCTGTTCTGTTTTAGAAAACCATGCAGAGGTGACAATTATAGGGATTATTCCTGAAGATATTGAGAGTGTAGAGATTGGATTGACTAAAACTATAGAGGATAGATTTGAGGAATTTGTATTAAATGCTGTAAAAGAGGTTGAAAGCATAGGAGTAAAAGCTAAAAAAGTAGATAATATAAACATAGCAGATATTGTAAAGGGTATGATTGGAAGCTATAATGGGGAACATTTAAGTAGAATACCAAATGAGGAAGATATAAGACATGCAACTAATTTATAAAATTGATTACAATACTACTAACAAATACTTTAAATATATTCTTAAAACACTTATAAAAGAGTTTTCAATAAATGCAAAATGTAAACAGTACAAAGGCTATATACTTTTAATATGTGATGATGAAGCTACAAAGATTGAAGAGTTTTTTAAGTTTTTAGAAAAAAAATTACCTATTTCAATCTTTTTAGGTAAATCAGAGGTTTTAGATAGTTTTGATGAAACAATTGAAGAGTTAGAGGATAAGAAAGTAAAACAAAATATCAAGCTTCTAACAAATGATGCAATAAAAGAGATTTTAGATGAAAATAGTATAGACTATTTAAATGATATTGTAAAGTTATCAAAAGGTGAGGTTTCAAAAATTGAAACATATAATGGTTTAAAAGATTTCTTTTTACCAAATAAGCAGCTAAGAGAAAAGTTTGAAAAAGATGGTAAGGAAGTTAAACTTTTAGTTACTAATGTTAATAGATTAAGTGATATTTTTGAAGTAAGTCAAAAGGATTTACAACTTTTATGTTCTATTGAAAGACCACTTGTAAAATTAAAATTTAAACTGTTACAAAATAAAGAAAACGAGTACTCATCTACAAACTTTATATATGTGAAAATACCAGATGATAAAGAGTCTGTACTTTTTGCTGATGCATTAAGACAAAAAGATATAAACTTTGTTTTATATGTAAGTGAGGATACTTATCAAGATGGTTTAAAAGCTACATACTTTAATGACACAAATATTTTAATAAGAGGTGATAAAGCACTTTTCCCAAAATATGATCATATCGCAAACAAAAAGTATAACTCTAGTAAAGAGTATTTTGATGATAATGGAGGAGTTTATAAAGCAACTTTAGTTCAAACTCAAAAACGACTTGTACCAACAGTAGGAGTTTACTTCTCTAAAAACTCAAACAGAAGTTCACTACTGATAAACTTACCAACAAAGGGTTTAAAAGAGGTTATTGCTATTCCTAATATTCATAATAGTGTAGAGAATGCATTTGAAGAGATTGCAGAAATTGATGAGTTTTGTGAGAGATTAATAACAAATTATAAAAAGAAATTTTCTTCATTTTTAGAGGATTTGAAACTTGATCAAACAGCTAGAGGATTTGAGTCTATTTTAAATATTTGTGCAAAAGTTTTAGGAATTAAAGCAGGGGCTAAAGGTTTTGAAGATTTAGCTTTAAGTACAAATATTAAAAGTGGAATCCAAGTTGATATGAAAATAGAAAATATTGATGGAGTAAATTACTTAGATTATAGAAGAGTTGTACAATCTATGATGTCATATAAAATGGCTGATGTTGATAATGCAACTTTAGCTTACTCTTTTTATGAAAGTCTTAGTGAGTTTATTTCAAACTATGTTGATGAAGTGGCAAAAGAGATAAAAGCAAAAGATGTGGTTATGACAGGTGATATGTTTGCTAACTCTATTCTATTATCAAAAACACACAAAAATCTTTCTAAAAACTACAACTATATACTTCCAAAAGAGTACCCACTAGATTACTAGTAACTAGATACTTTAAAGCTTGAGTTTAAACAAATTCAAGCTTTTTTTTAAATCTTACAAAAAAATGAGTAAATATTCATAAAATATGACTTTGGTCAACTTATTTTAACTTTTTTTATTATAGAATTTAACTACTTAATAAATGAACAGTCATTCATAAAAAAGGAAATGGTTTTGAATAATGAAAAACTATATGAAAACTTATCAAGTAGATTAGAGAAGTTAGAGAGTCTACCTAAGATAAATGAAAAAGAATCGATCCAAGAAAAGTTAGATAAAAACTCTATTTCAAGAAGAGATTTTATGAAGTGGGCAGCCTCAATTACTGCTATGTTAGCTTTACCTGCAACTTTCACTCCCTTAGTTGCAAAAGCTGCAAGTTTAAGTGATAGGTTACCAATCATTTGGTTACATATGGCAGAGTGTACAGGTTGTAGTGAATCACTTCTAAGAACAGATGCTCCTACTATTGACTCTTTGATTTTTGATCATATCTCTTTAGAGTACCATGAGACATTAATGGCAAGTGCAGGTTGGCAAGCAGAACACAATCTTGAACATGCTATTGAGGCTTATAAAGGTCAATATATACTCATGGTTGAGGGTGGTATTCCATCAGGAGATAGTGCCTCATTTTTAACAATTGGTGGGCATGGAAAAACTGGTGAACAAAGTGCAAAAGAGGCAAGTGAAAATGCTGCTGCAATTTTTGCTATTGGAAGTTGTTCCTCTTTTGGTGGTGTTCAAGCTGCTATTCCAAATCCAACAGGTTCAGTCTCACTTTCAAAGGTTACAGATAAACCAGTTATAAATGTTCCAGGTTGTCCACCTAGTGAGAAGAATATTGTAGGTACACTTTTACATTATATTTTATATGGAACATTACCTGCACTTGATGCATACAATAGACCAAAATGGGCTTATGCAAAAAGAGTTCATGATTTATGTGAGAGAAGAGGACACTTTGATGCAGGTGAATTTGTTGAAGAGTTTGGTGATGAGGGTGCTAAAAAGGGTTATTGTTTATATAAAGTAGGTTGTAAAGGGCCTTATACATTTAATAATTGTTCAAAAAATAAGTTCAACTCCCATATGTCTTGGCCTATTCAAGCAGGTCATGGATGTATAGGATGTAGTGAACCTGACTTTTGGGATACAATGGGACCATTTGAGGAACCAAATGCAAATAGGTTATATGATACTGTATTTGATGGACTAGGTGCAGATGCAACAGCAGATAAAATCGGAATTGGTCTATTAACAGCGACAGGTATTGGTATTGCAGCACATGCAACAATTTCAAAATTTAAAAATCCAAAAGATGGTGAGGAATAAGTATGGGTAACAAAAGAGTAGTTGTAGATCCAATTACAAGAATTGAAGGGCATTTAAGAATTGAAGTTGAAGTTGATGATAATAATGTAATTCAAAAAGCTTACTCTTCATCAACTTTATGGAGAGGTTTAGAGACAATAGTAAAAAATAGAGATCCAAGAGATGCTGGTTTTTTGATGCAAAGAATCTGTGGAGTTTGTACTTTTTCACACTATAGAGCAGGTATTGAAGCAGTTGAAGATGCTTTAGGAATTGTTCCACCATTAAATGCAAAATTAACTAGATCTTTGATGAATATGTCATTGTTTATGCATGATCATGTTGTTCATTTTTATCATCTACATGGTCTTGACTGGGTTGATGTAGTATCTGCACTTGATGCAGATGAAGCAAAGGCAAGTAAAGAGGCATTTAACTACTCAAAAGCTCCAATAGCTACAGGTGAAAATGACCTGAAAAAAGTAAAACAAAGAGTAAAAGAGTTTGTTGATAAAGGTCAATTAGGACCTTTTGCAAACGCATATTGGGGACATAAAACATATAGATTTACGCCTGAGCAAAATCTAATTCTTTTAAGTCACTATTTAAAAGCTTTAGAGGTTCAAAGAGATTTAGCTAAATTAATGGCAATTTTTGGTGGAAAACAACCACACCCACAAAGCTTAACTGTTGGTGGAGTTACTTGTATTATGGATTTATTAGATCCATCAAGAATGGGAGAGTATCTTACACTATTTAAAAAGGGTGCAGATTTTGTAGAAAATGCATATCAAGCTGACGTTATTATGGCTGCACAGGTCTATAAAGATGAACCATCAGTTACTGCACAAGCAGGTATAATGAATTTTATGGCCCATAAAGAGATGCAGTTAAATAGAACTGAGTTTTTATTTGATACAGGGATTATTGAAAATGGAGATTTATCAAAAGTTTTTGATATAAATGAAGATTTGATAACCGAAGAAGCAACTCACTCTTGGTATGAAGATGATGAAGCATTACACCCATATGAGGGGAAAACGAACCCTAAATATACAGGCTTTAGAGATATGGATACAGTTGGTGCAAAAGGTGAGATGGTTCACTCAAAAGTTATAGATGAAAAGGGTAAATACTCTTGGATAAAGTCTCCTAGATATGATAATAAACCAATGGAAGTGGGGCCTTTAGCTTGTGTTTTAATCTCTTATGCAAAAGGAAATAAAAAAATTGTTCCTTTAGTTGATGAGTTTTTAAAACAAACAGGTCTTCCAAAAAGTGCACTTTTTACAGCACTTGGAAGAACAGCTGCTAGAATGATTCAAGCAAGAGCAATAGCTAAGTATGGATTAGAGGCATTTGATACATTAATTGAGAATTTAAAAGTTGATGAGGATACTTTCACTTCATATAAAATTGATAAAAACAAAGAGTATAAAGGAAGATTTATAGGTGATGTACCAAGGGGTATGTTATCTCACTGGATTAGAATTAAAAATGGAGTAGTTGAAAACTATCAAGCAGTTGTTCCCTCAACATGGAATGCAGGTCCTGTAGATGCATTGGGCCAAATAGGCCCTTATGAGGCAAATCTTGTAGGTTTAAAAGTTGCAGATTTATCTCAACCATTAGAGATTATTAGAATTATTCATTCATTTGATCCTTGTATTGCTTGTGCAGTTCATGTTATGGATAAAAAAGGTAATGATTTAGGAACTTATAAAGTTGATCCTATATATGGTTTATCTTGTTAGGAGTAAATTATGATTAAAAAGCAGTACGAGTTTTCAACATGGCTTAGAATTACCCATTGGGTAAGAGCAATAGCTATAGTTGTACTTACATTTACAGGTTTTTATATAGCTATTCCTTTTATTGCTCCTGCATTGAATCAAGGAGAGCCAAATAATTATCTTTATGCATTGATGCGTTCTTGGCATATTATGTTTGGGTTTTTATTAATTGCAGTTACAATAGGGAAGTTTTATCTTTTTTTATTTGATAGACAAAGTAAACTTGAAAGAGTATCCTTTTGGGATTTTATAAATCCAAAAGTATGGATAAAGCAAATAAAGTACTATATGCTTATTGGTAAACATGCTAAATTAAAGGGGGTTTATAATCCTTTGCAGTTTGTTGCATATTTAGGTGTTTATATTGCACTTATAGTGATTTGTCTTACGGGACTTATTTTACATATACATGTTTATCATGAAGGATTAGGTGGATTTTTATATGAGTATTTAAGACCAATTGAAGTTATGATGGGAGGTTTAGCTTGGGTTCGGCAATTACATCATATCTCAATGTGGTTTTTTATAATCTTTTTGCCTATACATATATATTTAGCTACATTTAACTCAGTCTACGGAAAAAGTGGTGCAATGGACTCTATAATCTCTGGATATAAATGGGAAGAGGATCATTGATATGAAAAAGAGTCTTTTGATATTAGGAATAGGAAATATCCTATTCCAAGATGAGGGTATTGGTGCTCATTTTGTACACTATTTGGATGAAAAATATGATTTTAAAAGCAAATATTATGATGTTACGATAATTGATGGAGGAACTTTAGCACAAAGGTTAATACCTGAGATTATAAAACATGATGAGATTATAGTAATTGATTGTATTGATGCACTTAATAGTAAAGCAGGTGATGTCTACTTTTTTGATTATAAAGATGCTCCCTCAGAGGTTAATTGGCAAGGAAGTGCCCATGAGGTTGAAATGCTTCAAACATTAAATATGATTGATATGAACAAAGATTTACCCTCAACATATGTATTAGGAGTAATACCAAAAAGAGTGGCTGATGATACAACTTTTGAGTTAAGCCCACAAATAGTTGAAGCTGTAAAGACAATGGAAAAAGTTATAATTGGGCATTTAGGACTTTTACATATTGAGCTTGAACTAAGAAATAGTGACACAACAATTAACCAAATTGCACAAGTATCTTTTAAAAGAGAAATTATCCACTCTTAAAACAAAAGATAAACTTACTTTTTAGTAAAATATACTCCGATAAAACTGTATTAGAATTGGGGAATTATGGTAAATAAAAAGATAGAAGTAAGTGGTGTAGTTCAAGGTGTTGGATTTAGACCTTTTATTTATAATTTAGCTTTAAAGTATAATATGAAAGGTTGGGTAAACAATGATGATAAAGGAGTAAATATACTTCTTTATTCTACTTTTGAGAACTTTGAAAACTTTTTAGATGAACTTAAAACAAATCCACCTAAACTATCAAAAATCGATACTATCTTAGTAAGTGATTCAAGAAAGGAAGTTTTTTACTCTTTTGAAATCAAAGAAAGTACAAACTCAAATAATAAAACAACAATAATTTCTCCTGATATGTCTATATGTGATGATTGTATTGAAGATATAAATACAAGCACCAATCATAGATACAACTATGCTCTTACAAACTGTACAAATTGTGGACCTAGATACTCTATTATTGAAACTGTACCTTATGATAGGTGTAATACCTCTATGAAAGATTTTGAGTTATGTTCATTTTGTAAAGCTGAATATGAAGATCCTACAAATAGAAGATACCATGCCCAGCCAGTAGCTTGTGAAAGCTGTGGACCAAAGGTTACTTTATTTGATAATAAGAATAAACTTATCAAAAGTGACATAAAAGCTATAGAGAAGTTAGCTACTTTAATAAATAAGGGACATATTGTTGCTCTAAAAGGTTTAGGTGGTTTTCATATAGTTTGTGATGCAACCAATACAGAAGCAGTAGAACTTTTAAGACAGAGAAAAAGAAGACCTCTTAAACCATTTGCAGTGATGTTTAAAAATATTGATGAGATAGATAAATATGCAAAACCAACTAGTCTAGAAAGAGGGTATTTAGAGTCAAAAGAGAAACCTATAGTTTTACTAAAAAAAATAGAAGAATCAATTTTAAGTGAAAAAATTGCACCTAATATTTCTAAAATAGGTTGTTTCTTACCTTACACACCTTTACATCATATTCTTTTTAAATATTTAAAAAACCCAATAGTTGCAACTAGTGCAAATCTAAAAGATGAACCAATTATTAGATTTAAAGATGAGGTTATTGAGAAGTTAGATTTTGTGATTGATTATGTTTTAGATTTTAACAGAGAGATAGTAAATGCATGTGATGATTCAGTAATTCATCTAATCAATGACAATATTAGTAAACTAAGAAATGCAAGAGGTTATACTCCTACAGTTATAAAACTAAGTAAAAAAACAAATAAAAAAATACTTGCTCTTGGAGCAAACCAAAAATCTACAATCTCTATAGTTTTTGAAGATAAGTTAGTTTTATCACCTCATATAGGAGATTTAAACTCTATAGAGTCTGTGGAGTATTTTGAAAGAACAATAGATACTTTTAAGAGGTTTTATGACTTTGAACCTGATGTTGTTGTTTGTGATATGCATCCAAATTATGAAAGTACAAAATGGGCAAAAAATAAATACTTTGATAAACTAATATTTGTTCAACATCACTATGCTCATATTTTATCAACAATGGCAGAGTATAGAGTTGAAGATAAGGTTTTAGGTATAGCTTTTGATGGAACAGGCTATGGTGATGATGGAAATATTTGGGGTGGAGAGGTTTTTATATGTGATAAAAAATCTTATGAAAGAGCATACTATCTTAAATATTTCAAACTACTTGGAAATGAAAAAGCAGTAAAAGAACCAAAGAGAATTGCTTTATCATTGCTATTTGATATATATGATTTAGAAAAAGTCAAAGAGATAAATAATAATTTTCTAAAAGCATTTAATGATAAAGAAATCGAACTATATTATACAATGTATACAAAGAATCTAAACACTACAAATACAAGTTCAATGGGAAGACTTTTTGATGCAGTTGCTAGTTTTGCAAAAATAAATCATACTCAAAGTTATGAAGGTGAAACTGGCTTAAATATAGAAGAGTGCTATGATGAAAAGATAAAAGATAGTTATGATATTAATATAGAAAGTAAAGAAATATCTATTGAAAATATGATAAAACAGATGATTAAAGATAATAATAAAATAACAATATCTTCTAAGTTTATAAACACAATCATAAAACTTATAATAAATATCTCAGATAAGCACAAAGAGTTGCCAGTTGTTTTAAGTGGAGGAGTTTTTCAAAATAAAACCTTGACTCAAAAATTAATAAATGAGTTGAAATCAAAAAGTAGGGTAGTGCTTTTCTCTAAAGAAATTCCTGTAAATGATGGAGGTATTTCAATAGGGCAAGCATACCATTTAGTATGATAACTTCTATTTTAGATGATAGTTCTTACTCTTTTAGTTGAAAATCAAACATTTTACCTTAGATGATAACTTAGTATTGTATATGCTATAAATATATTAAGTATTAAACAAAATGATTACATATAAGCTATAAAGCCCTAAGAAAAGAGAAGAATCATAAAAATAATTTTTTGCTAAAAATATTAAAATACCAAGTTTTAATTGTATAGGTTATAATATAGTAAAACTTATATTGTTTGTAAATTTATAAATAGTATTAAGAATTTACAGTAAATAGTTAAATTCATATAAATTTTATTATGATACAATACGAAAAAATAAGGTGAATTTATGATAAAAACTACACATGAAATTTCAAATGAAAATGGATATATAAAATACAATTTCTTTGAAATACATCCAGATTTAGAGGCAATAATTGCAGAAGATTATCATACTTATAATACTAAAGATTATGATAAAAAAGATTATTGTGAAGCTATGTACAAAGAAAATTTCTATAATAAATATGACAAAGATACATATAAAGAAGTTTATGAAAAGTATATTAATAACGAAAAATTTAAAGAAAAAGCACTATTTGTTTACAGTATTATAGACTTGGAAAAGTTTAAAAAGTTTGTTGAGTTAAACCCAGAAATTGAAAATCCAAACGAACTTACAATCACTTACTCTATTTTAGACAGTAGTGGTGTGAAAGTTCAAATCTATCATTTGAATATTGCTGATATTGCTTTTGTATTCTAATCATAAATTTTATAGTCAAGACATATAATTACTCATCTAGTATGTCTTGTCTTATAAATAATAAAATAACTTCACTGTAAAACTCAACCTTTCATAAAATCTATATAATCTTATTTCTTATTTAAATTTTGTAATTAATTTGCAATAAATTACAATATAGTTACATAAAAGTTTAATTTAAGTTTGGATAAAATCGTAACTTTTAAATTCAAGGAGGACTATGAGCGCGTCAAGGTTTACAAGATTAGGTTTTATTCTAGCAGCAGTAGGTTCAGCTGTTGGTTTAGGTAATGTTTGGAAATTTCCATATGTTACAGGTGAGTATGGTGGAGGTGCATTTGTAATTGTTTATTTAATTACTGCACTTTTTATTGGAGTATTTGTACTTATTTCTGAGTTGTTAATTGGTAAACTTGGAAGAAGTGATGCTGTTAGTATGTTTGAAAATCTTGCTGTTAAACATAAAAAGGTTTGGAAGTATGCAGGATTTTTAGTCGTAGTACCGTTGATTATTCTTTCTTACTACTCTGTAGTTATTGGATGGATTTTTCACTATATAGCTCTGTCTTTTGAAAAGTTGCCATCAACTGTAAAAGAGTCAACAGATAACTTTATGACACTTTTAACTGCTGATTATCAAACGCAGTTATTTTATCATACTATAGTTTTTGTACTTGTTACTGCTATTATTTTAAGAGGTGTTAAAGATGGAATTGAAAAGATAAACAAGGTTTTAATGCCTTTACTTGGAGTTATTTTAGCAATTCTATTTGTATACTCTATAAATGTTGATGCATTCTCTGAAGCAGTTGCATTTATGTTTAATCCAGACTTTTCAAAGATTACATCATCGGCAATTATAGCTGCTATTGGTCAAGCATTTTATACACTATCTTTAGGTATGGCTATTATTATCACATATGCTGCTTCTTTACCAAAAGAGTCAAATATTGCAAAGTCTGCTATTACAATCTCTATTATTGATACAATGGTTGCTATTGTTGCAGGGCTTATTATCTTTACACTACTATTTGATAAAGGTGCAGAATCAACAAAAGGTGCTGGGTTAGTATTTATTTCACTGCCATCTGTATTCTATGAGTTTGGTGATGCAGGTCAGTTCTTATCTATTTTATTCTTTATTGCTATTGCTTTTGCAGGTATCACATCAGCTATTTCTATGATGGAACCAGCTGTATACTATCTAATTGAGAGATTTAAGATGACAAGAACAAAAGCTGCATTAATTTGTAGTCTATTTTTCTATACTTTAGGAATTATAACACTACTTTCAAATGTAAGTGATTTTGCACCAGCTTTACAAGTTGGAGAAAAGAGTTTCTTTGACTGGGTAGATTTTGTATGTTTCACTATATTAGTTCCTATTGGTGGTATATTAGTAGTTATCTTTGTTGGTTACTATATGGATAAAGATAAGATTAAAGAAGAGTTAACTCCAATTATGGGTGAGTTCTTAGTAAAACTATGGTTCTTTATGGTTAGATTAGTTATTCCAATTGCATTAACTGCAGTAATTATCAATGAAACAGGAATATTTAAATTTTAATACTTTTAAAATAAAAGAGGTTTAAACCTCTTTTATTTATCTGATGGTTGAGCTTTTAATGATTTATCAATTATTATAAAGCCAAACGGAATTAGTGAATATATAAAGTATTGAACTCCTATACTTTTGTTCCAATCACATCTTTTAAAAGCTTCGAATAAAAAAATACAAAATAGTATAAACAGTACCCCATGACCCATACCTACAACTTTTACTGGATATGGATTTTCACCTATATATTTTATAGGCATAGCAATAAATACTAAAATCAAATAAGATAAGCCTTCTAAAAATGAAATTATTCTAAATCTCATATATGAACTTTTTAACATTTAAATCCCTTTAAAAATGATTTTGAAATTATATGCTAGAATAGTTTACAAAAGGTTAATATAATTTATAAATAAAAATTTTAATAAAGGTTTAATATGAATACAAATAAGATTATCTTTGCTTTATTAGTGATGTATATATTAGCTGATGTTGTACATACTTACTTTTTTAACTAAATAGGAAAAAGATGAAAAATAAACAAATAGAGACTATCATAGAAAATGAGAACTTAGAGGATTTAGATATAAAAACTATAAATGATTTTGCTTATAATAGAAAAAACTTAGAGAAATATGTAAGTAAAAATGACAATCCTTATTCAAATATTTTAATGGTTTTAATTCACTCTAAATTATCTGAAAATATAGCAAAGTATGTTTGGAAAAATATCATAAAACATTTAAATATTTTGGAGAAAAAACTAAAAAGAGAAGTTGGTGTAATAGTTGCGACTGTTGATTATATGCAAAATATCCGGAAAACAAAATCTAACTTAAAAATAATATCAGAGGATAATTTTGAATCAATATCTGAAATAGCAACAAAAGATGAATTAACAAAACTTTATAATAGAGAGGTTTTAGATATTTTCCTTGAAAAGACAAATGAAAAAGCCTTTAGAGAGAAAGAAAGCTTCTCTTTTATGATGTTTGATATTGATGATTTTAAAGAAGTAAATGACAATTATGGGCATCAAAAAGGTGATGAGGTAATAGCAAATATCGCAAAGATAATTTCAACAAATATTAGAAAAATGGATATTGCTTTTAGGTACGGAGGAGAAGAGTTGTGTGTGATTTTCCCTGATGCAAATAAAGATGAAGCATTTAAAATCGCAGAAAAAATAAGAGAAAAGATTCAAGATACATACAAAGATGACTTAAAAACTACAGTAAGTATTGGTGTAAGTGATAATAGTGAGTTATCAAATGTTGATGAGATAATAAAAAAAGCTGATGAGAATCTATATGAAGCAAAAGAGACTGGTAAAAATAAAACTATAGTTTAATTTAAGAAATAAAGAAGCAGTGATATAGTTTTAAACTATAAACTACTTCTATTTTATCAATATTAGAACTTATAAGTCAAAGCTAAAGTTACAACTTTTGTATCTACATCATCTTTATTTTCAGGTAGTTCTTTTCCATTTTGAAAAGAGTATTTAGCCATAATATCAAATTTTTTAAATTTCTTTCCAAGCATTAACATATATGTTTCATCTTGTTCCATTGCATGATGTTGAACTTTTACTCCATCATCAAGAACAGTAAATGCTCTTTTTCCAAAAAACGCACCAACTCCTGCTACATAATCATTGTAATTTGCTCCAAATTTTAAACCTGTAGTAAAGTAGTCTTTATCTTTAAAAGTATATCCACCATATTTACTACCATCAATATCTATTTTTTTAGCAATTAAAGTTGTTTTTAGTTTTAAATTATCAATTTTAAAACCTTTTGAAAGAGTAAAATCATATTGATTTACATCAAAAGTTTCATAATCACTTTTATAAATATCCAATCCAGCTGTTAATCCTTTCATAATATTATAATCTCCACCAAGACCATAAATTTTTCCTTGATCTGTTGGAGCTAAATTATCAATAATCTTTATATAACTAGCTTTCAAATTTGCTTTTTCATTTATCTTATACGTATATTTTGCACTATACTTTTCAACATCAAGAGATGAAAGATTTGCTTTTGTAATAGAGTGTTGTCTATCTACATTGTCACTTTGAAATCCTAAATTAATCATATGATTAGATATCTTATGTGAAATTCCTATATTTTGTACTTTTCCATCTATTTTAGTCATAGAATTGTTATAATCTTTTACTCCATATTCATATGAGATATTTGTATTTTTTGCATATAATAATCCACTTAAAATTATTGAACCAATTAGTATTTTTTTCAAACTTAATCCTTTTATTTTTGCAACAAGGTTGCATTTTAATCTTGGAATTATAATATAAGAAATTTAAATGCAACTTAGTCGCATTGATATAACTTAAACTAATAATATTTTTTATAGTGAACAAAATTTTATGAATCTTAATTATGCAACTAAGTTGCATTTAATAATAGTTTGATAAGATTTCAAAGTGCAATTGAGTTGCAAAATTTTTCAAAAGGATAATTCATCAATGCAATTAAGTAGAAATATAATTGAAGTTAAAAATTTAAATTTTACAACTAGACATATGGCACATGGTACACAGCCAACGGTTTTAAGCGATATCTATCAAGAAAAGATTAACATAGCTATTTGGAAGCGTGACAGACCAGATACTTTTAAATATTCTGTAAAAGAGTTTTTAGCATTAAATCCTACATTTCAAAAAGAAATGGCTTTAACACCACAAGATGCACTTTCGCGTGTTAGCGAATCTTTTGATAACAAAATGCCCGAAGTTAGTGAAGATATAGCTGAACTTGTGGATATGTTTTGTTATTTGTTTGAACTTAAACAAACAGGTATGCGTTTAAAGGTACTCTTTGGGATGATAATGAAAATGCAGGTTTAGTCCACCGCTCACCAGAGTTGATAACCAATGAAAAGCGTTTGATATTAACTTTAGATTTTAATTAGTTAAATGTTGTGGTTTGTCTTATGATACTAGCAATCATAACATAGTATTTAGACAGTAAAGTGAGTTATTAAATTAACACAACTCTAAAATCTCAAATTGTTTTTCATACTCATAGTTGAACCTAAACTCACACTCTTTTAGATATAGAAAAAAATTCTCTTCATTTATACCTTTATATTTTTTTAGTTGCTGCTCTAAAAACAGCCAGAATCTTTTTAAATCAGTTTTATAAGAGTTTAATGAGTGGATTTTATACCAATTTAAATACTCTTTAAAGCCATCATCTTCACTTAATGCTCTTTTAGGAATTTTGGGCATTAGTAGAGTATATACTTTTTTATTTGAGTAAAATCCCATAATATTTATAGCACTATATAAAGATTTTACTTTTTTTGTTTTTTGTTTTGTATTGAAGTAGTAATACTCTTCATAGTTACTATAGTCTTTTACACTTTTATTGTATTCATCTTCTAGAAATTTTGCGATATAAAACCTTAGGTAATCATATCTATCTTTTACAGTTCTGTAGTTTAGATTTAGATATTTTGAGGCTTCATTTGCATTTTTGTTATCACAAAAAGCTCTGTTTATTCTTTTTTCTTGATTTAGTTTCCTAAGGGAGTATTTTTTGTGGCATTTTTTACATTTAATATAACTATTTTTTAAATCATAAAAGCTGTCACTCTTACATAGTTTGCATTTCATTTTGAAATTTTAGTATATTTTTCACAAATGAACAAGTCCTTATGCTTGTTCATCTGCGTTTTGATTTATAGGTTTTGCTTTTACTTCATCTTTTCCTATAAACTCTTTGTCATTTGCATTTGATACTACAAGTTTTGCAATCTTATCAGTTTGAACTGCTACGTTATAAGTTTGTCCTGCAATCATTGCATTTTGTTGAGTTTGTCTATCTAAAGAGTTAACTGCATCATTAATTTGTTCTATTCCTGAAAGCTGTTCTTTACTAGAGGCTTCAACATCTTTGATAAGCTCTGTAGTCTTTGTAATATCATGATTTAAAGTTTTATAACCTTTTATCATATCTTGAGATATTCTTTTTCCTTGATCAGCTTTTTTAGTTGCATTTTCTACAAGATCTTTAATCTCTTTTGCTGCATCCGCACTTCTAGTTGCTAGGTTTCTAACCTCTTGTGCAACCACAGCAAAACCTTTTCCTGATTCACCTGCTGTTGCTGCTTCTACTGCTGCATTTAGAGATAAGATATTTGTTTGGAAAGCAATATTGTCAATAACAGTAATTGCTTCATTAATAGCATTAACCTCACTATCAATTTCATTCATTGCATCAGTTGTCTCATTTGCCAATGTTTGACCTTTTGAAACTGAATTTGTAACATTTGTAGCTAGGCTTGACATTTGTACGATGTTATTTGTATTACTTGAAACATTACTAGTTATTTGTTCAATAGCAGCTGCTGTTTCTTCTAAAGAGGCTGCTGCTTCGTTTGAGTTTTTGTTTAGAGTGTCTACATTTTCAAGTAGTATTTCACTACTTTCACCAAGAGTTAAACCATTTGATTTGTTTTCAACAAGCATATTGTTGATTATATCAGCTAAGTTATTTAATCCAACAGTTACTCCACTGTTACATCCTGTGATTCTATGAGTAAAGTCTAGTTTTGAGTACTTGCTTAATGCATAAGAGATATCATTTACATTTGTACAAA